>CAZAAP010000036.1:0-9548 GCA_964482935.1 uncultured Enteractinococcus sp.
ATCATAACTATGCTCCTTGTCGTGATTCGGGTTAGTGGCCAACCGCGGCGGCGCCTTTTTCGCCGACCAACTGGCCGCTCGAGAAGCGGTCCAAGCCGAAGCCTTTGATAATCTCTGGACGCTGACCGGTCGCGATGGTCTCTGCCATCGCTTCTCCGGCCACGGGACCAGCTTTGAAGCCGTAGGTGCCCCAGCCGACGTCGACGTAGAAGCCGTCAACTTCGGTCTCGCCCATGATCGGTGAGTAGTCCGGTGTCATGTCACACAGCCCGGCCCACTGGCGCAACAGACGCATCTTCGACAGGGATGGCATCAGGCTCAGCACATTGGTGGCTAACCCTTCAACGAATTCCAAGGTGCCACGCATCGAATACGACGTAAATGGATCGACACTGGCCCCGAAGACGAGTTCGCCACGGTCGGTCTGACTGACGTAGACGTGCAATGTACCCGAGACGACAACGGTGCCAAGGAATGGTTTGACCGGTTCGGTTACGGCAGCTTGCAGTGCTGAAGTGGTTACGGGCATCCGAACTCCGGCCATGTCCGAGATCAGTGACGCCCAGCCGGCGGTGCAGTTGACGGCGGTGCCGGTGGCTATATTGCCTCTGGCAGTGCGCACTCCGGTGACCCGGCCGTTCTCTACGTCGATACCGGTAACTTCGTTGTGCTGGATGATGTGCACACCCATCTCGTGTGCGGCACGGGCATAACCCCATACGACCGCATCGTGGCGAATGGTTCCGCCCGGCGGGTGGTAGAGGGCACCGAGTACTGGATACCGCGTGTTCTTGGAGATATCGATATGGGGGACGAGTTCTTTGATCTCTTTAGGACCGATAACCTCCGAGTCAACACCTTGAACCTGGTTGACCTGTGCACGCCATTGCATGGTGCGCATCCCACCGTCGTCGTGAGCGAGCGACATGTGGCCCATCTGAGAGAACATCAGGTTGAAGTTCAGCTCGCCTGATAGTTGCTCGTAGAGTTTCAAAGATCGGTCGTAGAAGGCAACGCCCTCTGAGGTTAGGTAGTTTGAGCGCAGAATCGAGGTGTTACGACCAGAACCACCTGCACCGATGTAGTTCTTGTCGATGACTGCGATGTCAGTAATGCCATGGTTTTTGGCGAGGTAATAGGCGGTAGCGAGACCGTGGAGGCCACCACCGATAATGACGACTTCGTAGCTGTCTTTCATATCTGGTTCCGACCAGATTTCGGGCCAGTCTTCCTGGGTTAGCCCTTTGGAAAACAGCTGGAAGGCGGAATAGCGTGAACGTTTTTTGCCGGAATTTGTATTATTCACCACGCGTATCAAGTCCTTAAATACGAGAATGCTCGTTGTTTACTACGGTGCGGTATCGGATATTTTGGACATTCGTCTACACCATTACGGTCAGAAGAATGTTCACATTTATGACTGTGGACTGTGTCCTACGTTACAGTTGCTCCCAGGTTGCCACCGGTGATGTTCCTAGTCAAGGTTGAGAGCGCGCAGGCGAAACGCCTCAAAGTGCATGTCAGTAAAATCTCAAAAAGCCACTTGGTCACACCAAATGCCGGAATGTTTGAGATATGCGTCGCCCTAATTCAGGGTTTCATTATGTAATCAAAAATGATCGAGTCTGAAACGAAAATGGTGCGGAGGGGTTCGGGGGCATTTTTATAGTCGACTCAAGACGTTGCTATCAAGTTCGTCGAGGAAAGCTGTCGACTTGTTCCTGTGTCAGGCCTCGCTCCGCAGGGCGGGGACGATTTCGTTTTTCACCATTTTCAATAGCGACAGCGTAGTCTGAAGATCTGAATAGAACGGCGCTAGGACGATTAACGTGTCGGCGGCAGCCAGAGCCACATCATGTTGTAAGAACTTGGTGGTCTGGTCGATAGTGCCGGTTGCTGGGTGGGAAAAACGTCCCGGGACGGGAAAATCTGGCCTACCCGTACCGTTTGGATAAATGTTGTCACTATAAAACCGAACCAGCCACTCAAATTCCTCGTCCGACTCAGCCCCGGTCAGTGGAAGGATGTTGCGGCTCACGGCTACTTCTGGAGTGCGGCCGGGGTGCAGCTGTGTGAACTGTTCCCGGTAGCGTGCAATTTGTTGGTACTGGCGCGGCTCGAATCGAACCCCTACCTCATCAGTCACTGACGATAGTTGAAGCTTAAGACCTCGTTTGGCGCTTTGCTCCACGCTATTCATGCTGCCAGCGCCGTACCAAATGCGATCACCCAGAGTGGGGCTTGGAGGTCGCGTAATTGCAGGGGAGCCTTCGGGGAGACCCCACAAAAAAGTTCCCGGGTCCGTTGGTAGGGGCTTGCCAGAAACGCGATCAAAAAAATGGTCGAACTTGTCCCAGGAATCCTGTTTAGTTTTGACCTGATCGACCCAATGCGTATGAACGCCTTGTTCAGGCATGCTAGTAGAAAATCCGGCTTCGACCCGACCGCCACTGATGACATCCAAGGTTTGTAGTTCCTCGGCGAGCCGGATCGGGTCTTCGGCATGCATCGGGATGACACCTGTACCCAGTCGCATAGTGCTGGTATGTTGCGAGGCTGCCGACAGGAACGAAATGGGTCCGGAGACATAGGGCTGAAAGTGACGAACCCGAACCATCCCTAGGTCATAACCGAGCTGTTCTGCTTCGCCGAAGAGTCTCAAACCTTCCTGTAAGACTGTGCTGGGATCACGGCGTTCTTGCGTTAGGAACGTAAGGAAACCAAGCTTGAGAGGCCCAGAGCGTCGATGTGTTTTGAACTCATCGGATTCCCAGTCGGCTTTGCGAAGTTCCGGGTCCCTGGCATCAATCGAGAGTAAGTCTTGTGGCGCATCAACGTTTTCAGCGGTGCTCATGCGACCAAGCTAGCACCAGAGCGATGGGAGACCTCCAATATTGCCAATTGCAGTTCTTCTTGGCTCCGCTGCAGTGCATAGATTAGGCGTCACCTTCATATGGTTACCAGGTCGGGGTTATGAGGGAAATACATCGAAAGAGGGGCTATGGGGCAGTGACAGGTAACAGCCGCCAGCAGGGATGAGCTTATTTCGCCCAGAAGGTCTTGGAGCCTTTTTTGTATTCGATGCTGCGCTCGACAATTTCTTCTAACAAGGGATAGTTAACATCTTGCTTCCAGAGAATCCGAAAGATGGCCTTGCTATGGGAGTACCCTGCCTCGGTAAGTTTCTCTCGAAACTCTTCAAGAACCAAAGGTTCGGGCGCAACGGCAAAGTGCTTACTGGATGCGCTGAAGCCAATAGTGAATGTGCCATTGTGCGTGAGCAAGGGTTGATTCCATTTGATCTCAACCTTGAGATCCGGGAACCTCTCGGTGACCCAAGTGATCACTTCTTGAAGTTTGGTCCGGTTGGTCTCTTCGGGGATCGTATCTAAATACTCTTGCAGCGTCTCCATACCCATACTGTAGTGCGACCTGCGCTGTTATACCTACCGACGCGTCTGGATGTTGTTAGCTATGGCAGTCCATCCGAAGCGCATCTAGGATCTCAGATAGGTAAAAGAACATTTCACGGGTAAAGGGATGAAGGTTGGCACAGAGCATGAGAAGTGAAGCGACCGTAGCTATTGAACGTCCAGCACGCTATGGCAAACAATTAGTCAACCACCTGAAACGCAAGAGCGGCGGTGAGTGGGATCCCGAAACTGAAAGAGGTTGGGTGAACTTGGGCGAGAACCGGGCTGAAGTAGTAACTGGACAGGATCACTTAGAGCTCAGCGTGGAGGGGTCGACCGAAGATATCGAACGCTTGGAGGACATCGTTGGGCGTCACCTTGTAGGGTTTGCAAAAACATTGAAGATCGAAGTGCAATGGTCTCGCAGTGACGATTCAACCGGGACGCGACAAGCAAGTGAATAAGAATCCGACACACCGTGGCATCTTTCAATCAATGAGTTGATCAATGATCTTCGGCGGGGTACCTTGAGGTCTAGCCGTTGTGACGACGGTTACCATTACTCGATCGTTGAATGAAGTTAGGTACCCATGAAGAATTCTGCGTTCCGCCGACGCTTTACCCTGTTGGCATCCACCGCTACCGCCGCTCTGCTGGCGCTGACCGCTTGTGGCAGTGGTGATACTGAAAGCGATGCCGCAGCTGACGGGGATCTGATTCCAGTAGAAGTCGGCGTCATCCCAATTGGCGATGTGGCATCAATTTACGTTGGGCAGCGTGAAGGCATCTTCGAAGAACATGGCATTGATCTGACCTTGACTCAAGCCCAGGGTGGCGCAGCCATTGTTCCAGGTGTCCAATCTGGTGACCTCGATTTTGGTTATTCCAACGTCACTTCGCTGGTGATTTCACGCGCACAGGGACTGCCAGTCAAGATGGTAGCCACTGGTCCTCAGACCACCGGTAGCCCAGACGAAGATTTCTCCGCGGTTATGGTTGCACCAGATTCGGGCATCGAATCTGTCACTGATCTCGAGGGTAAACGCGTTGCCGTCAATACGCTGAATAACATTTTTGACTCGGTGATTTCCGAGGGCATTGAACAAGAAGGCGGTGACCCAGATAAGGTCGAATTCGTTGAGCTGGCCTTCCCTGACATGGTTCCCCAGCTTGAAGCTGGCAACGTGGACGCGATCTCTGCGGTCGATCCTTTCGCCGTCGTCGGCGATGAATCCGGGCTAGAGAGGATTTACGGGCCGTTCTCCGAACCGGTCCCAGATCTTTCGATCGGTGGTTACTTCACCAATGAACAACTGATCGAGGAGAATCCAGAACTGGTAGAGAGCTTTACTGCCGCCATGAAAGAATCTCAGGCCTTTGCGGAAGAAAACCATGACATCGTGCGCGAGGTCATCGCTGAATACACCACGACGGAACCAGAGATTCTCGAGAAAACAACAATCCCACGGTTCCCCCAAGAACACCATCGCGAGTCTTTGCAGCAAATCATTGATATTTCGGATCGTATTGGTCTCATCAATGAGCCGATTGAACTTGAAGAACTCCTAATCGACGGCGCATAAACTCCCGAAGAAAGACAGGCCCTTCACAACTGAAGGGCCTGTCTTTTTATACTGCACACAAGGTGCTGTGCGGCTAGTTGCCGATCGGTGGGGGAGGGACATCTTTGCGTTCTGGGCGACCATCGGCGGCAATCCTGACTTCTTTATCCCGCGGGACCGTCAGAATGATTGACGCAATGGCCAGCGCGACCAACAGCACATTGAAGAGAAGCCCGATCGCTCCACCGAACCGCAGGGCCACATTGTCTTGACGGCCAATGAAGATATCGAGTTGCTCCAGTATTTCTGGGCTGACGTTTTGGGCTGCTATATAGATCGCAGCCGAGACCGCAACGCCGATCGCGTTACCTAGCGAGGAGGCCATCTTGTAAATACCGGAGGCAGCACCGATTTGATCTTCTGGCACGTTGGTCAGTGCCGCATCGGTGGATGGGGTGGCGTAGAAGCCCAGCCCAATACCGAATAGCGTAAAACCGATGACGGTGGTGACGATGTATTGCTCAATGAGCAAGAATGTTGGGGAACACAGCAGGATCCCCAGGCCGGTGATCATCGAACCCCACAGCATCGGACGACGCGGTCCGAACTTCTGCAGCAGCTTTTCACCCACACGAATCGTGGCGATAATCGCGACCAGATATCCGATGGTCAGCAGACCAGATTGTAAGGCGGACATGCCGGCTGCGACCTGCACGAGCCCAAGTGCGACGATGAGCGTCCCGGCCGCACCGTTGAGCATGAAGTTCGACAGGGTCGCACCCGTGAACGTTCCGTTCTTGAACACATTGAGATTCAAAAACGGCGTCTTATGTTTGGTCTCGATCTGTAAGAAGATCAGCCCAGCCACCACGGTGACCAGCAGGAGTCCCATACCGGCCAAACTCATCCAACCAATGTTTGGGCCCTGTGAGATGTACACATTGAGCGCTAGGAGTGCAATCACAAACGCAATGACGCCGCCCCAATCGAACCGATGTGGTGGCGCGTTTGGATCTGTGTTCGCTTTTGATTCCGGGGTGCCGCGCAACAAGACCAGCGACAGGATACCTAAGGCTGCGGAGATCCAGAAGATCGAGCGCCAGCCCAGGAATGAGGTGGCCATGAAACCACCGAAGAGGGCGGTCAGACCGGAACCACCCCATGACCCGATGGACCAGAAGGAGAGCGCTCGCTGGCGTTCTTTGCCATCGTAGAACGCTTTAATCAACGCCATGGATGACGGCATGATACAGGCAGCCGATAGCCCCTGGACGATGCGTCCGACAAGCAGCATCGCAGTGGTTAGAGCCCCCATGTTTTCAGGGGTCAGTGCAATGAACAACGAACCGGCAATGGAGAGGAAGATCCCGACGTTGAGGATTTTCATTCGCCCCAGTCGGTCGGCTAGACCACCGGCAATGACAATGAAGAGACCAGAAAATAACGAGGTAATAGAGACTGCCAGGTTGGCGACGGTCAGTTCAATCCCTAGTTCGTCTTGAATGCCGGGAATCACATTGAGCAGTGTCTGTGCGAAAAGCCAAAAGGTGATGACTGCAATCACGACACCGAGCAGCCACTTATCTGTTGCTTTCCAGGTGGTATCAGTAGTGGTTTGGGGCGCGGTAGACATGGGTCCTCCTAATCGTTACCAAGATAAGCCAGAGCAGCTACCACTTGCGTTTGGATGCCAATTTTGAGGGTGGGATCGATTTCAGGGGCGAAGAAGGGAGAATGATTTGCTGGAATATCTTGCGACACGGTGCCCGCGTCGAGTGCTTGACGGTATTTCTCAGGGGCAACCGAACCAACAAACCAGTAGGCGTAGGGAATCCCGAAGACGTCTGGGATGCGACTGAAGTCTTCTGATGCGGTATACGGCTTCGTCTCATAAATCGCATCTGTACCGAAGAACTCGGTGAAGGCCTCGGTGACTTTGGTGTTCACGTCGGGGTCATTATCCGTCAGTGGGAACTGATCGTAGTATTCGAATTCCGGTTCTTTTGGCGAACCTGCAGCCTGGCATTCACCTGTGACAATGCGTTCGATGGCCGCCATAATATTCTCGCGTAGCACAGGGTCATAGGTGCGCAGATTCAGCAAGAGTTCAGCACGGTCCGCAATGATATTGGACTTCGACCCGACATTGAGGGCCCCAACAGTGACCACCGCGAATTGTCCGGGTTGAGTTTCGCGGGACACAATCGTCTGTAATCGCATGACGATCGAGGACGCCAACACCACCGGGTCCACCGAGTTGTGCGGCATTGAGCCGTGAGCCCCGCGCCCATACACGGTAATTTTCAGGGAGTCACCGGCAGACAGGACAGGACCGGCGCTGGTTCCAACGGTGCCAGCTTCGGTTGGCATGACGTGTTGCGACAGGGCGACCTCAGGGGCCGGGATCTTGTCGACTAAGCCATCGTCCACCATCGCTTGGGCACCCTGGGCAGTCTCTTCACCCGGTTGGAACAACCCAATGTAGGTGCCAGACCAAGCATTTCTATTCGTGGCCAGCAGTTCGATCGCCCCAAGAAGCGTGGTGACGTGCATATCGTGGCCACAGGCATGCATGACGCCCTCAACCTGCGAGGCATAGTCGAGGCCAGTTTGTTCGTCCAAGGGAAGCGCATCGGTGTCAGCTCGGGCGAGAACACAAGGACCGGCGCCATTGCGAATGATCGCGACGACACCCGTCCCTCCGATGCGCTGAACTTCCACATCAAGATCAGCTAATTCGGATTCAATCCGCTCAGCTGTTTCCTGTTCTTGCATGCTGAGCTCAGGATACTGGTGCAATTCGTGATACACCGGGCGGAGCCGGTTCAGTAATTCGTCGATATCGGTGATAAATTCTGCAGTCACTACAACCTCCCCATGTGGGAACTCGATCATACGTGGACCTTGCCGCTGTCACACGTTGACCGGTTGCGACAGTCAAACCAGTGACAACCTCACACGAACTTAGCTTCAGTATATGAACCGGTCGTGACAAAAGCACCGCGTGACAACCGTCTATGTCTCTCTATGAGTAGGGGCTGTGGTTGAATATCGCCTCGCCAACAGTTCCAAAGCACACTCCCCGCAGCGCTAAGGTAGCGGTGTGAGCCCTAAAGCATCCAACCGTTTATCGTCGTCGACTCGACCTCCGGTAGCTGTTTCCTTGGCTGCCTTCACTTCTAGTGTGGACCGATTCGGCATCTCACCACTGCTGGTGATTTTGGCTGTGGATTTCGGGGTGCCGTTGAGCGTAGCTGTCGCCGTCGCGTCGGTGTACTTTTTCACCTATGGTCTCAGTCAGCCGCTGTGGGGAATGTTGTCCGACAAATTTGGCCGACTCACCATTATGCGGGTTGCTCTGACAGGCGCGTTGATCTGCGGTATGAGTTCCGCGTTCGCTCCAAACTTGGCCTTGCTGACGACGGCGCGGGCCTTGACCGGAGCATTTTTCGGGGCGATCGTGCCTGCCGCGATCACATACGTGGGTGATACGACCGAGCCGAAGAATCGACAAACCGCAATGTCAGATCTCATGGCCGCAATTGCGGTTGGCACCGCCCTGGCGACGGCGGCGGCCGGGATCCTGGGGCAACTGGTTTCCTGGCGAATTGTCTTTGCGCTCTCGGCGACCCTGGCTCTAGCCTGTCTGGTCCCGCTATTTCGCCTGGCCGAACCCCACCGAGAACATCGCACCGGCGTCGTGAAAGCTTTACGGTTATTCTTCCAAGAGAAGTGGGCTCTGTTAATCGTCAGTCTGGCATTTGTTGAAGGGGCGTTGGTGCTGGGCATCTTGACCCTCTTGGCCCCCGCCTTAGAATTTCAAGGAGTTGAAACAAGCCTGGCTGGTTTATCCGTAGCTGCCTATGGGATTGCCACGCTAGGGTTTTCCCGCCTGGTTCGGCCGATCATCGCACGACTTAGCGGCCCACGCGTGCTAGCCCTTGGCGGGAGCTGTTTGATTCTCGGACTGGGCGTGGTGGCCCTCCATCTATCGGTGCTGACCGTTGTGCTGGCTGCGGTGATGTTCGGTGGCACTTGGGCGTTTATGCATACCGGCTTGCAGGCGTGGGTTACCCAGGTGGTGCCTGCTGCACGTGGTATGACGGTGGCCTTCTTCGCCGGAGCGCTCTTTGCCGGAAGCGCCGTCAGCTCAGCTGTGGCAGGAGCTTTGGCTGAAGCAGGTCGCTGGCCCCTGATCTTCGGCGCCGGAGCTGCGCTCGCGGGCGTGCTCACAGTTGTTGCTGTCGGCGGCCTGGCACGCTATCAGACACTGAGCCGCTCGTAGCCGTCCGCATGAGTTTTTGAAAAAGATCAGTGGTGTGCTCAATCCATGGTTTCGATTGCAGGCCCAACGGCTTCGCGTGTGCGATACCGAGCTGATCGTCGAATAGCAGATGGGACCACTGGGCCGGAGCCTTGCGCCAATTATGGAAGATCAATGATTTCACAGTCAGGCGCCTAACGCGTAGCGTGGAGAGTGTCATACCTGTGCAGCTGCAGGTTCGCTAGAGAAACGAGTATTTGAGGTTTGAAGATGACACAGGATGCAGGATTCCCCGAACAGACCAACCTA
>CAZAAP010000036.1:9648-17099 GCA_964482935.1 uncultured Enteractinococcus sp.
TATTTGAGGTTTGAAGATGACACAGGATGCAGGATTCCCCGAACAGACCAACCTAATTGAAAAACTGACGATCGCGACCGACGGTGAAGAGACCACCAACGATCAAGTTGTTGATGTCATCAATGCGTTCCTCAACTCACAGGTAGTGTTCGCATCTGTTGATAAAGCCGGTGATGATGGCTCTGTTAGCCCGTTGATGCTTCAGGACACCGAGGGTAACCCGGTTCTGCCATTGTTCACCTCGCCAGAGGATATCCCAGAAGACTTCTCGGAAGCCGCCCCGCACGTCAGTGTGGTGCCAGGCTCGGCAATTATCCAGTCAATTACGGATGCCGGTATCGTGATCGATTTTGGTACTCCGCGGCAGTTCGGCTTAGGCAAAGACCAAGTCGCCGCCGTGCGTGAAGAAATTGTCTCCCAGCTAGGCGATGCCTAAACCATAACTTGGAGCTGTGAATAAAACTGCGGCTGTAGATCATGGGATGATCTACAGCCGCAGTGAGTTTAAAGGTCGGTGCACCTCAAAACGTCGGAGCGTTAGATATGTGTTTCAATATCGGCTTCTTCGCGGAGATCCTCTAACAGACCGGAGATCGCCGCATTTTCTTGTTGCGTGGTCGCTTGCTGAGCTAGCTGCGGTTCCAGCTCTTCAAATGAAGGCACTTCTTGAGCCTGATCTTCCTCGACCTGCTCATTCATGGCCTCGAGCTGTTCAACCTGCTGGTCATACATTTCCTGAAGCTCTTCCTCGGTAGGTTCTTCGACATCAAGGGTGCCAACGACCTGTTCAATGAGTACTTCTTTGCGGAGATCTTCGCGCACTCGTTCCTGGTTCAATCCTTGAGATTCGAACTCCTCCATGAGTGCATCACCGGACTCCATGCCATTTTCTTCCGCCATGGTGGATAAGAATTCATCGACATCTTCGTCAGAAGCGCTAAACCCTTGATCTTCGGCTTCCATCACGAGCAGCTCAGCGTTGATCATCATGTCCAGGGCCTGAGATTTCAGTTCATCCTGATTCGGCTCTTGGCCGCCCATTTGAGCTTGCATCGCGAGTTGTTGGAATTGAGCTTCGTAGCTCTCAGCGAAAGTCGCACCGGAAATCTCCCGGTCATTGATCTCCGCGACGACATCCGGAATATTGTCCAGTTCAGGTTCGGGCATGGCCTGCTCGCCCTGCTGGCTTTGCTCGGCGTCAGAGGTAGCCTGATCGTCACCATCGGCACCGCAGGCGGCCAGACTGAAAGCGGCAAATACCGCTGCAATACTCAGGAGTACTTTCTTGGGCATGACTGCCCCTTCCTACATTCTGTGGTTTGTCTCCCCGCGAGGCTAGCAAGAGGTGCTGAGAATGACGTTCAGCTCACACTCAGCCGGTTCCCAGTAGATGAGCGCTGGGCCCCCACAGCTACGTTGTGAAAATTGTCTGGCATCATTAGGCTCGAATTATGGGCTACATCACATGAAGCGTGGTGTTGCCGCAGCTGCTAAGCGATATATTGCGATAAGGAACGATCATGGCCTCTTCCAGCCACAACGATCCATCCCCAACGTCCCTGCAGGACATCCTCGATCGGGCTCCCAATCCGGTTGAGCTGATGCGAAATGCCCCAACCGGTGCATACATCTACCCTGTGGTCGCATCTGAATTCACGAACTGGCGCGATGAGGTTCTTGCCTGGCGGCGGACTGCTGTCATGTTCGACCAAACTCATCATATGGACAACCTTCTTATTACCGGTCCCGACGCGAAAAAGCTCCTGTCTACTACCGCAATCAATTCACTCGAGAATTTCCCGGTCAACCGAGCCAAGCAGTTCGTTCCTGTCACCCCCGCAGGGTATGTCATCGGTGATGGCATTTTGTTCCACGAGGAGCAGGACCAGTACACCTATGTTGGTCGCGCACCCGTCACAAACTGGCTGATGTTTCAAGCAGAGAACGGCAATTACGACGTCGAAGTGCTGGTTGATCGACGATCGCCATCCCGTCCCATGGGCAAGGCCGTGCACCGTCACTACTGGCGACTTCAGATCCAGGGCCCTCGCGCTTGGGATGTCATCGAACGGCTCCACGGAGGTCCGGTTGAGCAGCTGAAATTTTTTCATATGAGCACGTTGAATATCGGGGATCTAACGGTTCGCACGTTGCGTCACGGGATGGCTGGCGCACCAGGGCTGGAATTGTGGGGACCCTATGAACACTATGACCAAGTTCGTGAGGCCGTCATGGAAGCTGGCGCAGAGTTCGGCCTGGCCGCGGTCGGCGCCCGAGCCTACTCCTCAAATACATTGGAATCCGGTTGGATCCCTTCGCCACTTCCGGCAATATATAGCGGCGACGGCATGCTCGCTGAATATCGGGCTTGGCTGGGCGTTGACTCCTATGAGGCCAACAATACGATCGCGGGATCGTTTGTATCTGACAATGTGGAAGATTATTACACCACCCCGTGGGAACTGGGGTATGGCAACTTCATCAAATACGACCATGACTTTATCGGAAGCCAAGCCCTGCAGACCATGGATCCCACAGCGCAACGGCGCAAAGTGACGCTAGCCTGGGACGACGAGGATATGATCCGCATTCACGCGTCGATGTATGACAAGGATGCGGTGCCGTATAAGTTTTTTGATCTGCCCAACGCCAACTATGGGTCATCAAGCTTCGACGCGGTCATTGACCACACGGGTGCCGTCGTCGGACTTTCCATGTTCACCGGCTACTCAGCTAATGAACGCACCGCGCTGTCACTGGCCGTGGTCGACCCCGACATCCCGATGGGTGCGCGGCTGCACGTGGTGTGGGGTGAGCCGTATGGCGGGACCCGAAAAACGACCGTTGAACATCATCAACAGCTCGAAGTCGGTGTGACCGTCGCGCCGGTGCCCTATTCCAGAGCAGTTCGTGATTCTTATGAAGGTACATGGCGCAAGAAGGGACAAGTGTAGCCATCATGAAGACCAAGATCCTGTCAACCAAACTGTATTATGGCGGCCGAAGCCACGAAGCTGCGCACAGTTTTGACGCTGAGCACACCATGGAGATTCGCAATCCGGCCCGGCCCTCGCAGATCGTCGGATTGGCTGCAGCAGCAACTCGCGACCAAGCGTTAGCAGCCGTTGCCGCTGCCAAATACGCATTTCCACAGTGGGCTGCAACGAGTCCGCAGCGTCGTGCAGAACTATTATTAGCCGCATCAGAAACCGTCATGGAAGACGCCGAAAACGAGGCGCGACTGTTGTCCGACGAAAACGGCAAAGTGGTGGGCGAGTCCACGTTCGACCTGCTGGGGCTCGTACAGCGCACCGAACTGGCGTGTGAGCTGGTCGATCGGGTTGACGAAGTCGACGTTCTCCCTGGGCCGCCAACTGAGACGCATGTGTCCTATAAGCCCATGGGCGTGGTGACGATTATTGTGCCGTTTAATTGGCCCATTGCCATCCTGGGGGCCTCCATGCCATATGCGCTGCTGGCAGGCAATACGGTAATTGTGAAACCACCACCCTCCGCTCCGCTGGCCATTACTCGGGCCGTCCAGCGTTATGCCGAAAAACTACCACCGGGTGTGCTCAACGTCGTCACCGGCGAAGACGCCGAGATTGGTGCCGCGCTCGTCGCCAATGAAGACGTCGCCAAAGTTTGTTTCACCGGCTCCGTCAACGGCGGGAAACGGATCATGACCATGGCCGCAGAAACGATGACCGGGGTGGTCTTAGAGTTGGGCGGAAACGATGCAGCACTGATTCTGGAGGACGCCGAATTCACCCAGGAAAATATGGATGGGTTATTCGCGGGGATCTTTGGCTCCACCGGTCAAATCTGTATGAATGCCAAACGCATCTACGTCCACAATTCGAAGAAACAAGAACTCATTGATGAATTGAGCCAGCGTTTAGAAACGGTCAAGCTGGGGCCCGCTTCTGATCCAGAAACCACGATGGGACCGCTCCATCAGAAAGCGCAGTGGCACTATGTGACCGAGCTGGTCCAGGAAGCTAAAGACGCCGGTGCCGATGTTCGAGAATTCGGGCAGTTACCTACCGGATCGTGGGCCGGGGGGAATTTCGTGTTGCCCTCACTCATCGTCGATGCAGATCCGAACTTGAGGGTGGTCAAAGAAGAGCAATTCGGACCAACCATCCCCATCATTGGCTTCGACGACCTCGAAGAAGGCATTCGGATGGTCAATGATATTCGCTATGGCCTATGTAATAGCGTGTGGACGTCGAATGAACAGACGGCTCGTGAGGTCGGGTCTCGACTAGAGGCCGGGTACGTGTTCCACAACGCGCACGGTGCGCCGAGCCTGGATCAGCGTGCTCCCTTCGGCGGGGTCAAACAGTCTGGTATCGGTCGGGAGATGGGGATCATTGGTCTTCGGGAATTCCAAGACCCCCACTCCTTAGGACTCAAGAAAGGGTAGTACTTGCTGACACTTAGCAACTCTGCTGTTCACCGGCGGACGGGCCACTTTAGTGGACGGTAAATCCCATAGCATACGGCACCCCGGCAATGGCGCCTACCTCAGCCAGCATCGATGGAATAAACGCCTCGGGTGCGGGATGATCCGGTAAGTCGGCCAAATAGTATTTATGCGCCGCAAGCGATGCTACGGATTTTTCAACGCTCGAGTCCGACACCGTGACATAGTGGGTCGGCTCGGAGCCAAACAGTAAGAGCGTTGAGACGTGCCATGGTTCCATGCCGTCATTGAGTTGTTCGGTGAAAAGCCACTGGTTCCCTGCGTCGCGGGCAGCATCAATCGCGGCTAACCCCACTGCGCGGTGATCGGCGTGATCTAATCCCCAGGGGACGTGCAGCTCCCCGGAACCGGTGATAATCGCATCCGGTTGAAATGCCCGAATTTCGTAGGTGAGCGCTCGCCGCAGCGCAATGCCGTATTCGACCAAACCGTCTGGGAAATCAAGAATCCTTAAATGCTCGACCCCCACGATGTCGCATGCTGCACGCTGTTCTGCGGCACGCAGCTCGCGGGCTTCAGCGGGGGACCGCTGCATGCCAGCCTCACCACCCGTGGCGAGGACATAACCGACTTCAATGCCACGCGAACTCCACTCAGCGACCGCAGCCGAGGTACCGTATTCCGCGTCATCGGGGTGAGCCACCATAACCAATACACGCTGGAAGTCACCGTCGTCCAACGGTTGGAGCGAGGACGCGGAGGGTGCGGAATTTTCAGTCATGGTTTATTTCACCGCCATCTCTCCGAGCTCATCCCAGTGTTCTCCCTCGATAAGCATATTGCGCACTTTCGGTGTCTCTTGTAGAAGGGGCGGCAAATCCTGTTGGGCCTTCTTGAAATGGGCCGAGCCCACGTGCGCTTCGGCAGCGTCGTCTTTGAACGCTTCTAACAAGACATACTCGTTGGGGTCTTCCACGCTGCGAGACCATTCAAACCACAAACATCCGGGCTCACTTCGAGAAGCTTCTGTAAATTCGCGAGCGAGTTCAGGCCATTGGTCAGCGTGCTCGGGCTGGACCTTGAACTTTGCGGCGATGAAAATCATGATTAATGCTCCTTATGGATCGGCGCTGGAGGTGGTGACATCACCAGCCTCCCAGGCCCCGCGTGATCGGGCAAGCAGGCCCGGTTGTTCCACACTGATTGATATCTCCGACGTCTATATCATGTCAGTTTTTGTATTTAACTGATCTAAAAGAACAGTGTAGGGTGAGCATCATGTTTATGGGTGATGACTGTCACGGCAGCACGCGGGTCACGGTGTGATGGATGGTTGCTAACCTCCCTCACGTCGTCGTTGAAGGTCCGTGGCCGCGTATCGATCTGTGTCTGCAGACCTGAAAGAGCATCGCGGCTGCAGATGAGGTTAAACTGGTGGCACATGATTCGCTCAGATGGGCGGCTTCAGCAGATACCTCCAATGGGCGATATCGACCGGAGTTTGGGGCCAGTCCCCGGCGACCTCGCAGCCTCACCTTTTAGGGTTCAAAGTACATACGTCATGTCCCGCACCGACTGGACGTATTGAGGAGAAAGTAGGAACACCATGTCAACAGAAGAATACCTTTCGGATGCGCCAGCCGCAGCGGTCTCCGGTAACCTCGCTTCAGAGCGTTTCGCTGAGCGTGTTGCAGCTGCCCAGAATGGCGCCGAGGTGGACACCGCACGGGTGGATCTGCTGGCCGGCCGCGCGATCAAGGCGCTCAACGACATCATCATCGAAGAACGCGTCAGCTACGACGAGTACAACGCGCTTAAAGCCTGGCTCATCAAGGTCGGTGAAGACGGCGAATGGCCACTGTTCCTCGATGTTTGGCTCGAGCACTCGGTTGAAGAAGTTGCCACCAGTCACCGCGAAGGCAACAAGGGCTCCATCGAAGGCCCATACTACGTCGAGAACGCACCAGAGCTGCCATGGAACGGCACCATCCCAATGCGTGACGACGAACCGGGCACGCCCATGAAGTTCTTCGGCCAGGTCCGCTCCACTGACGGCACCCCACTCAAGGACGCCACCGTTGAACTGTGGCACGCCGACAGCGACGGCTTCTATTCTCAGTTCGCACCAGGTATCCCAGAGTGGAACTTGCGCGGCACCTGGGTAGTCAACGACAACGGCGAATTCGAGATGCACTCGATCCAGCCTGCCCCGTACCAGATCCCAACTGACGGTGCCTGTGGCCAGCTAATTGCTGCTGCCGGTTGGCACGCCTGGCGTCCAGCCCACCTGCACTTGAAGGTCAAAGCCCCAGGCCATGAGTTGCTTACGGCACAGCTCTACTTCCCAGGCGATCCCCACAACGACGACGATATCGCCTCGGCAGTCAAACCAGAGTTGATCTTGGAGCCAAAGCCGACCGAAGACGGCAAGGGTGTCACAGTCGAATACGACTTCGTACTCGATCCAGAAGCCTAAACAGCGGTCATCAGCTCCTAACGGAGTAAAGCCCTAGCTAAGAGGAGCGGAGCAATCCGCTCCTCTTAGCTTTTAACACTTCATGCCTGCCTGAATGGCGACGAAGCCCCGAAACTGTATGCGAGTCTGTCGACATTGCGCAGCGACGGCATTGGTGCCCGCGGGACCCCTCGGGGGGGGGTCTTTTGGTGTGGGGACTGCTCGTCTTCAAGAGTCTGCACTGAGGATTACGGGTACACCGGACAAAAAATCCCGGGACCCAAGCACACTCGAGGTTAATGCGCTCAAATCCCGGGACGGCTGGGTAGCAGTTAGCTGGTCTTGACGACCTCTAACTGATCGGTCGGCGTGGAGGTAACCAACGGATTCGCAGTGTCGTCGGCTTCAGGCGAGTCATCGGTCTGCCGTGGACCAGGGCGACCATAATCGCACCGAATAGGGCGACTCCGGCGAACACGTAGAAGGCTGAGGCGCCGCCAAGGTTCATCGCGGCCAGCAGGCCACCAACGAATGGTCCGGCAACCCCACCGAGACGACCGAAGCCGG
>CAZAAP010000037.1:0-16883 GCA_964482935.1 uncultured Enteractinococcus sp.
GTGGCAACAGCTTCGCCCAGCATTGCTGAGAAGTTGAAGCCGAACAGGGCCAGCAACCAGATGCTCATAATGCCCACACCGATCAGCAACAGCGTGGCTTTAATGATCTGGACCCAGGTGGTGCCTTTCATACCGCCGATGAAGACATAGAAGATCATCAGGATACCGACGACTGCAATGACCAGGGACTGGCCAATTTGCGAATCAATGCCCAACAGCAGGGAAACCAGCGCACCGGCACCGGCCATCTGGGCCAACAGGTAAAAGATTGAGACGGCCAGCGTTGAGGTTGCTGCAGCGATGCGCACGGGACGTTGCCGCAGGCGGAAGCTGAGCACATCGGCCATGGTGAATTTCCCGGTGTTGCGCAGCATCTCGGCTACGAGCAGCAGGGCGACGAGCCAGGCGACAAGGAAGCCGATCGAATACAGGAAGCCGTCATACCCATAGATCGCGATAGCACCGACGATTCCAAGGAACGAAGCTGCTGACAGGTAGTCCCCGGCAATCGCGGTACCGTTCTGGGTGCCGGTGAAGGAGCGGCCCCCGGCATAAAAGTCTGTGGCAGTTTTGGTCTTGCGCGATGCACGCAACACCGCCCACAGCGTGACGGCCACAAAGATTAAGAAAATTCCGATGTTGGCCCAGGGGTTGCCGACCTCGGTGGACATTTCTGTTGTGGCAGCGGAAACAAGTGCTGATGTCATGATGCATCTCCTGAGGCCCGAGTGGTGTTTACATAGTCGGTGTCTTCAACCGGTGCTGGTTCATCGCCGGTTGCTCCAGCGGCTTCCATTTCTTCGCGAAGCTCCGTAGCAAGGGGGTCGATCTTGCGGTTGGCATATGCCACGTAGGCGCCGGTAATCACGAAGGTGGTGACGAACTGGGCCAGGCCCAACACAATGCCAAGGTTGATATTGCCCCAGACTTTAATTGCCATGAATTCCGGGGCAAACGCAGCAAGCACCACGAATGTCAGATACCAAATCAAGAACACCACAGTCATGGGGAACACAAAGCTACGGTGTGTCCGGCGTAGGGTCTGGAATTGGTCGGCGCGTTGGACGTCTTGGAAGTTGGAATAATCAGGTGTTGTTGTCATGCTGATCCTCCACGGTGGAGTCGATTGAGATCTTCATGACCCATACGCTAGCCACTGTGATTTGAGTCACGGAAGTTCCCCGTCGTGATCATGCGCTAAGCGGTCACGTTGGTGAGTTGAACGGTGAAGTATACGAAAAAGTCAGTCCTGTCACCTAGGCTTGAAGGTATGCTCGCACCTCACCCACGAAGATATGTCATGCTGCTCGAGGTGGCATCGCGTATGCAGGGGAGGGCCTCGTGATCTTTCGCAAGAAGCCCCGGGAAGACAATCAGCCAAGTGAGCCGGACTATCAGCAACTCGTTGAGCTGACCCGTGAGCAACTCATTGATGCTCAGCTGCGAAGTCTGCGTGCCCAAATCTCGCCGCATTTTATCTACAACTCGCTCAACGCTATCGCGGGACTCATTCCCAGCGATCCGGTTCGCGCCCGGGAACTGCTGATTGATTTTGCCGACTTCACCCGCTATTCGCTGGGCACCGAGGGGGATTTCACCACTTTAGAAGATGAACTGGCCGCCGTAGAACGCTACGTGTTATTAGAAAAGGCACGCTTCGGCGAACGCCTCCAAGTCAGTTTAGATATCGCCCCCGAAGTCTTGGGATTGAAGATCCCGTTTCTCAGCGTTCAACCGCTCGTCGAAAACGCCGTGCGCCACGGCATGTACACCAGCCAGGGCGAAGGGCATGTTTTTGTTCGCGCCAAAGATGCCGACACTTATGCCGAAATTAGTATCGAAGACGACGGGGTAGGCGCCGATCCGGAATTCATGGCCAAGGTCATGCGCGGCGAAGCCGAGGGTTCACATGTTGGTTTACGCAACGTAGATCTTCGATTGCGGCAAGCCTACGGTGCAGGTCACGGCCTCCAAATTGACACCGCACCAGAAGCAGGGATGAACGTCTCGATGCGCATTCCTAAATTCAAAGCACCCGCCAGAATCATCACGCCATCCACCGGAGGCCACGCATGAGTCCCACCCAAGATCAGGGCCTGCGAGTGCTCACCGTGGACGACGAGCTCCCCGCCGTTGAGCAAATGAAATGGCTCTTAGAAGCCGACCCGCTCGTCGGAGCCGTCCACACCGCCACCAATGTTGCCGAAGCAAAACATGTGATGACACGACATCGCATCGATGTGGTGTTACTTGATATTCACATGCCGGGACCGACCGGTATGGACCTTGCACATGAACTCCGCCGCCAAGACACCGGGGACGTACCCCATGTCATTTTCGTGACCGCAGACGCACGCCCGGCAGTCCACGCATTTGAGCTCGACGCGCTGGACTATCTCCTCAAACCCGTCCGGCCCGCGCGGCTCCACGAAGCACTCCGCAAAACCCTCAGCCGCGTGGATACCGGCAGCATCACACAGTTACCAGAACAAGGCCGGGTGACGGTACAACAGGGAGCCCAACAACTATTCGTCCCGATTCGCACTATCCGCTGGGCCCAAGCTCAAGGTGACTACGCCAGAATTTACACCGAAGAGGACTCCTATCTGCTGCGCATCTCCCTGGCCGGGATCGAAGAAGAATGGGCCGGATACGACTTTGTGCGCATTCACCGCTCCCACATCGTGAATCTCAACTACGCCAATAAGATCGTCCAGCAAGACGGCAAGATGTTCATGTTCGTCGGTGACACCGAATTACCCGTCAGTAGACGCCTCATGCCGCAGGTCCGGCAGCGCCTCAAACAACTCAATGTCCGTTCGGTTCCCCGGAGTGGTGGATGACCGACCGACGACCTCTGGAAGACGAAGATTTCGAGCTGGACCTCATCCGAGACCCGCTGCCGCCGGCCCAGGTACCCGACACCCTGCGAGCGATGCGCGCTCGCCGCGTCCGGGTTCCCACACCCACCGGCTCACCCAGCGTCCAAGAAGTACTCCATAACCCAGCCCATGCCAGCGCTGGTCATGGACTCGCGCATCAACAGGTGCGACGACTCATGCGCATCCAACTGCGATTAGCGGTGAACTTGATGTCGTGGTTCTTCGGGCTCGTGGTGATCGTGAACCTGGCCTTCCACTTCAGTCCGGGCCTGGCAGCAGCTCGCGTGCTCGGGGTCCCCATGGAATGGTTGTTTCCTTCGGTCATTGTCATTCCGCTGATCATGTTCCTGGGCTGGTTTTATGTTCGTCGCGCCACCGCCCACGAACAGCAACTGGAACAAGCATCCACCCAAGATCCAGAGGTAACCTGATGCCCCAAGATGCGCTCTTAGTCCTGGGCATGATCGGCCTGGTGTGCGTTGTGACCATCCTGATCAGTGTCAACGGTCTGCGCCGCAGCCGGACCACCCGGGATTTCTATGTCGCCTCCCGCCGAGTCCCACCGTGGATGAACGCCTCAGCGATTGCTGGTGAGTATCTTTCGGCCGCCAGCTTCTTGGGGGTGGCCGGGCTCATCATGGCCTTCGGGACTCACGGCCTCTGGTTCCCGGTCGGTTACACGGCAGGATTTTTATCGCTGCTGGTCTTTGTGGCGGCACCGTTACGCAGATCCGGAGCATATACCATCCCGGACTTGATGAGCCTGCGCTTTCCGTCGCGAGCACTGCGTCGGCTGACCGCCCTGCTTGTCGTTTTCACCGGGTGGCTCTACATTATTCCGCAACTCCACGGTGCCGCCATCGCCCTGTCGGCGACCACCGGGCTCCCCGCCTGGCTGGGGCCGGCCATTGTTATTCTGGTTGTGCTGCCCACCGTCGTCTCCGGTGGCATGCGTTCGGTTACCCTTGCCCAAGCAGTTCAGTACTGGTTCAAGCTGTCCGCTCTGTTGATCCCGACCATGTTTATCCTCTTGCGCGTCGGGGCCGGCGAGGCCGACTTCCTCCCAGAATTAGCCAACGCTTTTGAAACCGAGCTGGTGATGGAAACCCACGCCAGCACCTACCGGACCATCTCCCTGGTGGCAGCACTCATGCTCGGAACGCTCGGACTATCGCACGTGATGGTGCGGTTTTATACCAACCCGGATGGCCCGTCAGCCCGCCGCACGACCGTGCTGTTGTTGGGGTTGCTGGCCGGGTTCTATTCGCTGCCCATCCTCTTGGGCGTCGTCGCTCGTGCGGTGCTGCCCGATCTGACCGAATCCGCCAGCACCGACACGGCTCTGCTGCATTTACCGGATGCGATCTTCAACGGCATGGCCGGTGACTTGCTGACCGCACTGGTAGCCGGTGGGGCGTTCGCCGCCTTCTTATCGACCGCGTCCGGGCTGGTCGTGTCGATCTCCGGGGTCGTGTCTCAAGAGTTTTTCGGCGGGACCGTTCGTGGTTTTCGCATCGGAGCGGTCCTGGCCATGGTGTTGCCCATCATCGCAGCATTTGCCACGACCGGGCTGGCGCTGGCCGGCGCCGTCGCGATGGTCTTTACCTTTACCGCATCCTCGCTAGCGCCGATTGTGTTATTGGCCATCTGGTGGCGCGGACTCACCGTCCACGGGGCTATTACCGGGATGATGACCGGTGCGGTGCTCTCCTTGACCTCGCTCATCGTGAGCCAGGTACTCGAATTAGAGGGCTTGACGTCGATCGTTTTGCAATATCCGGCCCTGTGGAGCGTGCCGCTAGTTTTGGTCGTTACCATGCTTGTCTCAGCCCTGGGGAGCCAGCGTCCACCGGCTCATACCGAGGCTGTGATGGCCAAGCTGCACCTGCCCGAGCGGGTCAGTGAATTATCACAGAAAAATTAACTAATCAGCGGACCTGTTACCTACGACACAGTGCTGCTATCGTCGGCATATGGCTGCATCAAAGTCTCCATCCGATGACCCAGAATTCTTACCCCTACCGCCCGGAGTGGAAATCCGGCACCGCGTTGGGGCCGACGCCGAGCTGATGGAACAGCTCGCGCCGCTGTTGGCTGCCGAAGGCATCGACATCGAGAACCTGGCTGATGCCGATCCCGACGAGCTCAACGAGGCACTCACTCGCGCGGTAGAACGTCACAACATGGAAATTTCCACCCCCGTTGGGGATCAACGCGCACGGGCAATCAATACCCTCCGTGAGCTCGTGATTGCCCTGCACACCGAAAACGTAGCCGAAGCACAACATCTGTTTGGTTCGATCGGTCCGGTCCCCACCCGCCACCGACCATCCAGTGGCCACCTGACCGGGGTCACCATGGAAAGTCTCGACATTATTTACCGCAATGCTGCACTCCATCCGGCCCTGCAAGTTGTCGAAATTCCCAAGGTCGATCCAAATACCAAAGCTGCGGCCGAAGAAATCCTGGAGTTGGCCGCCAACGGCACTGCCTTCCGATCCCTGGACACCCTGTTGACGAACCACGGTGGATTCGAAGTCGCGCGCGCCGGGCTCTACCTTCTGGCCGCGACCCTCCGGGCCATCGCAACCCACCAAAACGCTACCTTCCGGCGTGTTCTGAATGAACTCATCCCGGCACTGAAAGTCAGCAAACGGCCGGTTGCCGAGGGCGAACAGACCTCCTCGTCCCAGGAGTATATGGAGGACTTTTCTGGCTGGTTGAAAACCCAGGAAGAAGTCGCCGACGTTGCCAACAAGATCTCGATAATCTTTGGCTCAATGATCGAAGAAGCATACCGGGAAGATATCGACCCGCACGACCCAGCAGATTTTGACGTGTGGATCATGGCCGTACTGGCCAATACGCAACCCCAGTACGTCGTCACAGCCTTAGAAATCATCAAACACTATCTCCAGTTCCGCTTACGCACCGACCTGGAGCCGAATCGCTGGCATGAAGCCCACGCCAAAATCACCGATATGACCGTGGTGCATAAGGCCCCGCCGTGGGATTTTGAAAAGATCTTTACCGCAGCCCAGCGCATCGATCGCGATACCCGCTACCGGGCCATGACGGAGCTGCCGATTGTGTCGGGCACGCTGCTGCTGCGCGATTGGTTGGCCACTGCGCGCAAAACCACCGACACCGGGATCCCCACCAACGAGGACCTTCAGGAGATCGGCGCGATGATCGGCCTGGATGTCCAAGGCGCCACCCGACTACGGCAACGGCCCACGCGCGATCGAGTCGATTCCGCCCTGGATGTTCCCGAGCTGATGATCTGGTGGTGGACCCTCGAAGACCTCGGCATCATCGTCGTCACCAACTCGACCGTTGAGCTTGGCCCTGCTGCCAATGAATACGTCGAGGCGGACCGTATCCCATTTGAAGCCGCCGAGGGCATTATCGCCACCTACGTGAAAACTTTTCTCATTCACGGCCTCGAACACGCACCGCTAGAAGTCTCCTCGGTCGGCCACACGCTCGGGCGGCTGTTGAATTCATTAGCCGGGATGCCCCCGGCCAATGAGGCACTACCCGATGACTTCCGCGGCCAACTCGTCCAACAGCGCTCCGATGAATACCTACGCTCACTCCACGCTTTTGGGCTGCTGGGTGCTGAGCTGCGAGAACCCAAGATCCCTGAACCACTCGAAGTCGCGGTGTTCTACGGGCTGATGATGGCCATGGACTACATGGACGAATTCCTCGACCAGAACCTGTCAGGCTGACGCCAACTGACGACGGCGCAACAGCGTGGTCGGGACCCAAATGATGATCGCGGCTAACGCCAGCACGGTCCCGGCCAGCGCTGGTGCCGAATAGCTCAACCCTGCGGCAATCACCACACCCCCAATGGCAGCACCGGCCGCATTGGCAAGGTTCAAGGCCGAGTGATTCAACGCTGCCGCTAACGTCTGTGCTTCTCCTGCGACATCCATGAGTCGGATCTGCAAACTGGGCACCAGACTGGACCCAAAGAACCCCACCAGACCAAAGTTCAACACGCCCAGCACCGGGTGGGTTGAAGTGAAATAAAACGCTGCCAGGGTCAGGGCGATCATGCACAGCGAAAAGACGATACCGGACTCCAAATTGCGATCCGACAGGCGCCCTCCAAACCAGGTGCCGGCTACCGACCCGATCCCATAAATCATCAACACCAGCCACAGCCAGGAGGCACCCAGGCCAGCGCGTTCGGTCATGGTCCAGGAAATATAGGTGTATACGGCAAACATGCCACCAAACCCGACGGTACCCATCGCCAGGGTGAGCCACACTTGTGAGCGTTTTAGCGCACCCAATTCGGTCCGGGGATTCGTCGGACGCATCTTTGTCATATGCGGCATGACGAACCACAACGCCCCCACCGTAATCAGCCCGATGGTGGTCACCAGGGCATAGGCGGCCGGCCAGCCGAGTGCACTGCCCAACGCCTGGGCGGCGGGTACCCCAATCACGGTCGCCACGGATAATCCCATCGTAATGAAGGCAACCGCTCGACCGCGTTGCGCGACCGGTGCCATTGAGGCAGCAGACAAACCGGCAACCGAGAAATATGCGCCGTGCGGTAGGCCTGCGATAAACCGGGCAACTAGAAGCGTTTCGTAGTTCGTTGCAAAGACCGACAGGCCGTTGCCAATCGTAAAGGCCGCCATGAGCAACAGCAACAATCGTCGGCGTGGCACCATCCCCGTCAGTGCGGTAATTAGCGGTGCCCCCACCACAACCCCCAGGGCATAAGCACTAATGATCACGCCGGCGGTGTCCTCGGTGATGCTGAAATCTTCTGCGATCATGCTCAGCAACCCCATCGAAACAAACTCGGTTGTGCCGATGCCAAAAGCCCCCAGCGCCATGGCGATCATGACGACTAATCGCCGTCGTTCGCTCATGTCAGTTTGACGGGGACGCGGACGACGCCGCAAAAGGGGAGACCGGTTCTGAAAGTTTGGCACAACGAGCAAGTGTAACAGCGGCCCACTACCAATTTATAGGTTAGGCTAGCCTAACCTTATTCACTGCGTGTAGTCTGCTGTATTGGTTTTGCTTGCAGCAGGCATCTACACCGCCACTGTTTTGTTTTTCCTAATCCCAAGGAGTTCTCATGACGTTTGTTGACCACGGTCCGGTCCGCGGTGTGGTGACCTCGATAGTTGATCTATCGCCCACGTTCCGTCGGATCACGTTTTCGGGTGCCCAGCTCAATGAACTGGCAGCTACCGGACCGTTCTACGATCAACGCATCAAGATCATCTTGCCGAATACTGCAGGCCAGTTACCGGAAATCCCCGAGACACCGCAGTGGTATCAAACCTGGCTGGCGATGCCCGAGGACCACCGGGGCACCATGCGCACCTACTCGATCCGAAATCTCACCAGGGTAGAAGGCACCACGAGTCTGAGCATCGATTTTGTTTTGCACTTTGCTTCAGACGGTTCGACCGGTCCGGCCTCGGCCTGGGCAGCCACTGCCGAACCGGGTGACGAACTGTTGCTGGTCGCACCCCGTCAAGGAACAGACGCGGTCGGTATTGAGTTCTCGCCGGGACAAGCCGAGCAGATCGTGTTGTTGGGTGACGAGGCGGCGGCTCCCGCGATTGGTCGGATTCTCGAAGACCTCGATGCGGCAGGAAACACTGCCGGGGTCTGCGCCTATATCGAAGTGCCCACCGTGGCAGACCAGTTATCCATCGTCTCGGCCGCCGAGATTCACTGGTTGTCTCGCGATGAAGCAGAACTGGGCGAACCCTTGGTTGAGGCTCTGGGGTGGCATGTCCAAGCAGACCCACCCGAACAGCTCGCGCCAGCCGATGAATTGTTGTGGGAAACCCCGATGTTTTCGGCATCCGGCGAGATCCTGGACTCTGTGACACCGCCGGGGGGCGGGACGTACTACTGGATCGCCGGTGAAAGCGGTGTGATCAAACGACTTCGCAGATTCCTGGTCAATGAGACCGGGATCGATCGAGCACAGGTCGCGTTTATGGGGTACTGGCGCCACGGCGTCGCCATGCGCGGCTAATACCAACTACAACACGTACTACCGGAAGGAACACCATGGCATCATATCGAGTAAGCACTCGCGGGAGGGCGGTCGTCGTCATTGGCACCACCGTGGCATTTGCCCTGACCGGCTGCACCGGCGGGGCAGCAACCGAGACGCAAGGCACCGGTGATTGGGAACCTGTCACGATTGACAGTGCGCTGGGTAGCGCGACGATCGAAGAAGAACCCGAACGCATTGTCACCTTGGGCCAAGGCTCCACCGAAACAGCCATCGCGCTGGGGAAGACCCCGGTGGGGATGGAAGAATACCCGTGGGGTGCCGATGAGACCGGGTATCTGCCATGGGTCCACGAGGAAGTTACCGAACGCGGCGAAGAACTGCCAGAATTGTTCACCGGGGGTACAGAGCTGGATATTGAAGCCATCGTGGAGCTGGAGCCGGACCTCATCTTGGCACCGTGGTCTGGCGTGACCCAGGAACAATATGATGTACTATCCGACGTCGCCCCGACGGTGGCTTATCCCGAGCAGCCCTGGACAATCGAATGGGATCAACAGATCGAGCTCGTCGGTCAAGCCCTGGGTCAGTCTGAAGAAGCTGCCGGGCTGATCAGCGACATTGAGACACGATTCGACGAAGCTGCCGAAGAACACTACGCCGGGCTAACTTTCTCATATATTTACAACACGGGACCAGGGACCCTGGGCGTCTTTTACCCCGAAGAACACCGCGTCGCGATGGTCTCGGCCCTCGGACTGACCCCGGACCCGGTCATCGACGACCTGCGCGCCGACTTTGATGAACCCGGCACTCAATCGGCACTCATTGGATTAGAAAACGCCGATAAGCTCAACGATTCGGATGTAATCTTCACGTTCTACATGGACCAAGCCAGCCGGGAAGAAATCGAAGCGCAACCGCTATATGCCTCGATCCCAGCGATCGAACAGGGCGCGCTCATAGCTGCACAAGACCAATCGCTGGTGACCGCCTCGTCCATGATCACCCCGCTCACCGTCCCGTGGGCCCTCGAGCGCTACAAGCCACTGATCGATGAAGCCGTAGCCAACGTGGAGCAAGAGTAACGCTCATGTACCGACCGCTGATCTTGATCGCCTTCGCGTTGCTGTTGGCTGCCACCGGGTTGCTCAGTGTATTTCTGGGCAGCCGGCCCAACGGCATCGCTGAGGTGGTCGAAGTGCTAGGCGGCCAGGGCGACCAGTATTTGACCGATGTGGTTGAGTCTCGGATTCCACGCACGGTGATGGGCGCCGTTGTCGGGGCAGCGCTTGCCGTATCAGGCACGATCATTCAAGGCATCACTCGCAACCCGCTGGGCGAGCCCGGTATTCTGGGCATCGGGGTCGGGGCATCGGCCAGCGTGGTCACCGGGACCGCAATCTTTGGCAGTCTGAGTGCCAACGCGACCATGGGATTTGCGATGCTCGGCGCGGTGCTCGCCGTGGTCATCGTTCTGACCCTGGGTGGTCGCTCAAGCGCTCGCGGGATCGTGCCTTTGCTGTTAGCCGGCGCGGTTGTGACCGCCGTGTTCTACGCCTATATCAATGCGCTGGTACTAACCAAACCTCAGGTGTTTGACTCTTATCGATTCTGGATAGTCGGTTCGCTAGCCGGTGCTGATTTGTCGCGGTTCTTTCAGGTGTTCGTGCCTCTGGGGATCGGGTTCCTGATGGCTCTGATAACTGCGCGCGGTATGAATGCGCTAGCACTGGGTGACGAGACCGCGATCTCCTTAGGATTTCGGGTCGGGACAACACGCCTGGTCGGTATCGCTGCGGCAGCAGTGCTGGCAGCGATCGCCACTGCCATCGCCGGGCCGATTAGTTTCATTGGGTTAGCGGTGCCACACATCGTGTTTGCACTGTTCGGTGCAGATTTCCGGTGGCGCATCCCGGCTGCGATCCTGGGTGGCGCGCTCGCGCTGATTGCCGCTGATATCCTCGCCCGCATTGTGATTCGCCCTCAGGAACTCATGGTCGGTATCGTGACCGCCTTTCTCGGCGCCCCCTTCTTACTGTGGGCTGTTCGGCGCGGGGCGGTGATGAAGTGACCCTGCAGCAAACCGAAGTCTTGACCGTAGGTGACCACCTCGCGTTACCGTATCGACGACGCGACATGATCCTGTGGGGCGCCGTCGCGGTGCTAATTGTCGTCCTCGGTATCATGACCTTGACCGCAGGCAAACTCGGCCTTGGGATCAACGACCTGCTAGCACTGCTAGGCGGGGAAACCAGCGCTAGCACGAGCTTCGTATTGGAAAAACTCCGCGGACCGCGGCTGCTGGTCGCCATCATGGCCGGGGCGGCGTTTGGCTTATCGGGCTCCTTGTTTCAAACAGCGACGCGTAATCCATTGGGCAGTCCCGATGTAGTGGGCTTAGCGGCCGGAGCCGGCGCGGGTGTCGCTGTCGTTTCGCTTTTTCCGACCGGTATCCCGACACCGCTTGGTGCCGTTCTGGGAGCAGGGGTTGCAATCGGGCTGGTCGCGATGGCCACCGGGAGCGGTTTTGCCTCCACCTCACGCGTGATCATCGCCGGTATCGCCGTGGCCGCAATGGCTACCGCGGTCACACAGTTCGTGGTGACCGCAACGCTCCGCGACGAGGCCAGCCGGCTGGCGGCCTATCTGGTTGGCAGTCTCAATGCCCGGGATATGGCACACGTCGGCTATATCACCGTCAGCCTGCTGATCGTCCTGCCGCTGCTCGTGGCCTTGAACCCGCGGTTACAACTCATGGAACTCGGCGATGAACTTGCCACCGCTTTGGGTGGACAAGCAACGACGACGCGCGCGCAGTCCATTGTGTTGTCGGTGATCTTAGCGGCCGTAGCGGTTGCAGTGGCCGGGCCCATCGCCTTCATCGCACTCATGAGTCCCCATGCCGCCCGAATGCTCACCCGCACTTCCGGCCCGAACCTCGTCGGCAGCGCGCTCATCGGAGCCCTGCTCATGGTCCTGGCGGACTTCAGCGTGCAACACCTACCTGTATTAGATGGCCTACCGGTTGGCATCGTGACCGCCGGATTTGGTGGCGTCTTTCTGGGTTATCTATTGTTGCGGGAATTTCAGAAAGGACAAGCTTGACCATGACACAACACGGACTGACTGCACACCAGCTCACTGTGGGGTACGGCGAGACGCCGGTGCTCCAGCATCTTGATTTCACGGTGCCGCAGGGGCGGTTTACGGCCATTGTTGGACCTAATGGTTGCGGTAAATCAACGCTGGTGAAATCTCTGGCGCGGGTGCTGGCCACCAGACACGGGATGGTAACGCTTGACGGAAAAAATCTCCAAGCGTACCGGCCGCGCCAACTGGCTCAACGGGTGGCGCTGTTACCCCAACATCCCACGGTCCCCGATGGGGTGACCGTGGGCAGCCTGGTAGCTCGCGGACGTTATCCTTACCATCGTCCACTGCGACAGTGGTCTCCAGAAGATGGGTCGGCTATTGACCAAGCGCTGGATGCCACTGATATGACCGCGTTTGCGTACATCCATGTCGCCTCCCTCTCGGGTGGACAACGTCAGCGTGCCTGGTTGGCCATGGTGCTCGCGCAGCAAACGGACTACATATTGTTGGATGAACCGACCTCGTTTTTGGATATCGCCCATCAGGTTGACGTGCTCCGGATGTGTCGACGTCTCACCAACGAGGGACGCACCGTGGTCGCCGTTTTGCACGACCTGAACCAGGCTGCACGATATGCGGATGGTCTTGTGATTATGCGTCAGGGCGCTATCGTGGCCCATGGGCAGGCCAGCACGACCCTGACCCCCAAACTGATTTCTGAGGTCTTTGGGTTGGAGTCGATGATCGGTGTGGATCCGTGTGTTGGTTCTCCGATGGTTGTTCCCATCGCGGATTAGTGGCACCGTCTTTGTACGGTTGGTGTGAATTATCATGGAGCGTGAACGACTCACCGCAACTTTGCTACCCCTGCTTGGCTAAAGGAATGTATGACTAGTATTTATGTGCTCAACGGCCCGAATCTCAACCTGTTGGGCACTCGCGACCCAGCCACCTACGGGAACGAAACGCTGGCCGACGTCGAACAGCGGTGCCACAACGCCGCTGCAGAGCTCGGACTCGATCTGATCTTTCGTCAGTCAAATCACGAAGGTGAGCTGATTGATTGGATTCATGAGGCCGGTCGAGCCGTGGTCGAGGGGCAAAGTCTCGGCGTCGTGCTCAACGCGGGCGCATATACCCACACTTCCGTTGCGCTTGCAGACGCGATTGCCGGTATCAGCGTGCCGACCATTGAAGTCCATATTTCCAATGTGCACGCCCGCGAACCGTTCCGTCACCACTCCTACTTGTCGCCGGTTGCGGCCGGGATCATCGTAGGGTTGGGCACCTACGGATACGAAGCAGGCATTCGCGCGCTGGCCCACCGCTCTCGCGCATAGTCCTGTTTCGATTCATTGAGTAGCGTAAGAGCATGGAACAAGAACTGGTAGACGAACTCCTCGAGTTAGAACATCGCGGCTGGCAGGCGCTATGCGATGGCCAGGGTGCGGCATTTTATGGCGACCTCATGTCTGAGGATGGTGTCATGATCCTGGCGCACGGCCAAGCTCTGGACCGCGAGGCCGTCGTGGCTTCGCTAGAGCACGCACCGGCTTGGGACTCGTATTCGATCGATAATTCCACGGTGACTACCCTTGGCTCGGATCAGGCCATTTTGCGCTATACCGGCACCGGGCGGCGCAGTGGCGACCCGGATTTCGTGGCCCTTATGGCCAGCGTGTACGTGCGCATTGATGGCGTATGGCGGCTGGCGCACTATCAACAAACACCTGTGCCGTGATATCGCGCTGTCTTATAGCGACACCAGCAGCAGCGTAGCCGCAAACACCGCCCCTGAGGCGATGAGCACGATGGTCGTGTAGCCCAGAATGTCGCGCATCTTTAGACCGGCAATAGCTAACAGCGGGATGGCCCAGAAGGGTTGGATCATGTTGGTCCATTGGTCGCCGTAGGACACGGCCATGATGGTGATCTCTGGAGCAACACCCAGCTCGGCACCAGCCGACAACATGATGGGACCTTGCACGGCGAACTGCCCACCACCCGATGGCACAAAGAAGTTCACCAGACCGGCCGCTAAAAACGCCAACATGCCAAAGGTCGTGGGATTCGAGATCGCCACAAAAGCATCGGAGAAGATCTGCACCAGACCCGTGCCGACCATCAAGCCGAGGATCCCGGCATAGAGCGGGAACTGTAAGAGGATCTCGCCCACGTTTGCGGCAGCGTTTTTGGTCAACGCGATGAGCTCGAATGGGTTACGCACCAGCAGCAGGATGAGGGCCAAGAACGACCAGTTCACCGTATCCAGGGTGAGCGTGCCACCGCGACTAAAGTGCAGCACCAGGTACCCGACGAGCATTAACCCCAGTAAAGCCGTGACGATGCGGCTAGCATCGAGGCGGTCCGCAGGGGTGACGATTTCTTCTTGCCCATCGACTGCGACATCGCGAACATCAGCCTCAAGCTCGCTGATTCTGTCACCTCGGCGCGGTGCGACAAGAAACAGTGCAAGACCGACCACTAAAATCGTGGCGAGTGCGGCGAGCATATTCCAACCGGAAAATACCGTTTGGCTAATTGGTATCGTCTCACCGTTGAGTGACTCCGCAAGAAACGAGCCTTCGGTGGCTGCGGTGAGTGGTCCCGAGGCGGAATAGCCCATGTGCCAGACCACGAAGCCTGCAAACCCTGAGGCCACAAGCATGGGGAAGTGCAGACGAAGTCCTTGCTGGCGGCCCTGATAGGCGACCTCGCGGGCTAATAATCCGCCCACGACGAGCCCTAAACCCCAGGTGATCAGGCTAGCAAGTGCTGCGACGACGAAGACAAAGACGTAAGCGGCCAGTTCGGTGCGCGGCACACTGCCTAAAAATGCTAGGCCCTTACGGACCGGTCCGGTGTTGGCGAGGATATGACCGAACAGCAAGATCAATGCCATCTGAGTGATGAAGTCCAACAGCCCTGCCAGACCGTCACCCCAATGCACAACCATGTCGCCCGGGGACGTATCGGTGAGCACCAGCGCCAAGATCACGACGATGAACGTTAACAGGATCGAAAAGACCAGTGATGATGGGATGAGCCGTTCTACCACGTGGTTAAGTGGGCGCATGGCTCGAGATAACGGGGTGCCCTCTTTGCGGGGTTGGGTGGCCGTGCTTGACCGTGAATCTGAAGACGACATGACCAAACTCCTCAAGTTCAAGGGCGCACCCGTTGCGCACTCCGTGCTCTGCATATTACGACACTCTGACCTGGGGAAAAATAGTTTGCGATTGCACGTCGGAGGCCTTGCGCTGCTGCCGGGATAATCCAGTCCCACTTGCCTCGCGACACGAGTGCTTATTGAATCACCTGAAAAAACTTGAGATTGCTTGCAACCGCATGATGCTGCCGATCTGTGGGCCTGGTGTGCCGTGATGTGAGCTTCCTTGCGTACCGGGAACCTTTCCCTGGCGTGGGCAGAACGTTACCGTGGAGCTATAACATCCTCGAACCACAGGATGAAAGGAGTCAATGTGAATCCTCGAAATACATCACCCGACCAGCAACCACAGCGCCAAGACCCGGAGCATGGGAAATCAGCGACGCATATGGGATTTTTCTTAGTCCCTGTCAGCCTCGTTGGTGCTGTTCTCATGATTGGTTTGGGCGTTCGATTCGTCACCGTTGAAGGCCAGCCAGATGCGGTAGGTTATGTCCTGTTTGCTCTTGCGGCAGCCCTCATTATTTTCGGCGTGGTGCGGATTCGAAAGATCGCCACGGGGGAGAAAGAATATTAGCCCTCGCGCCGAGTCAGTAACAAAATAATCTATCTCAAGAACCAGTGACGACCGCGACCGTCGTCACTGGTTCTTGATGTTTTTTCGTGCGTCAGCGGTGGGTGCGCGATGCCTTGCCAGCTGTCGCAGCCACCTTTACGCTGAAAGACAGGCCTATCAATCCCGTCGTACCACACAGAGGGGCAAGCCCCATCGGAGGTGAGTCGCAGTGTCGAATCAAAATCCAGGCCGTCCTGAGGACCACGAAGCAAATAACCCAAACATCGACCCGAGCCCAGCAGGTGATCCCGACTTAGATGCTGGTGGCGGAGTAAAACCTGGGCATACACCGCCTGATTCGCAGTCAGCGACGTCAACTCCACCGCATCAGCCCGATGCGCGGCCACCAAAGTCCAGGACGACGACGATTTTATTGATCGTCATCGCGGCGATTTTAGTCTTTATTTTCCTCGCCTACATCATCGGGCTCTGGGGTTAAGGTTGCTGCGACCTCTGATGTAGGGGCCATCGACTCTAGTGAGGTCAGGGCCATAGCCATGGCCGACCCGTAATTGGTGAACAAATACCCGTGCACTCGAGAAGTACTGAGTCGAAGTGCCTCGAGTCGTGAATCGTGACCATCAATGATCTCAGCAATCTCGTCAATGAGCGGTCCCGGATAATCGAGCTCTGACAAAATGTCCCGAGCAATTCGGGCGCCTTCTTGTTCGTGCAGTACCACCAGGTCTTTGCGACCGCCGCCCGGTGCGATGGCTTCTAACACCTCATCTTCGGGCACCTGCGACCAGCCGGTGTCATGCAGCAAGATGGCCGGCAGGACGACGTCGGGATTTGCTTCGGGGTAGTACTGCAAGAGGGCCGAAGCGATGCCATAGGCAAATAATGAGTGGTTGTCATTGCGCCGAGTTTCAAGATGCGGCGCAGCGCGCTGCCATATCTGCTGTTCAAAGGCACTGAGCCGGGGCAGGCCCTGCAGGGTTTCGGCAGCGTCGCCGTCGATGAACAACACCGGGTGTCAGAAATGCTGGTGGTGCCGCCAGATTATAGGGCCTTACCGTTCTAAATCAAGCCGCCTACTTCACAGGATCCCGGCATCCCACTAGCGTGGATGCATGGAACTGACTCTGAATAGCGGAACCACTATGCCAG
>CAZAAP010000038.1:0-16384 GCA_964482935.1 uncultured Enteractinococcus sp.
TGTACTCGTTTGAGTCGTCTTCGCGATCTTCGGCACTAAATTGCAACTGGCGTACCCCCATCCCGTAGATCACTGTGGCATCAATCTGGAGGAAACCTGCGGTTTCGGGGTTGGACCGATCTAACCGGTTTTCAATGATGCCCGCAACGATATCGAAATCTTCGGGTCGTGCTTCCGCCTCTAAAATGGAGGCCACTGTCACGAGTCGATGTTGTTCCGCTTCGTCTGTGACACCTAAGCGATCGAATTCCTCCAGGGTCGGCTCGATCATGATCTCTAAGATTTCTTGAATGGGTGCCTCGTAAGGGAAGTGGTACTCCCCTACAGCGATATAGCCTTCTAGCGTGGAGGCTTCACCCGGAACTTCAAAGTTTGCTGGATCAGCTGCCTCTTCAATTTCGTCGACACTATACTCGGTGCGCTCGGCGATGTGTTCAAATACATCATCGATACGATGACCAGAGTTCACATGCATATAATTCATTCCAGATTGACCGACCCGCAGCAAGACCTCGGCTGCGTCACGCGCCGGCATCTCGTACCGAAGGGTATATTCACCCGGCTGGATCTGTGACGTTGTGTCGGTGGCTTCGACGGCATCACGGAACGCACCGGTCGAGGCGACAATGTCTTCTTCGACCAACCGGTTGCCGATGACAATGGGACCTTCACCTGGATTGACCTCAAAAGCGACTTCTTCGCCGCCTGGGCCCGGGTAGTCCTCATTATTCCACCCCACAAGCTGGCCGACGCCGATCCCTACGATCGCTAAAAGGCCCAAGAACACACCGAAGCTGGTCAGCATGATGACCGTCCGTCGGCGCTTACGAGCCTTCCGGGTTTTCACTGCTTCCTCATCGAGTTCCGGCAGACTCATGTTCTCATCGCCCACCAACATGTAACCTAGCGGTTTTTCTTCAGCAAGTGGCGCCTCACTGGGGTGTTCTTCGAGGTCAACCTCGTCGTTACCGGAAAGCTCCGGATAATCCCGGGTATCTTCGGGAAGTTCGGGCAGCTCACCAGCGGCTCGATCGTGCCGAAATGTTTCATATGCAATGCCTTCGGGTTCCTCAAAAGGTTCTCGCGTAGTGTATTCAACTGGCCGTCGTGGGGTGCCCTGCAATCCTCCCGGCCCGTCAGCAGCTAAAGGTTGCGGCCGGAATTCCTCATCTGGTCCAGGTACTGGCTCTTCGGGTTCAGGCAAGTGGGCCTCGGACTCAGCCGGATCAGCCGTTGAATCCCCCGGGGTCTGACGCGCTTCTCGGAGGATGCGTTCGTATTCGCGACGTTCACGGCGTGACCGGAACTGAGGCTGAGAAGAGTCGTCTGGCAGATTGTTATCCGTCAAGTTCATCCTCCACATCTGGCCTGATCAATACACCCGTATTTACACCGGTGTTTTTCTCTAGGACCATAGCGTGTTCCAGAATTGCCACTGCGGCCAGTTGGTCAATGACGGAGCGCTGGTTGCGCGAAGAGATGCCAGCTTGACGCAGCTGCTGGGTCGCGCTGACCGTGGAGAGTCGTTCGTCGATGAGCCGCACCTGGGTAGGCAGTTGTGCTTCCACCAGCAGCTTTGCTAGCTGACGAGCAAAAACGTGCGCGTCCTCGGTCGAGGCAGTTTTTTGTCCCTTGAGGTTAATGGGATCGCCAACATAGACGCGTACGGCGTTACGTTGGGCCGCTTCTGCGACGATCTTGTGCAGGTCGCGGAAGTTCTTCGGATCCCTCGTCAGCGTGGCTACCGGGCTCGCCAAGATGCCAGCCGGATCGGTAGCCGCCAGACCTACGCGGGCGCGTCCGACATCCACTCCAAGACGAGAGCCAATCACCGGCTCGTTGTCGTGTGTATCTGTCATTGAATCGTTCTAATCAGCGTTTCGTTGTGGGTAGTGTCATGCTGTCTCGACGGCCTGACGAAGTGCAATCAGCGCTTCATCAATCTTCGAGGCATCCTGTCCCCCGCCTTGGGCGAGATCCGGTTTGCCACCGCCACCACCACCTAGGACTTGGGAGACGGCCTTCACCAAGTTACCTGCTTTCAGACCCAGGCCTTGGGCTTCTTCATTGACGGCAATCACGACCAAGGGCCGATTGTTGGCGACACCAACGAGTGCCACCACAATATTCTGGTTGCCAGCCTTGCTCAGTCGATCACGCAGATCCATGACGGTGGATCGGAGATCATCGGCACTAGCAACATCACCCATGCTCTGAGCTAATAGTGTCACCTTACCAACCGTCTCAGCTTCATCCACAAGCTTCCCTGCTTGTGCAAGCATCTGTTGGGCGCGGAGTGCAGCCAGCTCTTTTTCAAGCTCTCGTAAACGGTTCAGTGTTTGTTCAACGCGGCCAGGAATGTCAGCGGTCGGGGCTTTAAGCATGGTCGACAATTGGTTGACCAGGGTTCGCTCAGCTGCGAAGTGCTCGAAGGCATCGAGTCCCACAAGGGCTTCGACTCGTCGGTTCCCTGAACCCACGGACTGTTCATTTAATAGGGCTAGCGTACCGATTTCTGCTGTGGCCGATACGTGCGTTCCGCCGCACAATTCGCGGGACCAGGCACCGTCGATTTCCACGACGCGGACACGATCGCCGTACTTTTCGCCAAATAAGCTCATAGCGCCCATAGCCTTGGCCTCCTGCAGACTCGTTTCCACCGTATAGACCGGAAAGTTATCACGAATAGCGATATTCGATAGTTCTTCAACGTCGCGACGTGCGGCTTCGGAGAGCGCATCCTGCCATCGGAAGTCAAAGCGCAGGTATCCTTCTTTGTTGAAAGATCCGGCTTGTACGGCTTCGGGGCCAAGTATCTGGTGGAGCGCAGCATGTACGATGTGTGTAGCGGAGTGCGCTTTTTGGGCATCTAAGCGACGTTGCAAATCAATAGCTGCGACTGCTTCAGCACCCATTGGTGCCTCACCTTCACGAATGATGCCCCGGTGGATCGACAGGCCCTTGATCGGTGACTGGACATCAGTGACCTCAATGACGAATCCGTTACCGGTAATCAATCCGGTGTCTGCGGCCTGGCCGCCAGCCTCGGCATAAAACGGTGTCGCATCCAGGACAAGTTCGATTTGTTGTCCTTGTTCAGCTACGGGTGCTTGCTGGCCATCTACTAGCAGCGAGCGAATGCGCGATTGGGTGGTGTGTTCGGTGTACCCGGTGAATACGGTATCTTCGCCAGCGTGCGCCTCGTAGTACAGGCTGGTGTCCGCGTGGCCGGTCTTCTTAGCTTTGGCGTCTTTACGAGCGCGTTCGCGCTGTTCTTGCATCAATTCCATGAACTTACCCTGATCCACGGCGACGCCGGCCTCTTCAGCCATCTCTAATGTGAGATCAATGGGGAAACCATAGGTATCATGCAATTCGAATGCCGCATTACCTGATAATGCGCTGCCCTCTTGGCGAGCCTGTGCCACGGATGTTTCCAAGCGTGTGGTGCCTGCTGCAATCGTGCGCAGGAAGGCACGCTCTTCGGCATAGGCGATACGAGAAATGCGTTCGAAATCTTCTGCCACTTCGGGATAGGATCCGCGCATGGCATCCCGGGAGATAGGCAGCAGTTCTGGCAGCACAGCGCTGGTGACGCCCATGAGGCGCATCGCCCGCACTGCACGCCGGATTAGGCGGCGAAGTACGTAGCCGCCGCCTTCATTACCCGGAAGGACCCCGTCGCTGATAAGCATCAGTGCCGAACGGATATGGTCTGCGATATAACGCAAGCGCATGTCGTTGGCGAAGTTGGGATCTTTTGAATCTTCGGTGGAGGTATAGGCAACCCCGGCCAGTTCTGCGGCACGGTCTAATACCGGACGGACCTGATCGGTTTCATACATGTTCTCGGCACCCTGCAGAATCAGGGCTAGGCGTTCCATGCCCAGGCCGGTGTCGATGTTTTTGTTTGCCAGTTCACCGACGATGTCGAAGTCTGCTTGGCTGCGAACTTCGCCCAGTTGATACTGCATGAACACGAGGTTCCAGATTTCCAGATAGCGGGTATCATCCACTGCTGGTCCGCCCTCGACTCCGTACTGGGGGCCACGATCGTAGTAAATCTCGGAGCAGGGACCACCGGGGCCGGGTTGTCCGGTATGCCAGTAGTTATCGTCTTTCCCCATGCGTTGAATCCGGTCCGCTGGGATCATGACGATGTCTCGCCAGATCTCATAGGCCTCATCGTCTTCTTCATAGACTGTGACCCACAACCGCTCCGGGTCTAACCCATATCCCCCGCGGTCTTGTGCGGTGGTCAGCAGTTCCCAGGCCATTGTAATCGCATCTTTTTTGAAGTAGTCACCGAAGGAGAAGTTCCCGGCCATCTGGAAGAACGTTCCGTGGCGGGCAGTTTTGCCGACTTCCTCAATGTCTGCGGTGCGGATACATTTTTGGACTGATACAGCACGCTGGTAAGGCGGGGTTTGTTGTCCCAAGAAGTATGGGATGAAAGGGACCATGCCGGCGACGGTGAACAGTAACGATGGGTCGGGTGAAACCAACGACGCCGAGGGAACTACAGTGTGATCTTTCTGTTCAAAGAACGCAGTCCAACGGCGGGCAATTTCATGTGTTTGCATAACTGTTTTCCATCACAAGCTAGAACCGGCGAGACTGCCGGTTTGGTCGGATAATTCTTCAAATCGGGGCTATTCGGTCCGTACCGCGGTCACATTGGATACTTCGCCTTGAAGCGGCGTAGCATCCTGCAGGTTCTCCACGATCGGCGGGGCAGTCTCTGCTCTGTTGAGGGCCGGGATCTGTTCGCGCACGGTGGTAAAGAAAGCCCGGGTGGATTCCACCATGATGCTGGCAGCGCCTTCGCCGATGCTGCGTCCGATATTTTCGGGTGCCAGCGAGGTGCGGAGGGCTTCTTCGGCCCGGATGGCGGCTTGATCACGGCCTTTAGACAATTTCGAATGACCGTACCATCCGATAGCCGCTCCGACACCCACAAGTAAAACTCGTTTCACAACCGCAGTCCCTTTCTGATTTATGATCGTCCCTACTCTACCAATCCGGTAAGCCTCTTGGTTTTCCAAGACATGAATTGCAGGGATACGACACCGGCTCGGTGCCTTGTCAGAAACAAGGACCACCGAGCCGGGGTTATCTATTGAAAACTGTGCTTAACGCGAGTAGTGCTCGACGACCAGGTTTTCTTGAATCGATACTGGAACGTCAGCGCGTTTTGGTGCACGGACCAAGGTGGCACGCAGTTTATCGATCTCTACGTTGAGGTAGCCTGGCACATCTGGCAGGACTTCCTGGTGCGCACCAGTAGCAGCGATCTGGAATGGGACCATGCTTTCGCTACGTGCGGCAACGTGGATCATTTGGCCTTCTTTGACCTGGAAGGATGGGCGGTCAACACGCTGGCCATCAACCAGGATGTGCTGGTGAACTACCAGCTGGCGGGCCTGTGCAATGGTGCGGGCCAGGCCGGAGCGCAATACGAGGGCGTCCAAGCGTGATTCCAGCATCTCGACGAGGTTTTCACCGGTCAGGCCTGCTTGGCGACGTGCTTCGTTGAAGTAGCGCAGCATTTGGGCTTCGCGGATGTTGTAGATTGCGCGGAGGCGCTGCTTTTCTTTCAGACGGACCGAGTAGTCAGAGTCTGCACGACGACGTGCACGACCGTGCTGGCCGGGACCGTATGGGCGGCGCTCCATGTATTTTTCTGCTTTTGGAGTTAGTGCAATGCCCAGTGCACGCGAGTGGCGCACTGTGCGGCGGGTACGTAGACCTTTAGCCATGATGGTGGCTTCCTTTTCTTGTCATGCGGCATCGTTTGGTTTGTTATCACTGACGTGACAGAACCGACTAGCTATTTCTGTCAGTGAATCCTGGCCTCTGATGTCAATGTTTTCCAGAGAGGTGAGGGTTATACCGCCAACCGTCATTACTACCGTTTCCACAATCCCGCAGAAACGTGCCAGACAAGGGGCAAGCCTAGCAGATTAGCATCGTGGCAGCCTAATCGTTTGCAGCTTTCTTACCAGGTGCACGCGTCTCCTGTGATTCGGCTGTGCTCAATGTTGTGTCAGGAGTCTGCGGTGCTGGTGGCATCGGCTGATTGCGCAAAACGGCACGCAATCGCTCGACCCGCTCCCCCAACATGTGTTCTCGACCGTTACCGGTTGGCTGGTAATACTCACGCCCTACCAATTCATCAGGCAAGTATTGCTGGTCGATGATCGCATGCGGATACGAGTGCGGGTATTTATATCCCACCCCGTGGCCCAGTGCTTTGGCCCCAGGGTAATGTCCATCGCGAAGCGGTTTGGGGACTGTTCCAGCGCGACCGGCTTTCACATCGGCAAGGGCAGCATCGATCCCCACGTAGGCGGCGTTCGATTTCGGCGCGGTCGCCAAATGCACCACGGCCTGCGCTAATGGAATGCGCCCCTCCGGCATGCCAATCAGTTGCACCGCCTGGGCTGCCGCCACTGCGGTTTGTAGTGCGGTGGGGTCGGCCATCCCGACGTCTTCTGAAGCATGAACGATGAGCCGCCGGGCAATATATCGGGGATCTTCTCCAGCGTGGATCATCCGAGCTAAATAGTGCAGCGCAGCATCGACATCGGAGCCACGTATGGATTTGATAAATGCTGAGATGACGTCATAGTGCTGGTCTCCATCCTTGTCGTACCGCAGGACGGCCCGGTCCATTGCCTGAGCAGCATGGTCTGCAGAGATTTTTGCAATGCCAGAGGTATCACCCCGGTGGTCGAGTGCCACGCCTGCGGCTGCTTCCAATGTGGTCAGTGCGCGTCGAGCGTCCCCCTGGGCCATCCGGATGAGATAATCCCGGGCCTCATCGTCAAGTTCAACGGTGTTGTTCAGACCCCGTCCTTCCTTAAGGGCTCGGTCGATCAGCGTGCCGATATCGTTGTCGGTTAGTGGTTCGAGGGTCAACATGAGCGAACGCGATAATAAGGGGGCGATGATCGAAAAGGATGGATTCTCGGTGGTAGCCGCAACAAGGATGACCCAACCGTTTTCGACACCGGGCAGCAGCGCATCTTGTTGTGCTTTGTTGAAACGATGGATTTCGTCGAGGAACAAGATGGTGGTTCGACCGTAGAGATCTCGGTTGTCTAAGGCCTGGTCCATGACCTGGCGGACATCTTTGACGCCTGCGGAAATGGCTGAGAGCTCAACGAATTTACGGTTCGGTGCCTGTGAGATGACGTGTGCGAGGGTAGTTTTTCCTGTTCCGGGTGGACCATACAAGATAAGCGACGTGGGTCCTACGTTTTTTGATTCGGTGGTCTCGGTGAGCTTGCGAAGAGGAGAACCCGGCGTTAACAGGTGTTGTTGACCGACGATCTCATCAAGGGTTCTCGGCCGCATCCGGACAGCCAACGGCGCACCAGCCGTCGTCTTGCCGGTGGTTGGTTGGTCATCGTGGTCGTCATCATGAGCCGAGGAGAACAAATCTTGCACGCCTCTACTCTAGTGATTGATCTGGGATGCCGATATCCACGACTACACTTGGGGCCATGCGTGCAGTTATTCAAGTTGTGTCCTCAGCAAGTGTCACAGTCGATAAGCAGACGGTCGGGCAACTATCAGGCCCCGGACTGATGATCTTATTGGGAGTCAATAGTAATGACGGTCCAGAACAAGCCGATGCGTTAGTCGAGAAGATTCTCAATCTCCGGATCCTGGGTGACGAACAATCAGCGCTGGAGCTCCGAGCACCTGTGTTGGTGGTGTCGCAGTTCACGTTATATGCGGATGTGCGCAAAGGGCGTCGTCCCTCATGGTCGAAGGCCGCCCGTCCAGAACAATCAGAACCGCTTTATGAGTATTTCGTGGCCAAGGTTCGCGAACAAGGTCTGGAAGTAGCCACCGGCGAATTCGGTGCCATGATGGATGTCGCGCTGGTTAATACGGGACCGTTTACCCTGGTCATTGATTCAGATGAGCTTGCCACTCCGCGACGCAGTTGAAAATGAGCAATAGGGCAACATGGGCGTCTTACGAGTTCGAGTGCCAGTACGTTAGCTTCCCTTGGGTGATCTTTTGTGCCAGGACCGGAAGATGTGGCAAGCGAAAATGACCACCACCGTCATGGATTTGGTCGCGAACAACGATGAAATCTGAGCCGACCTGATCGAATAGTGCAGCGTATTCTGCTGCGGCTGCTGCCTCGAGATAGCCGAACTTGCGGTTACCACCGAAGACCGCCACGGCGTTCATGTCATATTCGTTGTCGGGTTCTCGTCGCAAAAAGAAGTAGTCAGCTGCATATCGCCCAAGCGCCTCTGGATCCACCCAGTGACTTATACCGGCAACCCGAAATACTCGCTGCGCCTCGTGCCTCAGGTCAATAGCAACGCTTGGGGTTGGTCGGTAATGAACCATGATGCCGTTCGACCCGGCATGGTTACGCTGCCCACTGTCGCGCTCATGGGTGGATGCAGTGGGATACTCTGCATGCCGGGAGGCCTCAGGCTGGGACGTTTTTCGGGTCCGCAGGAGGTAGATGATGATCCCGAGGGCAATAGCGAGGAGCAGCCAGCTCATGCGTTAAATTCTAGGCTGCGTTTGGGTCCAAACACCATGCCTATGAGATTTCGCTACACAGTAAAAAGCCGATCAAACCCTGCGGGGTTTGATCGGCTTTTTGCATAGCGGCAGCCAGTATTAGGCGTTGACTTCCTCGGTGGCTTCATCGTCTTCTGGCACGTGGTCCACACCGGTTTCTGCGCGCTGTTCGTCGGTGATCGGTGACGGAGCGTCGGTTAGCGGATCGTGTCCGTTACCGGTCTTCGGGAACGCAATGACTTCGCGGATTGAGTCCGTACCGGCAAGCAAGGACACGATGCGGTCCCAACCGAAGGCGATACCACCGTGGGGTGGCGCACCGTACTGGAAGGCGTCCAAGAGGAAACCAAATTTCTCTTGGGCCTCTTCATCGGAAATACCCATAACGTTGAAGACTCGTTTTTGCACGTCTTGGTTGTGAATACGGATCGAACCGCCGCCGATTTCGTTACCGTTGGCGACGATGTCGTAGGCGTAGGCCAGAGCTTCGCCCGGGTCGGTATCGAATGTATCCAAGTACTTGGGCTTAGGCGAGGTGAACGCGTGGTGGACGGCTGTCCATGCGCCATGACCCATCGCGACGTCGCCCTCTGCCTCAGCCTGCGATGCCGGTTCAAACATCGGTGCGTCAACGACCCAGACAAAGGCCCAGTCTTGTTCCTCGGCCGGTACTTCGGAGTTGGACTTGATCAAGCCGATGCGGTGACCAATCTCGACACGGGCTGCCCCCAGAAGTGCACGAGAATCCTCTGGTTTGCCGGCAGCAAAGAAGATCGCGTCCCCGGGGTTGGCCCCGACTTTCTCGGCGAGACCTTCGCGCTCGGCTTCTGAAATATTGCGAGTCACCGGGCCGGTCAGTTCGCCGTCTTCTTTGTACAGCACATAGGCCAAACCGTGAGCTCCGCGCTGTTTCGCCCATTCCTGCCAGGCATCGAGCTGACGGCGCGGTTGGGATGCGCCACCTGGCATCACAACCGCACCCACGTAATCGTTTTGGAAAACACGGAACGGGGTGTCTTTGAAGTACTCGGTCATATCCGTTAGTTCAAGACCGAAGCGTAGATCAGGTTTATCGGTACCGTATTTTTCCATCGCTTCGTGGTAGGTCATGCGTGGAAACGGCGTTTGCAGTTCCACCCCGATGAGTTTCCAGATCGCCACGAGCAGTTCTTCAGCAAGCTCGATGATGTCGTCTTGTTCGACGAAGGACGCCTCGATGTCGAGCTGGGTAAACTCCGGCTGTCGGTCAGCACGAAAATCTTCGTCGCGGTAGCACCGTGCAATTTGGTAATAGCGTTCGATACCGCCGACCTGGAGCAACTGTTTGAACAGCTGCGGGGACTGGGGCAGCGCATACCACGACCCGGGCTCTAACCGCGCTGGGACTAGAAAATCACGGGCACCTTCAGGTGTGGAGCGCGTCAAGGTTGGGGTCTCGACTTCAATGTATTCCTGATCGGCCAGCAAGTTGCGGGCAACACGGTTGACTTCAGAGCGCAGCCGGATGATGCGGCCCGGTTCTGGGCGGCGCAGGTCGAGGTAGCGGTGGGCCAGACGTACTTCTTCGCCAACTTCGACGTGCTCATCGATCTGGAACGGCAAGGGAGCCGAGGTGTTGAGTACCACAACCTCGGAGGCGAAGAGCTCAACATCTCCCGAGGCGATGTTGGGGTTGTGGGATCCATCCGGGCGTGCTTTGACTTCAGCGGTAACCTGCAAAACGTACTCATTACGCAGATGATCGAATTGGGACTCATCGTGCACCACGATTTGAGCAACACCCGATGCATCCCGCAGGTCGATGAACGCTACACCTCCATGGTCGCGGCGGCGAGCTACCCAGCCTGCCACGGTCACGGTTTGGCCAATGTGTTCGGCATTGAGTTTGCCGAGTTTGTGGGTGCGAAGCACGTTGTGTTTCCCCTTTTGCGTTCTACGTGTTGGTAAAAATTTTGTGATATTCGTGGTTAGTCTACCGGGCGACCTTCTTAGTCGCTGAGTTGTTCCACTTGGAAAATAGCCGGCTGGAAATCTTCCGCAGGTGGTGTCCAGCTGGCTGGATCAGCCGGGACCTGTTCGCCGGTGCGGATGTCTTTGACTTCATGGACAGCATTGCCATCGTCGTAGTTCGTAAACCAAACGTACGGAATGCCGCGACGGTCAGCGTGACGGATCTGTTTGCCAAATTTTTCGGCTTTCGTTGCGACTTCCGTATTGATACCCCTAGAACGTAGCTGCTGCGCCACATCCTGAGCGGTCGACCAATCCTCATCGGACGTCAACGCGACATAGACAACCGTCGGTACTTTCCGAGTCGTCTGGACCATATTTTGCGAAAACATGCGCGAGATGAGTCGAGTCACTCCAATGGACAGGCCTACTCCTGGGAAGGTTCGTTTACCTTTGGTTGCAAGCGCATCATATCGACCACCGGAACATATCGATCCCAGCTGCTCATGCCCGACTAGATTGGTCTCATACACAGTGCCCGTGTAGTAATCCAAACCGCGGGCAATCGATAAATCAGCGACTGCTGTGCCAGGAACGCGTTTATGTAGTTGGTCAATCACTTCGGCTAATTCTGCCAACCCCTCATCAAGCAGTTCGTCCTGAACGCCTAGGGCTCGGACTTGCTCTACAAAAGAAGAATCTTCGGCTCGAATGTGTGCCAGGGCGAGTGCCAGATCGGCTTGTTCAGGGCTAGCACCCAATTCTTCCTGGAGTAACGCGGAGACTTGCTCGGGACCAATCTTTTCAAGCTTGTCGATATTGCGTAACACTCCAGCCGTGTCCTCAAGCCCAATCCCCCGGTAGAAGCCTTCAGCAAGCTTGCGGTTATTAATCCGAATAATAAATTCACCGATGGGTAGCTTAGACAGTGCTTCAGCCATGACCAGGGCGACGTCAATGTCGTGCCGGAAATCTAGTGCACCGTCACCGACGACGTCGATATCTGCCTGGGTAAATTCACGTGCACGACCTTCTTGGGGTCGTTCCCCGCGCCATACTTTCTGAATCTGATAACGACGGAACGGGAAACTCAAGTGTCCGGCGTTTTCTATGACGTAGCGAGCAAATGGCACTGTCAGGTCAAAATGCAGTGCTAGACGGGTGGTATCCGCCGGGTCCGGTGCATCCGTTTCGTGGATCCGAGCAACCGTGTAGACCTCTTTGTCGATTTCACCCTTACGCAGTAAGGTCCCCAACGTTTCAACCGCCCGAGTTTCGATACTAGAAAACCCATGGAGTTCAAAGACTTCTGCCAGCGTATTGAGCACATGGAGTTCAACGAGACGCTCTTCAGGCAGCCATTCGTGGAATCCAGAAAGTGAAGTCTTACGGGACATAGCGGTGTGATCTCCAAGAGTTCTCATGTTGGGTAGCGCAATGCGCAGACGGGCGCATGCTATTTAAAGTACTCTGCCATTGTATGCGTTTCGCGTAAGCTATCAGTGACCATCTCATAACAGTCATCCGATGGCTGACGGGATCTCCACCTACGGAAGAAAGTTATAGCGGTGACAACGAGTCAACAACCCGACGCCCCAAAACCAGTAGCTCCTAAACCAGGCGCTGTGACCCCAGCTGAAGTACCTCCGGTTGCCCCGGTCGCGCCGACTCCGGCCTACACGTCTGATCTTGAGGAAGCCAAGCAGTTTGCGGAGGTTTCTGACAACGGTGTCGTAACCCTTCTTGATGGCGATGAAAAGACCGAAGTCGGCCAGGTCCCGGAGGCCTCTGCTAAAGACGCGCTCGCTTACTATGTGCGCAAATATGACGATGTTATGACGCAGTTGCAGTTATTGAAGCAGCGTCTCGATACCGACGTATCGAATCAGGAACTGCAAAAGACACTCGACCAGATTGATGAAACGATTACGGCTCGTCAGATGGTCGGCAACATGGCTAAATTGCGCGAACTGTCGAAACAATTGCGGAATGACCTCGCCGAACGTCAGGCTAAACTGCAGGCCCAGCGAGAACAGGCTATCGCCCAACAACGGGCCGCTCGGGAAGAGATCGTAGCCAAGGCAGAAGAGATTTCAGCCCAAGATCCTGCCAAGACACAGTGGAAACAATCCACCGCAAAAATGCGTGAATTGTTCGACCAATGGCGAGACGTGCAAAAGTCGGGGCCTCGTCTGCCTCGGGCTACAGAAGACGAACTCTGGAAGCGTTTTCGTTCGGCACGCAACACTTTCGAGAAAAACCGGCGGGCTTATTTCTCGCAATTGGACGCGCGTAATGCCGAAGCTAAGCAGGCCAAAGAAGAGCTGATCGCTCGTGCTGAGGCTCTGCAGGGTTCTACTGACTGGGGTCCGACCACGGTCAAATACCGCGAGCTGATGAATGAGTGGAAAAAGTCGCCTCGTGCTTCGCGTAAAGATGATGATGCACTCTGGGCACGATTCCGTGCGGCACAGGATGTCTTCTTTAACGCTCGCGATGCAGCTAATGCTGAGCTAGACCAAGAATACGAAGCGAACCTTGCGGTCAAAGAACAGATCCTCAAAGATGCTGAACAGCATCTGCCGTTCAAAAACGTGCAATCAGCCCGTGCGATCATGAAAGATATCCGTGGCCGCTGGGATGAGGCTGGTCGCGTTCCTCGCAAAGATATGAACCGCATGGAAGCGGCAATAACAAAGCTGGAGCGCGCTCTAACTGATCTCGAGGAAGACCACTGGCGCAAGACGAATCCCGAAACGAAGGCTCGGACCAATTCGGCGTTGTCGCAATTGGAAGACACGATCGCTCAGTTGGAAGCCGATCTGACCGCGGCCGAGCAGACCGGCGACCAGAAGAAAATCGCTGCCGTACAAGAAGCGCTTAACGCCCGAAAACAATGGCTTGAAGTCGTACAGGCCGCTGGGGAATAAGCCAATCCCAACGCGATAGCAGAAGTTATCCACAGCTCCGGTCGACACGCTCTCGGCCGGAGCTGTTTTTTGTCATCATGATCATATGACTACTTCACAGTGTGACTCACCATTTGCGATGACCAACGAGTATCACTTGTACGTCCCGCACGATCCGTTCAATCCCTCTGAACTCTCGGCTATGGCTTATCACGGGATGTTGCGACCTCAGTTTGGCCCATTCTATATAGACATTGATATGCCGGATACTGCCTCACAGCGCGCTAAAAGCGTTCGCATGGTGGGAGAACGTATCATCTCAGGCAGCTGGACTGCGACACTTTTGACAGCTGCTTGGATTCACTTAGGTGGACAAGCACCCGAGCTATTTGAAGCTGCCTCAGCCGCCTCAAAGCGGCAGAAGATTAGATCAAGAATCATGCCCGCTGCTATCCGTCAGTCAAACTATTTCCAGCGAGAAGACGTTTCAGAAGACGACTTACAAGTCATTGGCGGTGTTGTAGTGGCCGGACCAGAGCTGACAATATTGGATTTACTGAGGATCGGTGGGACCCTGCGGCACCAAGACCGTGCCTCTGACCTGCTCAACCGGATCGATCTGGATAGATTGCGACAGCGCTTACGAGATTACGCATCCTTACCGGGCATGGATACAGCACAACAGCTTCTGGAATCCCTGGTAACTCAACAACACCAGCCCAGTCAACCGGTAGTCTAATTGGAAGCGATATTCTTGGGCCGATCCGATCGACGATATACATCATAAACGCCGTCGACGTGACGGACTGCATTCATGAGATGTTCGAGATGATCAGTGTCACCCATTTCAAAAACAAAGCTGATTTCTGCCACCCGATCTCGTCGCGTTTTCACGTTGGCGCTGAGAATATTGACATGGTGATCGGACAATACAGCGGTCAGGTCTGACAGAAGCTGCTTACGATCTAACGCCAGGACTAGAATATCGACGTTAAATGTGGCGTCCGAACTCGGTGCCCACGCCACGTCAATGAGTCGATCTTGTTCTGTCGTGTTGACGATATTGAGGCAATCCTTACGGTGTACCGAGATCCCAGAACCGCGTGTGACAAACCCAATGATGCTGTCAGGTGGTACAGGAGCACAACACCGTGCCAGTTTTGCCATAACGTCGCCTGCGCCTGGGACAACGATGCCTGAATCGGCGTGACGCGAGGGCGGCGGAATTGTCGGAATCGCTAACGTATCAGGCTCTGGCTCCGGCTTTTGTTCTTCCGGCGCGAGCAAGCGTTCAATACGATCCAAGACGTTAGTCAGCGATAATGTACCATCGCCGATTCCCGCATAAAGTCCCTGAATATCTTCGTGATTGAGTTGTTCAGCGACTTTCGTGAGCGTATCAGTACTCAACATTTGTTGTAACGGCAACGTCCGCTTACGGGCTTCTTTGGTCAGAAGTTCTTTGCCGCGTTCGATGACCTCATCTCGGCGTTCCTTGGAGAACCAGTGCCGGATGCGGTTGCGGGCACGGCCTGAACGAACGAACCCGAGCCAGTCTTGAGACGGACCCGCATTCTCGTCCTTATCAGTAAAGATCTCCACGGTGTCGCCATGATTCAACACCGTGTTCAATGGTACGAGGCGATCATTGACACGAGCTCCAACGGTGCGGTGTCCGACCTGAGTGTGCACACTGTAGGCAAAATCTACCGGGGTCGAACCGGAAGGCAACGCTTTGATCTCACCTTTGGGTGTGAAGACATAGACCTCTGCTGAACCGATCTCGGTTCGAAGCGAATCAAGGAAATCATTAGGGTCGGCAGCATCCTGCTGCCAGTCCAGGACAGTCTTGAGCCACCCGGGGGTTTCAGCGTCGGCAGTGCCGCCGCGTTTGTAAACCCAGTGTGCAGCGACCCCATATTCGGCGCGGTGGTGCATTTCATGGGTACGGATCTGAATCTCAACACGTTTACCGCCCGGACCAATCACCGTGGTATGCAACGATTGGTACATATTGAACTTCGGCATCGCAATATAGTCTTTGAACCGTCCCGGAATTGGAGACCAGCGTGCATGCAACGCACCCAGGACTGCATAGCAGTCACGGACCGAGTCCACGAGAACACGAATCCCCAGGAGGTCGTATATCTCGTTGAATTCCTTGTCTTGTTCCTGCATCTTCTGATAGATCGAATAGTAGTGTTTCGATCGACCAGTTACTGTGGCTTTGATTTTTACCGAGCGCAGTTCTTTGTCGACCTGTTCGGTCAGATTTGCGACAATTTTTTGTCGTTGCGGGGTCCGCTCCCCTACCAGACGCACTATTTCTGCATAAACCTTTGGGGAGAGCGCCGCAAAGGAAAGGTCTTCAAGTTCCCACTTGATCGTGTTCAAGCCCAAACGGTGGGCCAGGGCGGCATAGATCTCCAGGGTTTCTTTGGCTTTTCTGGCCGAGGATTCTGGAGCTACATAGCGCCAGGTGCGCGCATTGTGAAGTCGGTCCGCGAGTTTGATCATGAGCACTCGAACGTCTTTGGCCATGGCGATGATCATTTTGCGGACGGTTTCCGCTTCTGCAGCTGACCCGAACTCAACGCGATCTAGTTTCGTAACGCCATCGACTAGTAGCGCTACGTCTGGACCGAAATCTTTCTTCAGCTGTTCCAACGTATAGTCGGTATCTTCGACCGTATCGTGCAATAAGGCAGCGATCAGCGTCTCACCGGTTAGGCCGAGCTCGGCTAAGATCGTAGCTACCGCTACCGGATGCGTGATGTATGGGTCGCCGGATTTCCGGTACTGTTCTCTGTGATGATAATTCGCGACATTGAAAGCCCGGATGATGGGCCCGATATCATCCTTGGGATTTCGAACCTTTAATGTCCGGATTAGGGGTTCAAGCAACGGGGAATATCCTCGGCCGGTTAGACGTGCGAAACGACCAAAACCGCGCGCCGGAGTCAGGG
>CAZAAP010000039.1:0-16157 GCA_964482935.1 uncultured Enteractinococcus sp.
ATGCCACCACTGTGACACCGTAGCGCTCTTTCAACCGTAATTCACTGACCGGTCTCTTTGCCAGTACCGCTGGCACGGTGATAATCGCCAGCGCGTAGTCGGGTGAGAATTCGGTGAAGTTGCGCATCGTGCCGCTCAGTAAGTGCGCGGTGCGCTCCCCGGCTTCTTGCTCGGGATAGATCACATGATTTGCGCCAATCCGTTCCAAAATTTCGCCGTGTGAACGCGTGATTGCCTTAGCCCAGATATTTTTCACCCCGAGGTCTACCAGATTCGCCACGGTCAGTACTGAGTTCTCGACCGAGGTGCCGATGCCCACCACGGCAGTTTCGAACTGATCGGCACCGACTTGTTCCAAGGCGGCGAGATCGGTGGCATCCGCTTGCACCACGGAGGTAAACGCATCCGCAAAATGCTGGACGATGCTGCGGTCCCTCTCCAACGCCATAATCTCTTGGCCAAGTTCGGTGAGCTCTCCGGCCAGAGCCGAACCGAAGCGGCCCAGCCCGATCACTAAGACGGGGGAATCAATTTGTCTAGCCAATGATCGGCCTTTCTGTCGGGTAACGGTACAGGGTCTTTTGCTGCCTGATGGCAAGCCCCGTGGCAAAGGTAATGGTGCCGACGCGGCCAATAAACATCACCATCATCAGAATCCATTTGCCCGCATCAGGTGCAGTGGCTGTGAGTCCGGTGGATAATCCCACGGTGCCAAAGGCCGAGAGCGCTTCGAATAAGGCGGCTTGCAGATTCGCCCCGGTCACCCAGGTCAACAATACGACGGCGGTCAGTACGACAACGGCCCCGGCCATCAGAACAGCCACTGCCACCCGGATAATCCCAATGGGTAGTTCACGACGATGGACCCGGATGTGTTCATCACCGCGAATCTCCGTGATAATAGCTAAGAGCAACACTGCCAGGGTTGTGACTTTGATACCACCCGCCGTGGACCCTGACCCGCCGCCGATAAACATCAGAACATTCGTGACCAACAGGGTCTGATCCGTCTGGGCGGTGATGTCGTAGGTTGTAAAACCGCCCGACCTGGTCATGCCCGAAGCAAAAATCGCGTTGTGGACTTTCTCCAGCGGTGTCATCGGGCCCAGGGTGGCCGGATTATTCCATTCAAAGATCGCCAGCAACAACGCCCCACCGGCCAACAGCGCGATGGTCATCTCTAACGTCAAGCGGGTGTGCAGATTCATACGGGCCTTGTGAAACACCATCCGGTAGAGCATATAGACCACCGGAAATCCCAGCGCACCGGCAAACACACCTATATTGATCGTAGTGATGACTACCGGATGTTCTAAACCCCCGGGCACGAGGACGAAACCGGCATTGGAAAATGCTGAAACCGAGTAAAACACGGCATGAAAAAGCCCCTCGCCAAATCCCAGGGCCGGGACGAACACGGGCAGCATCACCACGGCCAGGAGGGCTTCGATGGCCAGCGTCACAACCAATACGGTCACCAGAAGAGCAGGCACCTCACCGAGTTTCGACACCCCCAGCGACTCGGTGGACAACATGCGGGTGCGTAGGCTCAAGCGACGCGATACGAGCAGCGTCAACCACGCGCCCAGCGTCACGATGCCCAACCCACCGGTCTGGATCGCGGCCAGCAACACTACCTGACCCGCAAATGAATAAAACTCTGGATCCACTGAGGTCAGGCCGGTCACCGTCACCGCAGAGGTCGCCGTCAGTGCCGCATCCACCAGCCGCATCGGAGTGCCATCAGCCGACACAAATGGTAGCGCCAGCACAGCAGTAAACACACTGATCACTACAGTGAAAGATGACACGGCAGCTCGGGCAGGATGCCCGGTGAACACGTGGGCCAAGGTGCGCGCCAGTCGCACCGCGCCACTGGGGTGGCGGTGCAGTCGAGCACCCGGGCTGTACCGTGATTGTTTCACTGGTTATATCTTCCTCGTTAAACCTGCTGATCACCAGTGTTGTCGCCTAATGTCACGTCGTGGCAGCTTCATAAACCTTGGTTTAGGCGGGCCTTCCAGGGCAACAACCTACGCTAGTCGGTGATGGAAAACACAGCTGGACCCCGTAGTGCGCTGGTGTGGGATGATGCGTTTCTCAGCTATCGCTTCTCTGACACCCACCCAATGAATCCGGTGCGCCTGAAACTCACGCACCGGCTCGCCAAAGCGCTGGGAATCCTAGACCGGCAACGCCTTGTCCAGCTCAAACCACCGATGGCCAGCGATGCTGAACTGGCCACCGTGCACTCGGTTGAATACATCGCTCAGGTCAAAGCCGCCTCTCGAGACGCCGAATCGTCCGATGCGCAAACGGTTGCCAATATCGGTCGGGTCTATGAAGCCATCGGATTGGGCACCGAAGACTGTCCTGTCTTCGCAGACCTGCATGCTTCATCGGCTCGGATTGCTGGCGGTACCTTAGCCGCAGGCAAAGCGATCTGGAACGGAGACGTTGATCGTGCCGTGAACTTTGCCGGCGGTATGCACCACGCCCAACGCTCCGCGGCGTCGGGATTTTGTATCTATAACGACGCCGCCCTGGCCATCCAATGGATGCTGGACCAAGGGGCTCAACGCGTAGCGTACGTCGATCTCGATGCCCACCACGGCGACGGGGTTGAACAAGCATTCTGGAATGACCCTCGCGTGTTGACCATTTCGATTCACGAAACCGGGCTGTTGTTATTCCCCGGGACCGGTTTCGCCAAAGACATCGGCGGACCGCAAGCCGAAGGCACCGCCGTCAATATCGCGGTCCCGGCCGCAGTCGGGGACGCCGGGTTCTTGCGCGCCGCCCACGCCGTCGTCCCACAACTGCTACGTGCTTTTGGGCCACAAGTACTGGTCACCCAGCACGGTGCGGACGGGCACCGCCACGATCCGTTGGCTGATTTGAACTTATCGGTCGATGGTCAACGACAGTTGATGATGGATGCCTCCGACTGGGCCCAGGATTTCGCCGGCGGGAAGTGGCTAGCCTTAGGCGGTGGCGGCTACAGCCCAATGAGGGTCGTGCCGCGGGCATGGACCCACCTGGTAGCCATCGCAGCCGACACGCCGATTTCGCCGCGCACGGAAATTCCGCAGTCCTGGCGTGAATTGGCCGTGGAAGAGCTTGGCATGGACAATGTCGACGATGTCGTGACAACAATGTCCGACGGCGCTGACGTGTGGTGGCGGTCCTGGGAAGTCGGGTATGACCCGGCCGATGCCAATGATCAGTCGATCATGGCGACCCGCAAAGCAGTGTTTCCATTCCACGGATTGGACCCATGGTTCGATTAATACATGCTTGCAATCGACCCCGTACGCTATTATTAATGACTAATGGTGGTTGCCGCCTACACTTGAACTTCCCCTCAGGCGTAGAACCCCGTCGTTGAGGGAACGTTAAAGGAGTAATAACCGTGGCGGAGAATTTCGCACAAGCCCAATTCATGACGGTCACTGAGGTCGCCGACATGATGCGTGTATCACGCATGACAGTGTATCGGATGATCCATGCGGGTGATCTGCCGGCTGTGCGATTCGGACGGTCCTACCGTGTGCCCCAAGAAGCCGTCCAGGCCATCGTTTCTGATACGGATGCAGCCACCGGCACCGACCACTAATCAACACAGATTTTGTTACCAAAGCCGCCTCTTGCAGGCGGCTTTGTGTTTACTCCAACCGAAAGAAGCCCCGTGGACCTGAAACTGCTGACCAAACCCGACTGTCATCTGTGCGCTGCCGCGAAGCAGACCATGGACGAGGTCACCGCAGAGTACAACATTGGGTGGCAAGAAATTTCCACTACCGACCATCCTGAACTGGCTGAACGATTCGCTGAAGAAATCCCGGTGTTATTCGTCAATGATGCCCAGCGCGATTTTTGGGTGATCGACCCGGCACGCTTGCGCCTGATGATCGAAGCCGGACTGGACGCATGACGGAACAGACCCCGGCCAAGAAACTATCGACCCGCACGTTGTCGCGCCTGCCGCAGTATTTACACCATCTCGACGCGTTGCGCGCCGCAGGGACCGAACATGTCACCTCAGCCCAGCTTGCCCAAGCCCTGGGGTGTTCGGACGCGCTGACTCGTAAAGACGTTGCCGCCTTGGGTCACAGCGGCCGCGCGGGCCGCGGTTACTCGGTCGACGCCTTGCGCTATACGATCGCCCACATTCTAGGGGTGACGAACGGTCGGCGTGTGCTCTTAGTTGGCGCCGGTAACCTTGGGGCCGCCTTGATGTCGTATGAAGGATTCGACGACCGCGGGATGCACATTACCGCCGTGGCCGACAGCGACCCGGCCAAGATCGGCCAGGCCATCGGCGGGTATACGATCTTAGATATTCACGACATCGGCACCGACCACGATATGGAACTAGCCATTGTGGCGGTGCCGGGGGATGTCGCCCAGGACGTCGCTGATATTCTCGTCGACGCCGGGATCACCGGGATTTTAAATTTTGCGCCCTGTCGCCTGCAGGTCCCCGACCACGTCAAGGTCCAAACCGTGGATTTGTCCGCGGAACTGCAGATCTTGGCCTTTCACCGCGATGGCGCCTCCGGATAGGCGCGCTTAGCGGCTTTCTGCCAGGCCTTCTGCCGGAAGTACTCGGTTGAAGCGGGAAGCCAAGCGTACACGATCCCGACAATCCCTAACACAATAGCCAGTCCTGACAACACGCCGACCAGCACCGTCACACCCGTGAACATAAATAATGACAAGGCCGCAAAGACGGTGCCGATGATGCGCATCGAACGCCACCCGCTGCGAATCCCCAGGGCGACCAGGAGATAAAGTACAGAGACGATTACGGCCTGGCCGATCATGGCCGCCGTCATCATCGGTGAATTAAGATAGGCTTCAATACTTTCAAACGGCAGGCCAGTCATCATTGGCTCGACCGTGTCTTCCAGCAACGCGATCTGCTGGTCACTGTAGCCGCGGTTGGGCAGTGGCACGGTGAGCAGCACTGATAATAACGACGCGATACCAGCGGCAATGATGGCCCAGAAAGAAAACTTCAGCGTCTTCGGCCGGACGGGCTCTTTGGCTATATCCGGGTGCAATTGTGGTCCGGAAACGGGTGGACCGTACGGGGCGCCGGGTTGTTGATATCCTGGCTGTTGGTAGCCCGGTTGCTGCGGCCCGGGGGGCTGATACCCGGGCTGCTGAGGATAATGCGGCGGCTGGTAACCACCCTGGGGCCCATACTCGGACGCAGCCGGCTGTGCGCCCTGTGGACCGTATTCGGCTCCCGCGTTCGGCCCCGATGGGGGCTGGAATCTCTGTTGGTGCGCAGCCAACTCATCCCCGGTTAACCGGACGCCATAGTCCGGCTCTTTTTTGGGCTGGTTGTCGTTCATCACACGCCTTTCGATAAATCCTTTCTTCCATCCTAACGAGTCGTGGAACCTCAAGAAGCCACGTGCTGGAGCAAAATTCTTACCCGGTAGCTTAAGCACCCCGCTCCACAGCATCCCGGGACCGAACGCAGCCGCGCGGTATGCCAAAATGAGCGGTATGACAGTTAGCGTGCACGTAGTGCGTCACGGCGAAGTATTTAATCCTGACAAGGTTCTCTACGGACGCCTCCCCGGATTTGGGCTCTCTGAACTCGGCCAGCAGATGGCTGACGAGCTCGCCGATCAATGGTCAGAACCACCCGTCATTGTGGTGTCATCGCCCTTGCAGCGCGCCCAAGAAACCATGGCCCCCCTGGCACAGAAATTCAAACTCGAAGCGCGTATAGAACCCCGCGTGCAAGAGGCCGAAAATAAATTCGAAGGCCTCTCCAACATGCGCAGTCGGTTGCGCAGCCCCAAGCTGTGGCCTTTGATTCGCAATCCGCTCCGCCCGTCCTGGGGCGAACCATATGCCCAGCAAGCAGCACGCATGGCATCTGTAATTCAAGACCTGCGAGATGAACTGATGACGACTCACGGCCCCGGCTCCTCGGCGGTCATCGTGTCCCACCAACTACCGATTTGGGTGACCCGCTTATCAGCTGAAGGCAAGATGCTGGCGCACGATCCGCGACGTCGCCAGTGCTCGCTCGCCTCAGTCACGAGTTTCGAGTTTGCCCCCGGACAACGCATTCCAACCGTGGACTACAACGAGCCGGTCGAACACTTGAGCCAACGCGCAGCCGCCCTACCAGGCGCCTAAACACTCAGGAACCACTCAGTTACCGGAATTAGACTCTAGCGCGGTATTTGAAAGGGAGAACACGTGAGGAATAAGACGTCACGCGCACTCATCGGCCTGGCCATCGCCGGGTCGGCACTGTTGACGGCGTGTGCATCAGATGATCCACTGGCCGCCCAAGCAGGCAACTCTGGCGGCAAAAACTACATCGCCGGCGATGGCTCCGTCATGGAACTCGCTGCTGAAGAACGTGGCGAAACCGTGGAATTTTCTGGTGAAACCTTCGACGGCGACACGATCTCCCACGACACCCTCGAGGGCCCGACCCTGGTGAACTTCTGGTACGCCGCCTGCGCGCCCTGCCGAGTTGAAGCTCCCGACCTAGCGGATTTGAGTCAAGAATTCTCCGAGGACGTGAGCTTTGTTGGCGTCAACGTGCGCGACGCAGGCGATACTGCTGCCGCGTTTGAACGCAACTTCAACATTGAATATCCATCCATCGAAGGCCGTGACGGTCAAGTCCTATTAGATTTCGCCGATTACGTTCCACCTCAGGCGGTGCCGACCACCCTGATCCTCGATGATGAAGGCCGTGTGGCCGCCCGCGTGCTGGGAGCCGTGGAGCATTCCACGTTGAAATCATTGCTCACCGGCGTGGTGGAGGAATGAATAACCCGTTTGCCGAAATAGCCCTCGACGGCTCCATGTGGCTGGCCATGCCCGTGGCCGCACTGGCCGGACTCGTCTCATTTTTGTCACCGTGCGTGCTCCCACTGGCACCGGGATATCTCGGCTATGTGTCCGGTCTTTCGGGTGCCAGCATTGAAGATACCAAACGCGGCCGCATGCTCACCGGTACGGCCCTGTTCGTACTCGGATTCACCGCGGTGTTTGTCACCGCGGGACTGTTGCTGAGTCGCGTATTCATCTGGCTCAAAGGCGATGGCCAATGGCTCACGCAGGTACTGGGCGGCGTCGTCATACTCATGGGCATTGTCTTTATGGGCGGGCTGTCATTTTTCCAACGCGACCGCAAACTCCAATACCAACCAACCGCTGGGCTGTGGGGTGCACCGCTACTGGGCATGATCTTCGGGCTCGGCTGGGCGCCCTGTATCGGCCCGACCATGGCGGCCGTGATTGCGATGTCAACGGCGGGCACGGACAGCATGTGGCGCGGTGGCATTCTCGCCGTGGTCTATTCGCTCGGGCTGGGCGTGCCCTTTATCCTGTTAGCCCTGGGCTTCTCGCGCGGGATGAAACGCTTAGCATTCTTCCGGAAACACCGGTTGTTCATTATGCGTGCCGGAGGGGTCTTGTTGATCCTGCTCGGCGTGGCCATGGCCACCGGACTGTGGAATGACTGGGTCAATCAGCTGCAAGGCTGGTTCGCCAACGAGGTGACATTACCAATTTGAGTACTACACAACCCACCCTGCCCTCGCTGGGCTTCGGCGGTGCCTTGCGTTTCGTTTGGAACCAGCTGACCAGCATGCGCACAGCACTGATGCTGCTGTTGCTATTGGCCGTGGCCGCCGTGCCCGGTTCGCTCTTCCCACAGCGACGTGCTGGTGCCGACGTCGTGGAAACCTGGATCGAAGACAACCCGACCCTCGGGCCCATTATGGACGCCCTGGGCATGTTCGATGTCTATTCCTCGCCCTGGTTCTCGGCGATCTATTTGTTACTGATGGCCTCGCTGGTCGGTTGTCTGTGGCCACGCGGCCGCCAGCACTTCAAAACCCTGCGCCAACCGCCCGCCCGGACCCCTCGCAACCTCAAACGGCTACCCGAATACGGACAGCTGATACTTGAAGCCGACGGGCCAACACCCAAACAAGCGCTCGTAGATGCTCAAGGCATTTTGAAAAAAGCCGGTTACCGCACCGAACTGCGCGACGGCTCCGTGGGCGCCGAACGCGGGTACACCCGCGAAATTGGCAATATTTTGTTCCACTTCGGTCTGCTGGGCGTCATCGTGTTCATGGGGATCGGCGGCCTGTATAAATACGAAGGCCAGAAGATCATTGTCGAAGGTGAAGGCTTTGCCAACAACCTGGTCTCCTATGACTCCTTTACCCCGGGCACCGCATTTTCCGAAGAACGCCTGCACCCGTTTTCTATCCAACTCGAAGATTTCGACGTCGTCTTTGACCGCGAGTCTGAAACGCACTTCGGCCAGGCCCTCGACTACACCGCAACAATGCAGGTCACCCCGGCCCCGGGCGAAGAAACCTATCAGGACGCGATCAAGGTCAATGACCCGCTGACCATCGACGGCGTCCGCATTTTCCTCGTTGGGAACGGCTATGCGCCGAATGTCACCGTGACCGATGGCAACGGCGATGTCGCCTACTCGGGTCCGGTCATCGCCCAGATTCAGGATGCCAATGTGAACAGCTCGCTGGTTGTGCTCAAGGTTCCCGATGCCCGCCCCGAACAGCTTGGGTTTGTTGGACTGTTTCTCCCAACGTCGTACACCGGCGACGACGGGGTTGCGATCTCGATTGACCCGGATGCCTATAACCCCGAGTTGATTTTGAACTCGTACTACGGCGACATCGGCCTGGATTCCGGTGTGCCACAAAACGTGTACGTACTCGACACCGACACGATGACCGAACTGAACTCGCGCAATAACGACAACGGCGGAATCACCCTCGGAGTTGGCGACACCTACGAGCTGCCCGATAATATGGGCACCATCACGTTTGACTCGTGGGACCGCTACGTCGGGTTAGACCTGCACTATGACCCATCGAAATGGGGCGTTGGGTTCTTTGCGACCCTCGCCCTGGTGGCACTGGTCATCTCACTGTATGTGCGGCGTCGTCGTGCCTGGGTCAAGGCCAGTGAACAAGATGGCCACACCGTGATCGAATACGGGCTGCTAGCCCGCGGTGAAACGTTCGGACTGCGCGATGAAAACATTAAGCTTCGTCAAACCTTTGACACCACTTGGCCGGTTATCCCGCCAGACACTCCGGAGGAAACATGACACCCGTCAATGAAACGCTGGCCTCGTACAGCGAACTGTTCATGCTGATTGCTTCGTTCATTTATTTGGCTGCTTTCCTATTTTTCTCGTGGGATATAGCAACCGCTTCTAAATCCGTCAAGAAGCTAGAGGCTGAGATCGCCAATGAACGGTCCAAACAGTTGGTTGGCTCGGGCGGGTCCGTCATAGACGAGTCCACTCAAGTACGCGCTTTGGTCTCCGACGATATGGAATACACAGACAGCGTCAAACGGCCAGCGGCCAACATAGCGGTGGCCATCATGCTGATTGCTACGCTTGCACACGCCTTTGCTGTGGTAGCTCGGGCGGTTGCCGCCTCGCGGGCACCGTGGGGCAACCTCTATGAGTTCATGACCTCCGGGGCCCTGGTGATCTCCGTGGTCTACCTCGTCTTCCTACTGCGCAAAGACCTGCGCTTTGTGGGCACCTTCGTCTCGGGTGTGGTGCTGTTGATGATGATGGCCGCGACCATTGGTTTCCCCACTCCGGTCGGCAACGTCCAGCCTGCACTGCAGTCCTGGTGGCTCATCTCTCACGTGTCCGTCGCCGTGATTGCGACCGGGATCTTCTCGCTGACCTTTGCGATGTCGGTGTTGCAGTTACTCAAACAGCGGGCCGAGAAGAACGATAACGTCACCGGCTTTATGCGCCTGGTACCCTCGTCCTTGGCATTGGAAAACTGGTCCTACCGACTCAATGCGATCGGGTTTGTGATGTGGACGTTTACCCTGATTGCCGGTGCCATCTGGGCCGAGCAGGCATGGGGCCGCTACTGGAACTGGGACGCTAAAGAAGTGTGGACATTCGTCATCTGGGTGATCTACGCCGGCTACCTGCACGCGCGTGCAACTCGCGGGTGGACGGGAACGCGCTCCGCGTGGCTGAACATTACCGGGTTCTTAGCCCTAGTGTTCAACTACACAATCGTGAACCTGTACTTCCCGTCGCTGCACTCCTACGCCGGGTTCTGACCGTTCGTTGGACCCGTTCCTGAATCCGTGTCATCATCCGTGTCTGAGTCGTCTTTGCTTTTGAGTTGTTCTTCACGACGTCGAAGCTCTTCTTCCCGTTTACGCAGCTCTTCGGCCCGTTTCTGCTGGGCCCGCTGGATGTCCAACGAGCGCAGGAACTCCTCGTCATCGTCAGGGGTAGCAGGACGAACCGGACCGGACCTCTTTTGGAACCCCTGGACGGTCGAGGCCAAATACGAGTTCTGGTTGCCAAATAGCAGCCACAAGACACCACCGACCAGCGGAATGAGGACGATGACGAGAATCCACACACCCTTGGGCATAATGCGCACCCGCTCGGACGGCGTCGAAATCGCCTCGATGAGCGCATAAATCATGACACCGAGGGCAACGAGGATAAGTGGAATCAGCAAACGTGGCATATTTCCATCTTACGAACTCGCCAGCCTTAACGCACACCCACCAGAATGGAGACTCACATGAAATTTTGGCTCTACACCGCGCTGCGGTTCCTGCTCTTTGGGGTCGGGTTTTTCGTCACCATATTCTTCACCGACAACGTCTTTTATGCGCTGGCAGTGGGACTCATCGTCGGGTTCGCCCTGACCTACCTCTTTACCCCAAAACTGCGCCAACAAGCCTCAGAAGACCTCATGCGAGCCCTGGATTCTCGCAAGCGCAATAAGACCGCGATGGACGACGCCGACGCCGAAGACGCCTACACCCAGGGCCGCTTCGTAGACTCCCAGGAGCTACAACCAAATGCCGAGGGTGAACAAAATGGCGTAGAGGATCCCAAATAATCCGGTCATTTTCAACACCGGAATCAGCTCACCGCGTTCTTTTGCTTCCAGCATGATCAACGATGGACGCAACGACACGACCAGCAGAAGCAACATCAGCCACATCCACGGGTACTCGCGAACGAAAAATAGCGGCGCGGCAACCGCTATAGCCAGCATGACCGGGTAGGACCAGCGAGCCTTCGTGTCACCCAAGCGCACCGCGAGTGTCCGCTTGCCGACCTGCTCATCGGTGGGCAGATCGCGGACGTTATTGGCCATCAGCAGCGCCGTAGAAACCAGACCGGTACCGATGGCGCCCGCCCAGGCCAGACCAGAGAGTTCTTCGGCTTGCGTGTACGTGGTGCCAAGCACGGCGACGAGCCCAAAGAACACGAAAACGAACACTTCGCCCAGCCCCAGGTAGCCGTAGGGGTTTTTGCCGCCCGTATAAAACCAGGCGGCCACAATAGCTGCCAGGCCCACCAGTATCAGCCACCAGGCCCCGGCCCAGATCGCCAACGCAAGACCTGCGACTGCCGCGAGCCCATAGAACGCGAACGCCATGTTCCGCACGGTGGCAGGCGGGGCGGCTCCAGAGCCGGTGATGCGAAACGGTCCGACGCGGTCGTCGTCGGTGCCACGGATCCCGTCGGAATAATCGTTGGAATAGTTCACCCCGATTTGTAAGGCCAGCGCCACGATGAGTGCGAGCACAGCCTTGCCCGCGTGGAAACTGTCAAGCTCGGCGGCAGCAGCACTGCCGACCACAACGGGGGCAATGGCCATGGGCAGGGTGCGAAAGCGGGCGGCTGCCACCCACTGGGAAAACGTAGCCAATCTTAGTCCTTTGATAACCATTCGGTGAGAGTGATGCGATCCGGTTTGCCATTGGGCAGCATCGGGAGTCTGTCGAGCCGCAACCAAGTCTTCGGTACCGCCGACGCGCCCAGCGCACTGCGTACGGCATCGGCCAATAGTTCTTCCGAGGTGTCTCCGGTGACGACGGCGCACACCCGGTGGCCCCATTCGGCATCCGGGACCCCGGTGACAAATGCTTCGGGGACCCAGCGTTGCAGCACTTGTTGTATTTTCGCCGCCGATACCTTAATCCCACCGGTGTTGATGACGTCATCGAGCCGGCCGTGGATTTCAACGATGCCGTTGGTGACGGTTCCGTAGTCATCGGTCAGATACGCACCGTGAGCAAAGTGGGCGGCGGTCAGTTCTGGGTCATCGAAATACCCGGCTGCGACCATTGGCCCGGCGATGCGCAACCGGTCCACGCCGTGGTGTTTGACCGTATCGACCGTAACACCCGGCAGTGGGACACCGTCATAGACGCACCCGCCACAGGTTTCCGACATCCCGTAGGTGCGATGTAGCGCCAAATCGTAGTGGGCGGCGGCGTCGGTAATGCGCTGCGGGATGGCCGCGCCACCGACCAGGATCGCCGAATACGACTGCAGGGCAGCAACCGCGGCGTCGTCGTCCAACAGGCGCAATAGCTGGGTCGGGACCATGGAGACGGCGGTAAAGTCATGGTCCAACTGTTTGGTGCCCGCCACGAACTCGGCTGGGGTGAAGCCCGGATCGATTGTGACCGGAGTCGTCCCGGCCTGTACGGAACGCGAGATCACGGCTAAACCCGCAACGTACTGCGTACCAACCGCCAGTAACCACTGCCCTTGCCCGCCGATGCGCTGTGCCGTCGCTTCAGCCGATGCCGCGAGGGCAGCGGCGGTCAGCAGGGTCTGTTTGGGGGTCCCGGTGGACCCGGAGGTGCGGACCACCACCACGGCATCCGGGTGGCCCCGGTTTGGGTCGGTAATTTCGGGTCGTTCAATGACGCCGTTGGCTGTCGCTTCGAACGGGACCCTGGTTTGTAGAGCGTGATAAACGTCCATTAGAAGTAATACGGGTAATTCGACCAATCTGGGTCACGCTTTTGCAGAAACGCGTCACGGCCTTCGACCGCTTCATCGGTCATATAGGCCATCCGCGTGGCTTCGCCGGCGAAGACCTGCTGGCCGGCCATTCCGTCGTCAGCGAGGTTGAACGCATATTTCAACATGCGGATCGCCTGCGGGGACTGGGCGTTAATGTCGGCCGCGTAGTCCAGGGCGACGTTTTCGAGGTCCTCGTGGTTGACGGATTCGTTGATCGCGTTCATCGCCAGCATCTCATCGGCCGAGTACTCGCGAGCGGTAAAGAAAATTTCGCGGGCACGTTTTTGTCCCACGTGGCGCGCCAACAATGCGGAACCATATCCGGCGTCAAAGGAGCCCACGGTCGCGTCAGTTTGCTTGAATTTGCCGAACTGTTTGGACGCTAAGGTCAAATCAGAGACGACGTGTAACGAGTGGCCGCCGCCGGCCGCCCAGCCATTGACCACAGCGATCACAACTTTCGGGCTGGTGCGCATCAGGCGTTGGACTTCAAGGATGTGCAGGCGGCCCGCACGCGCCGGGTCGACCGATTCGGCGGTCTCGCCGTCGGCATAGCGGTACCCATCACGACCCCGAATCCGCTGATCCCCGCCCGAACAGAAGGAGTGACCGCCGTCCTTGGGGGAGGGGCCGTTTCCGGTGAGCAGCACCGTACCAACGTCGGAGGTCATGCGGGCGTGATCTATCGCCCGGTAGAGCTCATCGACCGTGCCGGGACGAAATGCGTTACGAACCTCTGGGCGGTCAAACGCAATGCGCACGGTACCGAGGTCACGCACCCAGTTGCCGTCGGCATCACGCTCGACGTGGCGGTGGTAGGTAATGTCTTCGAAATCGAAGCCTTGAACCTCGCGCCAGACACTTGGGTCAAAAATATCGGAAACTTTTTCTGGGACAGGGTAGTTATGCACATCGCCTAGTCTATACAACATGGTTTCTTCTTCAGTTTCGTATCTTCATCCAGCAGACTGGTCCGGAGCCCGCAACGCCTGGCAGGTCAGACCGCACCTGTGGCGCATGGGGCGTGCCGAGTGGGTCGATTCCACCGGGTGGCGGCAAATGCTCGACGACGGCGTCGCTACCGTGATTGATGTGCGCACCCCACCCGAAGTCAAACGCCGTAAGCTGGACCCCGAAGCCACAGTGCCCGTCGAAATCCAACGCATTCACCTGCCTGTCGAAGACATCGAGCACGAAGCCTTCTGGCAGCGGCATACGCCGTACCCCATGCACCCGGACGCCTACCACGACACGATGGAAACCTTTGGAGACCGCGTAGCCACCGCGATTACTACCCTTCGGGAAGCGTGGGCAGACGGCGGTACAGTTTTGCATTGCACGGCGGGTCGCGACCGCACCGGGCTCGTACTCGGGTTGTTATTACAGTTGCCCGACATACCCGGCGGGGCTGCGGACTGGGATGAACAACAACGCGTCTACGCTTCTGGCGCGTACGGGATCAACGAACACCACCGCACCAGTCCTATCCCGCATCCGTATGAGTCATATCTGGCTCCATCAGAATTTCATCGCGAACTCGAAGGCCGTTTAGCGAGTTACCGGAAGTTCCTGCAGGAATGGCCTGGAGACCGGGTGGCTGAATTGCTCGCACGCTGTGCTGATCGACCCCTGCCACACTGAAGCGGCTAAACAGAAAGGTCATTGTTTCATGGCGGCGTCACAAGATGTGATGCCGTCTGCTAGGCGGATAACGGTCATGCCTTGAGTGTTTAGCCTAGTTACCGTTCGATCATAGAATGAGACTTCTGAGAAGGAATCCGTCACTACTGAGGCTTCTGAAGGGATATCCCAGGACCAGTATTGGTCCTCTCTTCCCTGAATGATTGTTAGAGGCTCCGGCTCGGTCAATCCTTCTTCCTCACTGGAGGTTTCAGATTCTGGAACCAGGCACGCTCGATATAAGAAATCTCCAGGTAGCTTAGGGGTGAGATTCTCATTGAACTCGTGGTGCCAGTTTGCGAGGGTGACCGCAGATCTGGCCAAGATTAGCTGGAAGGCATTGAGCATAGCGAGAAACGTTATTAAAGCAGCCACGACCACAAGAAGAGTACGCCATCCATCCGGAAGTAACTTGGGCAAACCTAAATACGCGGACCAACCGAGAACTAGACCGAAGGTCAAGAAGACTGCAAGAGCAATGGTAAGAGTCGCGTACCCGGCCGCTACCAGCGGAAACCACACGGGATAATCAACCACATTAGATGGGAGCCGAAAGTGAGATTCCCAAGCACCTATCAGAAGCTGGCCTAGCACCGCTGATGCAGCGACTAGAAGAGAAAGCGAAACCCCCGACCACAATAGCTGAATTTTGGGATACAAAATAGCCAAGTGGCGCCATCCAAAAAGAGCTATCACCGAAGAGACCACGATCAAAGTAGCTTTCGCAAGTTGGTTCAGATCTCCCGGAAAGATTGTGTAACCCAGATAGAGCCCACCGAGCGCTAATACCAAAACCAAGCACACGACTTTCCAACGGTGCTCTTCGATTAGCGAGTTCAAAGATGCGTTTCCTAAAGTCGGCGTGACATCGTCAGAAAGTGACCTTGTCTTCCATAAGCTCTGATACGCAGAGGAGTTTTCTTCTCTGAGAGTGACTTTTACATATGTCGGTGGGCGAACACTTGAAGTGAGAACTGCAATTCCCTCGACTAGCAGAGGAACTTGCGTGGCCGCAAAATCTTCCAGTGTGCTTTTAGCGACGTTCGCTGCTGTCAGAGAAGCACAGTACAACGGGATATGTAGCGTAAATGATCGCTCCCTGTGATCCGAATCAAAAGTCCAGCCGACGTTCTCAAAACAGCGCTTTGCATGAGTGGAAGAAATACCGTCGGGCAACCGCACCTTTGCATATGCGAATCTGTTCGCTTGGGATGGGTGTAATTGCATTCGTTGGTCTAAACCCTTCTGCTGGGTGATTAACTGTGGAATAGCACTTTGAAAGAGGGGCACCATTTCTGGGCGAGCTTACGGCTCCACCCTACTGAAGTCTGTTTGTACTCTTATAGCTCTCAGTGGTGTCAGCTTTACACCTAGCTGTGTTTTGTGGCCGCCATGATCGATCCGTTGGGTTGTGGATAAAAAATAACTATCCACAAATCCATAGAACGTCGCCTTATAGTGTCCTACCTCATAACTATAGTGAGGGTATGACCACGACTTTTCCTGTTGATGCGAAACCAGTTGCCGACCTGGGTGACTGGTTGATGGCGCGTCCTACCGCAGCCACAGAACAGGAACATATCGAGCGCATTCAGGAGTATCAAAAACTCAG
>CAZAAP010000040.1:0-15881 GCA_964482935.1 uncultured Enteractinococcus sp.
TTCCGTGCCACGGAAGCGCGCTACCAACTGCGCCAAAGCCCCGTATCAAGTTTTTTCATGCTGCCTCGCTGGGCAACATCATCTAGTATACATAGCTTTGTTTTGAAAACAAATTCGGTCTGACTGGTTCTTCACGTGATCTTAAACACTGGTTTGCGTCAGGGTAAATGTTCCAATTTCACCAGAATTTGATTGCAATACATGGGCACGGCAGTTACTTAGCCGAGGCACGCTGGCGTAGTCTTCGTCATCGTGGCCGGTCAGCAGGTGTGCTGCGGCACGCAACGAATTGCCATGAGAGATCACCAGCATAACGTCCGCGGTCTCTAGTGCTTCAAGGACGGCGTTCGCGGTGCGAGTCCCTGACTCGCGTGGAGTTTCGCCCCCGACTGGACCCGCATCGATATTTGGCAGGCGGAAGGCTGCGTGTTCATCGGGCCAGCGTTCTGCGATCTCGGTGTAGAGCAGTCCTTCCCACTGGCCGCCCTGTGTTTCTTTCAAATCGGGGTCGAGAACATAGGCAAGTTGGCGGTCTCGAAACATAATGGAGGCAGTCTCTATGGCGCGTTCCAGCGGTGAGACGATCGCGGCTTCGAATTCGGTGTGTCCCCATCGGCGAGCGGCGGCCCGAGACTGATCGCGTCCGGCGTTATTCATGGGGATATCCGTTTGACCTTGAAATCGTCCTTGGGCGTTCCAGTCTGTTTCACCGTGCCGAAGAAACACCAGGGTCTTCATCTCGGGGATCCACCTGTCTCGTATCAGAAGTTGCTATTGGTCTGTTTCTGGCAAGTCTATCTGTGGTGCATCTGACCAGAGGCGGTCAAGCGAATAGTTTTCGCGCTCTTCGTCATGTTGTATGTGGATCACGAAGTGTCCGTAATCCAACAGCACCCAACGATTTTCGGATTCGCCTTCACGACGAAGGGGTTTGAGCGCCAGTTGTTCGCGCAGTTGATCTTCGATTTCGTCGCTGATAGATCGAACTTGCCGTTCCGTCGGAGCGGATGCGAAGAAAAAGGCATCGGTGATACCTAGTCGGTCCGCGACATCTACCGCTGAGATATTTTCGGCTTGTCGCTCTGCCGCTGCTTTTGCCGCGACGTATAGCGCGTCAAGGGTTGGTTCGGGTACTGCCACGAAACTCCTTCTGGGTTTAGCGAATAAGCAAAATGATGGCAATTATCAAGGTGATAATGCCGATTGCAAACACAATGGCTGAAGATAAGACCATCCGGCGTTCCGGGGCCTCGAAGTCTCTGGCGTCAAGGGAGTCTAAACCATGTGCTTCGGTTGCATCGACTGGTTCCCCTGAGCTGACCTTGGACGGTCGCTGAAGTTCTTCTAACAATTCCGCCGAGGGGACAGGGGCAGGTTTATTCCCGTGGTCTGCGTGCTGGTCCACGTCGAAGGGTCCGGTGATCAGCGGCGCAGATTGGGCACGACGTGGTCGGCGACGAGTCGAATGCTTGGCCGTTGATTCGGCTGTGGTTTGCTTCGCGTCAAAAGGTTTCTTCGAGGTGTTGTCCGCAGCTTTCTTTGACTTCTCGTCAGTCTCCTCCGCCTTGGTGGCGGTCGATGTAATGATTAATTCAGCCTGGTCTGATGCCTCGTGGGCATGCTCGGTCGGACGTGCGTCAGCAGCCTGGCTCGGGTCTTGATCAGACCCTTCGACGAGGGAAATAGCAGCGGTTTCTAGATCTTGGAGCTCTTTGGATTTTTGGGCGAGCTCTTTTTGGCGCCGCAGCATGCCGGGGTCGATGACGTTTGGATTGGCTTGACCCATTTTCATGATTTCTTGGGTCAAGCGTTCCGTTTCGGCGCGCAGTTCTGCCCGACGAATCTCGATGGTGTCCAAACCGGACATATCGGTAATCTCTGCGGCAGATTCAGTAAACCCATCCCCCAGCGTGACTTCAAACTCTTCGCTGGGCGCACTTTGAGGTTTGATCGGCACAGGTTCGGCCGTGACAGGTGTAAGCGGCAGTGGGACAGACCTTGGCGTGGTTTGTGGCGAGGTGGCGCGGCGGGCCGGTCTTGTTTCAGCAAGCGTGTCTTGGACACGCTGGAGTCTGGCAGCTTCCGCTCGGCGTTCGGCTGCTCGACGTGCCTCAACCTCGCGCATCTCACGACGTGAGCGCGGCCGTTCGGCTGCCTTTTCGTCACGAGGCTTGGAAATAATCGGGAGCATCCCGGTGGAGGTCACTTCAGAATCCGCACGGCGCCGACGCCGGCTGCCTGGCTCGGTCTCAGCCATAGCTTCTTCGACCTCACCTGGTGTATCGACCGGGCTGGCGGACGCGCGCCGGCCCAGTGCAGCCGTATCTTCAACATCGGAAGGGTCTTCTTGCGCTTCCGCCGCTGGCTCGCTGTCTTGCAGCTCGACTGCTGCCTGCTCGCCGCTGTCAGATGCTTCTAGGTTGGTGTCGTCAGATCGGTCATCATCGAGGTCTGTGTCTTCGGGTTGGTCGACACCGACGTCGCGATGTTCAAGTTCTGCGGCCCAACGCTGCGCTTCCTCGTCGCGTAGCTTGGCGCGTTCAGCGCGTTGCCGTTGTAGCCGTAGCTCTCGGCGGGAAGGATAAGAATCACTCATCGGCTTCCTCCGGTCGATTGTTTAATAAAACTGGCGCGTGATGACCAGTTGTGGGTCGGGTTACCTTAACGTTGTGATCTACATATAAACCATACTTGCCGATGTACTGCACCACACCATCGGGCACCAGATACCAGACTGGTTTGCCTTGAGCTACACGCTCCCGACAGTCTGTAGAGGAAATTGCCATCGCCGGGATTTGCATGAGCGAGACTTCGTCAGACAGGCCAAAGTCATTGAGTTCGTGGCCTGGTCTGGAGACGCCAACGAAGTGTGCTCTGCCCCAGAGTTGGTCGACGTTTTTCCAGGTCATAATCTGACCCATAGCGTCGGCCCCGGTGATGAAAAACAGGTCCGCTTCGGGGCGCAGCTTTTGAATATCGTCCAGCGTATCTGCCGTGTAGGTCTTACCGGGGCGCTCGATGTCGACTCGAGATACTGAAAACCGCGGATTTGATGCCGTAGCAATTACGGTCATCAAATAGCGGTGTTCTGCGGCCGAAACGTCCCGATTGGATTTCTGCCAAGGCTGGCCGGTCGGGACAAAGACTACTTCGTCAAGATCAAATTCTGCGGCTACTTCACTGGCTGCCACAAGGTGCCCGTGGTGAATGGGGTCGAAGGTACCACCCATGATCCCTAAGCGGGTCCGTCTGGCGGATGGAGTCGGCAAAGTTTGTGGCACTGTCAGAGAGTTAGCGCTTTGTGGCGGTGGAGCCCTGGGATGAGTGTGCTACGTCAGTCGTGGTTGGAGTATCTGCGCGCAGGGCAACCGAACGCAGTGACATGATAGCCAACAGCAAGAACATTAGCGCCGCAAAGATCGCGATGCCATAGACCAGTGGGTCAACTGGCAGTTCGTTGACGACAGCTTCTTCTGCTGCTGCGAGGAACAGTTCCATGAATTAGTACTCCTGTATGTGTCAATGTTGCTAGTAGATGAGCTTACCGAATTTTTTGACCCGCATGGTGACGGTGTCGCCGGTTAGTGTCGGATTTGCCCGTCGCCGCGCAGGATCCATTTGGTGGAGGTGAGCTCCTCAAGGCCCATGGGTCCGCGGGCATGCAGTTTTTGGGTCGAAATGCCGATCTCAGCACCCAAACCGAATTGCCCACCGTCGGTGAACCGTGAGGACGCGTTGACCATCACCACGGCTGCATCAACTTCGGCAATGTAACGGTCGGCATTGGATATGTTCTCGGTCACGATGACTTCAGTATGACCGGTTGTGTACGTTTCGACGTGTTGCAGGGCTTCATCGATGTCATTGACAACCCTGACCGACATGGCCATATCAAGGTATTCGGTGGCCCAGTCGTCTTCAGTGGCGGCCACGGTATCAGCAACCCAGGTTGCAGCGGTTGGATCCACGTGCAGCACCACGCCTGCTTCTTGCAGGGCAGTCAGAACCTGAACACCGGTCTTTTGAGCGTCTTTATGAATCAACACGGTCTCTGCCGCGTTGCAGACCGAAGGGCGGTGGGTCTTGGAGTTGAATACAATGTCGACGGCCTTTTTCGGATCGGCCGATGCATCAACGTAGACGTGCCCCACCCCGGCACCGGTTTCAATGACAGGTACTGCAGCGTTTTCAACAACCGCACGGATCAGGCCGGGGCCGCCGCGTGGAATCAACACATCGACTCCCCCGCGGTATGTCATGAGCGCATTGGCACCGTCGCGTCCCAACTCATCGATCCCCTGCACAAGGTCCGCTGGAAGGCCGCGCTCTTCAAGAGCAGCACGCAGAATGGAGATGGTGACGCCGTTGGTGGTCTCTGCAGCCGAACCGCCGCGCAGAATGACAGCGTTGCCCGATTTGATCCCAATACCGGCGATATCTACGGTCACGTTGGGGCGAGCTTCATAGATCGCACCGACCACGCCCAACGGTACGCGGACCTGCTGGAGGCGAATCCCGTTGGGAAGGTTATTGCCACGCACCATATTGCCGATGGGATCCGGCAATGCTGCGAGTTCACCAAGCGCCGAGACCAGGCCGTCAATGCGTTCCTCGTTCAGTGCCAGACGGTCCAGCAGCGCCGTGGCGATATTTTCGTCTTTGCCGCGTGACAGGTCGGTCGCATTGGCTTCCAGAATCTTGGCACGATTAGCATCAATGGCAGCCGCCATGGCATGCAGTGCGGCATCTTTATCGGCGCGCGAAGCACCGGCTAAAGACTTCTGGGCTGTGCGGGCTGCCTGGGTGATCGCTGCGATCTGTTGGGTCACGGAATCTAGTTGAGCGGTCATGGTTTGATTGTAGCCCCTTGTGCTAGTTCGTCAGTGTTGTCTGCTTCACGATGACCGTATCATCGGTGTGGACCACTACCCGATCGTATTCTGGTCCGAGTTCATCGCGCAGTTGCCGAGTCGATTTGCCAACCATGGCGGGCAGCTCGGTGACCGAATAATTCGTCAGGCCTCGCGCGATGACGGTCCCTTGGCTGTTGACGATTTCCACCACGTCACCGGCCTCAAAGGTCCCGGAGACGCCGATGAGTCCGGCAGGGAGCAGCGAGCGACGACGCACGGTGATCGCTTCGACGGCGCCGTCATCGATCATGATGCTGCCGCGCGAGATGGCCATGTGTTCTAACCAGGCGTTCCGAGCGGATTTCCGTTCCCCGCGGGATGCGAACCACGTGCCGATATCCTCGCCGTCGATTGCGGCTTGGGCATTTTCCGCTGATGTCAAGAAGGTCGGAATCCCGGCGTCGGTAGAAATGGAGGCCGCCTGCAACTTCGTGACCATCCCGCCAGTACCGATGGCAGACCCGGAGTCGCCCACAGAAATGTGGGCCAGGTTGGCATCGGCTGAGACATTGGCAATGCGTCGTGCCCCGGCCTGGGTCGGTGGGCCATCGTAGAGGGCGTCGACGTCGGAGAGCATAACTAGCACGTCGGCTTTAATGACAGCCGCTACCAGTGCGGCGAGCCGGTCGTTGTCCCCAAAACGGATTTCGTGCGTGGCAACCGCATCGTTTTCATTGACGACGGGTAGCACGCCGAGGTTGAGTAGTCGGTTGAGGGAACGAAACGCGTTGTTGTACTGAGTGCGGCGCATGAGGTCTTCTGCAGTGAGCAGCACCTGGGCCACGCTAATGGAGTGTTTCCAGAAAGACTCGGTGTACTGGGCCATCAGTCGGCTTTGGCCCACAGCTGCTGCAGCCTGCTGTGTGGCGAGGTCTCTGGGACGTTTCTCCAACCCGAGGGGCCGAAAGCCCGCGGCGATCGCACCCGAGGATACCAACACGACCTGTGCTCCGCTGTGATACAGCTGGCTCACCACTCGCGTGAGGGCGTCAATGGCTGGGATCGAGACGCTGCCGTGACCGTCGGTAAGTGATGAGGAACCAATTTTGACGACGATGCGGCGCGCATCGCGTAGTTTGGTGCGATCCGTAACCGGATTGGGGGTAGCGAGGTTGGGCGTGGACACGAGGTACTTTCCTGGTTTGTTAGTCGGTTTGGGATTCGTAGTCGGTCCACAACCCGGAGCGGCGTTCGGCTTCCATTTCGTTGCGAGTTGCGGCTCGAGCTGCTTTCCGCTCGGCGTAATCTTGGCGTTTCTCTTCGCGGGTCGGACGATGGCGGGAGTCCAACCGGGCATCGGCACCGCGCGGTCCAGAAAGGTGTTCGGCGCCCGTGGTCATGGTGGGTTCCCAGTCAAAGACCACGCCGGATTCGTCGTCACCGATCACAACGGCATCACCGGGACGTGCACCGGCGTCAAAGAGGGCTCTTTCGATGCCGAGGCGTTCTAACCGGTCGGCCAGGTAGCCTACTGCCTCGTCGTTGTCGAAGTTGGTTTGAGCAACCCAGCGTTCGGGTTTGTCTCCGCGGATCCGGAATAAGGGTTTCAGACCCCGTTCTTCTTGGCTGAGACTAAACTCTTTTGGTCGACCCCCACGGCGACGTCGGGCGGGCTCAATTGTGATGGTCTCTGGTATCGCCTCTTGTGCTGCAACGGCGTTGGCCAGCTGCTGACGGGCCTCGGTGACCAGTTCGGCCATCGCATATTTTAATTCGTCGAGGCCCTTGCGACTAACCGCCGAAATTTCAAAAACGCGTAGGCCACGCGATTCGAGCTCTGCTCGGGTCATCTCGGCCATTGCCTGACCATCGGGCAGGTCGGTTTTATTGATGGCTACCAGCTGGGGGCGTTCATTGAGGGGAATGAGCTGTTCCCCGGCTTCGGTCAAGATGGGTTCCACGCCATACGCTGCCAGTTCTTTTTCTAAAGCGTCGAAGTCAGCAATTGGGTCGCGGTCCGTTTCCAGGGTCCCGGCGTCCAGGACGTGGACCAGCGCGTGGGTGCGTTCGACGTGGCGCAGAAATTCCAGGCCAAGACCTTTGCCTTCGGAGGCGCCGGGGATCAGGCCGGGAACATCGGCCACGGTGAAGCGGATGCCGCCGGCGTCAACGACACCGAGGTTTGGGACCAGGGTGGTGAAGGGATAGTCAGCGATCTTCGGACGTGCAGCAGAAATCGCGGCGATCAGCGATGATTTGCCGGCCGAGGGGAAGCCGACCAGGGCGATGTCGGCAACGGTTTTGAGTTCCAGTAGTACGCTGCGTTCTTCGCCCGGGATACCGAGCAGGGCAAAGCCTGGGGCTTTGCGTTTCGGTGAGGCAAGCGATGCGTTGCCCGCTCCCCCGGTCCCGCCGTGGGCGATGATGACTTCTTCGCCCGGGGTGACCATGTCGTGGAGGATATTGCCGTCGGTGTCTTTGATCACGGTCCCGACGGGCACCGGCAGGTAGAGAGTTTCACCATTTTTGCCGTGTTGCAGGTCGCCGCGTCCGGGTTCGCCGTTGCTTGCCTTGCGGTGGGGCTGGTGGTGATAGTCCAACAGCGTGGTGACGTCTGGGTCAGCAAGGAGCACGACATTGCCACCGTGGCCTCCGTTCCCGCCGTCGGGTCCGCCGAGGGGCTTGTATTTTTCGCGGCGCACGGAGGTTTCCCCGTGTCCACCGTTTCCGGCGGTGGCGTGCACGGTCACACGATCAATGAATTGTGACATTTGGGTTCCTCCGGGCAATACTGTGGTGAAAACTCAAAAGCGGGGACGGACCAGGGACGGCCCGCCCCCGCTGGAGCGTTAGATAAGCGTTAACGTCTTAGGCTTCAGCCGGGACGATGTTCACAACTTTGCGACCGCGGCGGCTACCGAATTCGACGGCTCCGGCTGACAGCGCGAACAGGGTGTGGTCTTTGCCAACACCAACGTTGCTGCCCGGGTGGTATTTGGTGCCGCGCTGACGAACAAGAATTTCGCCTGCGTTGACGACCTGGCCACCGAAACGTTTTACCCCAAGATACTGTGGGTTTGAGTCACGACCGTTACGTGTGGAACTAGCACCTTTTTTTGTTGCCATGAGTTAAATCCTTTACGAATTGATCCGAAAACTAGTTTACTTGATTTCGGTAATCTTCACGCGGGTCTGGTCCTGGCGGTGACCCTGGCGTTTCTTGTAACCGGTCTTGTTTTTGTATTTCTGGATGACGATTTTCTTACCGCGGGTGTGCTCGAGCACTTCGGCGGCAACTTTGACGTTTTCCAGATCTTTTTTATCCGAGGTGACCTTGTCACCATCGACCAGCATGAGGGCTGGCAGTTCAATTGAGCTGCCAACTTCTGCTGCTTGGCGGTCAAGGACCACCAGGTCTCCTTCAGAGACTTTTTCCTGGCGTCCGCCAGCGCGTACAATCGCGTATGCCATTTGGACTCACTTCTCTCGACGTTAATCAAAAATTATTCAGCTGTTTAAACACCTGAGGGTCTTGGCTCACGAGACAAGTTGCCGATATGGGACACCAACTGCCAGGCTTCACAGCACCAAACAGGTAGTCTATCGCGTTTTTGTCTCGTGTACCAAATTGGTTATCAGCGCTGCGCGCCCGGTGAAGAAATATCTTCTGCCGAGACCCCGACCCCAAGGATTGCCGAAGATTTCACGGGTTTCTCCGTTTTCTTCGGTTGATCCTCAGCACTGGCCGCAAAGGTTTTACCCTGTGGCTGTTTGGCATCGGTTGCTTGCTGAATCTTTGTGGCACCGGTTGGCGAGGTCGCTGCACGACGGCGCCGCTTCGGTGCGGGCGGGCTCTCGACCGTTTCCTGTGGCGCGGCCGTCTGCTGGGCAGGCGCGGCGGACTCAGGTTGCTGCGTTTCGGGCTGTGGCTGTGTGCTGTGTTCACCGTTGCGGTCAGCTGACCCCTGCGGGGCTACCGCCCGACGGCGTTTACGCGATGACCGTGAGCTGCGCTTACCTTCATCAGCGGTACCTGGCTGATCACCCGACGCGTCTTGCGATTTCTGCGGCGATGACTGCTGTTCGGAGTCATGCTGTTCATCCTGCTGCTGGTCGCGCTTGGCGTCATTGCCACGCCGGCTACTCCGACCGCGGTCGCCTCGACGTCGACGACGTGACGACCCATTGGACTGCTCCTGGCCGTTATCGCTGTGCTGCTTATCGTCCTGGGTATCGTGCTCGTCCTCAACACCCGGAGTAGCTGCAGCAATCGAGGCCATGGCATGGCGCGTCTGCTCGGCCTTTTCGTCAGGTGCCTCGTCCTGGTGCTGCGGCTGATCTTCGACCTGCTGGTCTTTATCCTGCCGACGGCGACTACGACGTGTCCCGGCTTCTCCCCCGCGACGGCGTTGTGTGGCGGAGTCATAAGGTTTGCCACGTTCGATGGGTTCTTCGTGCACGATGATGCCGCGTCCAGCACAGTGGTCACAGGTGTGCGAGAAGACTTCGACCAGCCCGGTGCCCATACGTTTTCGGGTCATCTGGACCAGCCCAAGGGAGGTCACTTCAGCCACCTGGTGACGGGAGCGGTCTCGGCCAAGACATTCGACGAGACGACGCACGACGAGGTCCCGGTTGGATTCCAACACCATGTCGATGAAGTCAATGACGATGATGCCACCGATATCGCGCAAGCGTAGCTGGCGAACAATCTCTTCGGCAGCTTCCAAGTTGTTTTTTGTTACGGTCTCTTCGAGGTTGCCCCCGGAGCCGGTGAATTTGCCGGTGTTGACGTCGACCACGGTCATGGCTTCGGTCCGGTCAATGACCAACGAACCACCCGAGGGGAGGTTGACCTTGCGATCGAGGGCCTTATGTAGTTGTTCATCGATGCGGTAATGCGCGAACAGGTCAGCACCATTGAAGGCTTTCGGATCCCACTGTTCGAGGCGATCAACCAGGTCCGGGGCAACATAGGTGACATACGCCTGGATCTTGTCCCAGACCTCTTCGCCTTCGACCAGCATTTTGGTGAAGTCTTCGTTGAAAACATCCCGGACCACTTTAATGGTCAGATCGGGCTCGGAGTGCAGAAGTTCCGGTGCCAAGACTTTATTCGACTTGGACTGCGTTTCAATTTCTTCCCACTGCTTACGCAACCGGTTGATATCGTTGAGCAGCTCATCTTCCGAGATGCCTTCGGCAGCTGTGCGCACGATAACACCGGTCTTATTGGGCAGGTGCTCTTTCAAGATGGCCTTGAGCCGGTTGCGTTCGGTATCTGGCAGTTTGCGAGAAATACCAGTCATGCTTCCGCCGGGGACATAGACGAGGTAACGGCCTGGCAGCGAGATCTGTGCTGTGAGGCGCGCGCCCTTGTGTCCCACCGGATCTTTGGTCACCTGCACGAGGACGGAGTCGCCGGATTTTAGGGCGTTTTCAATTTTCTTGGCTTTGCCATCTAACTGCGCGGTGTCCCAGTTGACTTCACCCGCGTAGAGGACAGCGTTGCGACCGCGACCGATATCAACAAAGGCCGCCTCCATGGATGGCAGCACGTTTTGGACCTTGCCCAGGTAGACGTTGCCAATCAGCGAGTCCTGCTGGGTATTGGAGACGAAGTGTTCAGCGAAGATCCCGTCTTCAAGGACCGCGATTTGAATGCGGCTATCGCGTTGGCGGACCAGCATCTTGCGTTCAACCGATTCACGACGTGCTAGAAATTCTGCTTCGGTGACCACGGTGCTTCGCTGGCGTCCGCGGCGGGTGGAGCGACGGCGTTGACGTTTGGCTTCCAAACGAGTCGAGCCGCGCAATGAGGTGACCTCATCTGAACCAGAGGTTGAGGCTTGGCGTGGGGCACGAACCCGGGTGACGGTATCTTCCGGATCGCCTTCACCCCCGCCGTCCATTTCTAGGTCGACGTTTCCACGGCGGCGTCGACGACGACGGTGTGAGACCGGCTGGTCTTCGTCCATGGGCCGGTGCTGCTCGGTATCTCGTTTGCCACGCGTGGATCGCTTGGCATCATCACGGGATTCCTCTTCGTCTTCACGGTCCTGCTCGTCAGTAGGCTCGTCAGAAGTGTCTTGCTGTTTGCGGTTGCGCTGTTGTTGACGATGGTCGTCGCGCTTGCTCTCCCGCTTCTTGTCGCGTGGTCGATCATCCCGCGATGGTTCCTGCTCGGTGTCTTGCCGTTCGGGTTTCTTGCGGCGCACCGGCACCTGCGAGTAGTCAGGGGCCTGAAATAACAGCCCCGTGGGATCGTCCGGCAGTGGAGTGCCCGCAACTGGAGCAGGTTGTGTGTATGCAAAATGTTCTTGAGTTTTATCGGCAGCTGGCATGCTGCGCCTCCCGAACCTAACCGTGATCCGCACTCACCACGGGTAGGCCAAATCCGGTTGTGCGTAAGCCTTGATGGCTACCACGCACGACGAAAAAGCCTAATATGAACCGGTCAATGCCGGAGCCAGCAGAAGCATCCAAGACGATTCAAAAACTTCAGGTGCCTACGTCGCGGGATTCAACATATTTATTGTCACAATGGAATCAACCGTCGCTACCGTAAGCCATAAAGCTTCCGCAGGACCCATCAAGTGTGCGTGCTCAATGTGGTCTCCACCATTGTGACATACTTTTGCCCAAAAGCGGTTATTCTGTGCTCGCACTCAGCTGACGGCCCTATACTTAGCCGCGTGAATACCGCAGTAACCCACCCCTCTGACACCGAAGAGCACCCCTGGTACGTCACCAGTTTTGGGACGGCAGTCATGCTTCTTGTGACCGGCATTGTCGGTCTCATTGCCACCCTGGTGTTGACCTATGAACGCGTGCAGTTATGGAAGGATCCCGACTATGTCACCTCGTGTGACTTGAGTGTTTGGGTCTCCTGCGGGAAGGTCATGGAATCTTGGCAGGCCAGTTTGTTCGGGTTTTCGAATCAGTTCATCGGCATCATCGGGTTCACGATCGTCATCACGATCGCCATGGCCATGTTCGGTGGGGCACGGTTTGTGAACTGGTGGTGGCATGCCACCTCGATCGGCCTCGGTCTGGCCATGATCTTTTGTTTGTGGCTGTGGACTCAGGCGGTATATGTTCTCAATACCTTGTGTCTGTATTGCATGCTCGTGTGGGCGGTAACCATACCTGCAGCAATCCTCGTCTTCGTGAGAAATGTTTCGCACGATTTGATCAAAGTCAGACCACGAGCGAAGATGATCATAGTAACGGCCGCTTGGCCGACGATCATTTTGTTGTATGTAGTGATCGTTGGATCGATCCTGTTGCGCTTCGGCGAAGCAATGTTTTAGGACCACACGTGGATGCAAAGAAGTTTAATACCATGCCTCGATCCGAGTTGACCCACCCCTATGTGAAAGCTCGGCAGGCTGCATCCGTCATCATGGTGCGTCAGGTAGATCATGATCTGGAAGTGTATGTCCAACATCGTGCCACCACGATGGACTTTGCGGCTGGTGCTGTCGTATTTCCGGGCGGTCGTACTGATGCCGAAGATGCCGAATACGTTTTTGGGCCCGATACGCAACCGATCCTGTCGCAGCATGCTCAAGGTTGGCAGAAAACATCGCTGGGCTCGGCGTTGCACGACCAAGCGGTCAAGAACGCCTCCATGATGCTCCGCACGGGGTTGCGCGAGGTCGAAGAAGAAACCGGCGTTCTGCTGAACCCTGCAATCATGCAACCCTGGGCGAACTTGATCACCCCGGTGGGTTATCCGAAACGGTTTGATACGTTTTTCTATCTGGCCACACCTCAGGACGACGTGATGCCAGAAAACATCACGACCGAGGCCACTGCAGCCGACTGGCACAGTATCGAATCGCTCCTGCACGGCGCCGAAGTCCAAAAGATCGCGCTGATGCGACCCACCAAATTCTTGTTAACCGATATCCTGGAGGCCGGCTCCATTCAGGCGCTGCTGGCTCGTGATCCGGTGGTTAAGCCGATTCGCGGGCTCTGATCCCCAATGGGTATATGAAAATGGCACCGGAAAACCGGTGCCATTGGCGTTAGGGCTGGTGGTTTAGCCAAACCACAGTTCGATCTCACGTTCGGCAGACAGGGTCGAATCCGAGGCGTGAATGAGGTTTTTCTGTACGCCCTCTCCCCAGTCGCGACCGAAATCGCCGCGGATCGTCCCGGCATCGGCCAGCGTTGGGTCGGAGATGCCAGCCAGTTGGCGAATGCCTTCGATGACGCGGTCGCCTTCAAAGATCGCAGCAATGATCGGGCCTGAAGCCATAAAGGCGACGAGTGGTTCAAAAAAATCTTTGCCCTGGTGCTCTTCGTAGTGTTCTGCCAGCAACTGAGGGGTAGCGTTGAGCATGAGCAACTCGACAATCTGGTATCCCTTACGCTCGATACGCGCCAAGATTTCACCGGTGAGTCCACGTTCCACGCCATCGGGCTTGACGAGTACAAGGGTGCGTTCAGGCTGGCTCATAACTACCTCATTCATCAGATGCTTCAGGTGACGCGGTTGCGGCACCCTCCATGATCATACCTAATCGGTGCTGGCTTCCGAACCGTGTTCCTGTTCCCAGGCCGCTTCTTCTTTGGCCCGTTGGGCATTTTCGATATCGATCTGTCGACCTTTGGTGACCGCATACCACCAGGCGATGGCAAACGCGATACCGACAAAGAAACCAAATGGTTCCAAAAACCCGGACGCCACCAGCAGCACCTGAATAATCCATCCGGCGACGATGCCTGCTGGTTTCGTAACAAATCGGCTGGTCATCGCGGTGAGCACCGCTAACACCAGACTCCCCAAGAGCATCCACAGCCCGCCATTGTCTTGGTGGAGGCCGTAGAGCATCAGGCCAAAGAATGCGATAACAAATGCTTCACCCAACAACACGGTGGCGGTGAACAGTTTGAAGATGGACCGTTGTTTCTTCGGTTGTCCCGGTTGCCATTCCCGTTGGGACTTCGTTTCGCGTTCGGGTCGCCATTGCTCCCGGCCGCGTTCGTGCTCAGGACTCATCGTCATCCTCCTGGTCGGTCTGCGGGAAGAAGTCGCTGAAATCGTCGTGGCCTTCGATCTCGACGCTGGCATCCGTGGTCGTGGATTCGGGCCCCAATAGGTCGCGAACTTGTCCGACCAGGGTGATCGATCCGGTCACCAGGATCCCGGCTCCCCCGGTCCCGGCGGTGAGCGTACGTCCAGCCTCTTGGATCCGGGCTTCGATATCTCGCACACCCCGAACGGTCCAGGCGATGGCGTCGACGACCGAATCGGTGGTGAACAATTGGTCCTCATCCCACCCGGCATCCAGGGCTATTTCGGTGAGGTCTGCGGGGCTGATGGCGCGCGGTGAGTCGGACTTGGTGATCGCTAGGTGTTCAACGTCGTCACCGAAGTGTTCGAAGAGCGCAGTGAGGATGCCCAAGGCGTCTTTGTCATCTAGAATCCCGACTACCAAGCCCAGCGACGAGAAATTGAAGGTCTCGCGCATGGTTGATGCGGTGGCTTCGATGCCCTGTGGATTATGCGCCGCATCGATAACCAGTGACGGATTGGTGCGCAGCAATTCCAGCCGACCTGGGCTGGTGACCATGGATAGCCCGTCTTGGAGGATATCGTGTTTCAGCGGCTGTTCGCCGGCACCCAAGAAAGCTTCAAGCGCTGCAATCGCGACCGCTAGGTTTTGCACTTGGTGAGCACCGTGAAGGGGTAGGAACAGATTGTTGTACTCCTCGGCGAGGCCTTGAATCGCCACTTGCTGGCCGCCCACGGCCACCGACCGGTCGGTGACGCCGAACTCAATGTTTTCAAACCGGAAGTTCGCGTGCTTGGCGCGCGCGGCTTCCAGCAGGACCTGCGCGGCTTCTGGCTCCTGGGCCGCTGAGATGAGAAAGCCGTTTTCTTTGATGATCCCAGATTTTTCAACTGCGATCTCACCGGGGGTGTCTCCGAGCAGATCAGCGTGATCGACCGATATGGGGGTCACGACTGAAACCTGAGCATCGGCTACGTTTGTGGCATCGGTGATCCCGCCCAGTCCGACTTCCAAAACCATGACGTCCACGGGGGCATCGGCAAAGATCGCAAACCCCAAGACCGTGACGGTTTCAAAATACGTGAGCTTTTGTTCACCGGCTTCATCAAGTTTACCGTCAACAATGTCGATCAGGGGTGCGATCTCGTTGAACACTCGCACAAAGGTGGCGTCGTCGACGGGTTCGCCATCTAAGGTGATGCGCTCGGTAACGCTGACCAAGTGGGGTGAGGTATAGCGTCCAGTGCGCAGCCCGTGAGCGATCAGGACTTGTTCGATGATGCGCGCCGTCGTGGTTTTGCCGTTGGTGCCGGTCAAATGGATGACGGGGGCACTGGTCTGGGGGTCCCCCAGGAGTGCCATGATGTCGCGCATGGGTTGCATACGGGGCTCCATTTTATTTTCGGGAGCCCGCGACAACAGGTGTTGATAGACCTGTTCAGCGGTTTCAAACATTAGGCGTCGACTTTCTGGACGGTGACTTCTACGGCTTTGGTTGCGTCATCGGCAAACGATTCGCGTGGGTCGGTGGCATCGGTGGGTTCGAAGACGACTTTCAGCGACAGGGTTTCGTTGCTGATGAGATCTTCGTGGGCGCTGATCGCTTCGATGACCGGCTGGGCGCCGGTAATGAGGGTATGGATGCGATCGGAGACATCCAGGTCGGCATCACGGCGAGCCGATTGGACCGCGCGAATAACGTCGCGTGCCGCACCTTCGGCCGCCAACGAGTTGTCTACAGCCGTGTTGAGGATGACGAAGCCCTGCGGAATGACGGCCACCGCGCTGTCCGGGTTGTCGGGGTCCTCTTCGACCACGGTGGCCAGCGTGTATTCGTGACTCTCCAATGCGATGCCGCCAGCGATCACGGTCCCGTCATCGGTGACTTTCCAGTCATCACTCTTTGACGCCTTAATCACGGTCTGGACGTCTTTGCCTAGGCGCGGTCCGGCTTCGCGAGCGTTGACGGTCAGCTGCTGGGAAATTCCGAAGTCTTCGGCTG
>CAZAAP010000041.1:0-15662 GCA_964482935.1 uncultured Enteractinococcus sp.
TATATTTTGGCACCCGGCAAAACGTTCCGCACCGATGAACTGGACGCCACCCACACGCCGGTGTTCCACCAGTTCGAAGGTCTCGCCGTCGATAAGGGACTCACGATGGCCGATCTGCGCGGCACCCTGGAGTATTTCGCCACTTTGATGTTCGGATCCGAAGCGCGCATTCGACTGCGGCCCAACTTCTTTCCCTTCACAGAGCCTTCTGCAGAACTCGATGTGTGGCATCCCGATGCGAAAGGTGGCCCCCAGTGGATTGAATGGGGCGGTTGCGGGATGGTACACCCGCAAGTGCTCCGTGCCGCGGGCATCGACCCAGACGTGTACTCCGGATTTGCCTTTGGCATGGGCGTGGAGCGCACCTTGATGTTCCGCAACGGGGTCACCGATATGCACGACATGATTGAAGGCGACGTGCGCTTCTCAACGCAATTCGGAATGGAGATTTAGTCACCCTATGCGTATCCCACTGTCATGGTTGCGTGAGTACACGCAACTTCCAACACATGCCACCGCAGCCGATCTGCTGGCGGAATTAGTCAAAGTTGGATTAGAAGAAGAAGACGTTCACGGCTTTGATCTGACCGGTCCGATCGTCGTCGGTAAGGTATTAGAAAAGACGCCAGAAGAACACTCCAACGGTAAAACCATTAACTGGTGCCGTGTCCAAGTGGTCCCAGACGGCCAGACTCAGACCCTGGAAGACAAAGGGATTGAGCCTTCGGGTGTGCAAGGTGTCGTGTGTGGAGCCCACAACTTTGAGGTCGGCGATAAAGTGATCGTGGCCCTGCCCGGTGCAGTTTTACCCGGTGACTTTCAGATTTCCACCCGAAAAACTTATGGTCATGTCTCAGCCGGGATGATCGCCTCCGAATCTGAACTCGGCCTGGGGGACGGCCACGACGGTATTGTCGTGCTTTCCGAGTGGGGACTGGATCCCGAGCTCGGCACCGATGTGCTTGAGATGTTGGGATTGGATGATGAGGCAGCGGAAATTAATGTGACTCCGGATCGCGGCTATGTGCTGTCGATGCGCGGTGTGGCGCGGGAATATGCGCACGCGACCGGAACCGAGTTCACGGACCCTGCTTGTGCTATCGAGGTGCCACCGGCCACTGATACGGGCTGGCCGGTGCGCATCGAAGATGATGTCCCGATTCACGGGAACCCCGGCGCGACTCGTTTTGTCGCTCGCCGTGTCAACGGTATTGATCCAACCGCCACCACGCCATCGTGGATGGTTGCTCGGCTGCGTCTGGCCGGTATTCGTCCACTGAGCTTACCGGTCGATATCTCGAACTACGTGATGCTCGAATTGGGCCAACCACTGCACTTCTACGACGCCGACAAACTCACTGGTGACATTGTGGTGCGCCGGGCCCACGATGGTGAAACCCTGGAAACCCTGGACGGCAAGACTCGTAAACTGCACCCCGAAGACCTGCTAATTACCGACGAGTCCGGCGCGATCGGCATGGCGGGTGTGATGGGCGGTTTGGCGACGGAGGTCGGCCAGACCACCACCTCAGTGCTCATTGAGTCAGCGAATTTCGACACCGTATCTGTTTCGCGTACTCAGCGCCGTCACCGGTTGCCTTCGGAAGCGTCGAAACGTAACACCCGCGGGGTCGACTGGTATATCGCCGATAAAGCAGCCCAGCGTGCCGCCGACCTACTCGTGGAGCTGGCCGGCGGAACCCACGATGAGGGCGTCACCGATGTCGGCGAACCACCCAAAATCCCCACGGTGCGGTTACGTGCCGATTACCCTTCGGACCTTGTCGGTTATGACTACACCGAAGACCAGGTCAACCAGGTTCTGGGCGATCTTGGTGCGCGTGTTTCACAACAGCGCGATGATACCGACGGCACGACCGTCTTTGTGGTCACCCCGCCCTCGTGGCGTAGTGATTTGAATATTCCAGAAGACCTTGTCGAAGAGGTCGCCCGACTGGTGGGATATTCCCATATTCCGGCTACCGTGCCGGTCCCACCGCCAGGTCGCGGTCTGACCAAGGCCCAACGCATGCGCCGCCAGATTTCTGATGCATTGGCAGGGGCAGGACTGATTGAGACCCTGTCCTACCCCTTCGTCTCCGAAACCCAGAATAAGACCTTCGGTGCTGCCAATGAGACTGCTGCTGAAGCCCAGCTTATGGTCAAACTTGCCAACCCGATCTCTGCGGAATTCGGTTGGTTGCGCACCACCATTCTGCCGGGCCTATTGGAAACCGCACGTCGTAACGTGTCGCGGGGTTTCCGGGACATTGCGTTATTCGAGTCTGGCAAAGTATTCCTACCGGGGGACACAGTCGGCTCGCAGGCCATCCCGCCGCTGGGCGTGCGCCCCTCCGAAGAGCTCCTGGCCGAAATCGAAGCCGGCATCCCTGCCCAACCACACCGGCTCGCCGCGGTCTTTATGGGCCATGACTCCGCACCTGGACCCGCTCACGCTCCGCGTGCTTATGACTGGCAGGATCCCATCGCTGCTGCCTTTGATATCGGCGATGTCGCTGGGGTTGAGCTGACCGTTCGTCAAGGATCTCATCATGCATTCCACCCGGGACGCGTGGCAGAGCTGGTGGTCAACGGCGCCGTGATTGGCTACGCCGGCGAGCTGCTACCAAAACTGCTCGAAGCCTGGGACTTGCCAGCGCGTACCGCCGCGCTGGAACTGGACCTTGATGCGCTCATTGCTGCCACGCCGAATGTGGTCGAGGCCCAACCTGTGGTGACATATCCAGCGACGTATCAGGATGTAGCGCTAGTGGTCGAGGATGACGTTGTCGCTGCGGATGTGCAATATACCCTGCAGCAGGCAGCCGGTAAACTCCTTGAACACATCGGGTTATTTGACGTTTACAGGGGTGCCGGTATTGAAGACGGCAAGAAGTCACTCGCCTTCAACCTGCGCTTTCGGGCAACCGATCGGACCTTGACCGCCGATGAAGCATCCGAAGCTCGCCTGGCTGCCATCGCTGCAGCCGAAACCGAACACGGAGCCATTTTACGATGACCCAACCCTGGGAACTGGACGATCCAATACCAGAAAACGAACGTGACCGAGCCCGACGGCGTCGCAAGCAATTCGGTGTTTCTGCGATAGCCTTGTTGGTCGTTATTGGCATGCTCGGCACAACCGTGATGTCACTGCTCTGAAAACGCTCGACACTGGGGCAGGCGCGGTACGAACTTACATACCGCGCCTGCCCCAGTGTCGATTCATCGTGAATTCATTATGGAATGAGCACCGTCTTTCCGGTGGTGGCTCGGGATTCCAGCGCACGATGCGCGTCGGCGGCAGCTTTGAGATCGAAACGCTGATCAACGCTGAGCTTGACGACCCCTTCAGCTATCCAGCCAAAGATCTCGCCGGCTCGCCAGGCGACCTCGTCACCGGTCAGGGTATAGAACGCTAAACCCGGGCGCGTTACGTACAACCCACCCCCGGAATTCAGACGCTGTAAATCAAACGGTGGCACCGGGCCGGAGGCTGCACCGAAGAGGACCAGCATGCCGCGAATCCGGACAGAGTCTAACGAAGTATCGAAGGTGTCTGCACCGACTGCGTCAAACGCGACATCTACCCCCACACCGTTAGTGACTTCGCGCAACTTTTCGCCAAAATCGTCATAGTCAAAAACCTCATCGGCCCCGGCGGCGAGCGCAATTTGGCGCTTTTCCTCCGTTGAGACGACCGTGTAAACATTGGCGCCAAGATGCTTGCACATCTGGGTTAATAATTGGCCCACGCCACCGGCTCCGGCGGTCAGGAAAACGTTATGACCCTCCGAGACTTCAAAGGTTGAGCGACATAAGTAGTGGGCCGTCATGCCTTGGAGTGGAATGGCAGCGGCCTCAACAAGGTCGATCGTATCGGGTACAGGTAGCAGCTTATCGGCCGGTGCCACAAAAAACTCCGCGTAGGTCGCAGAGGCTGACGCCGTGGCCACGCGATCGCCCACTGCGACATTCGTGACATCTTCGCCAAGGGCGATGACCGTCCCGGAAGCTTCCGATCCGGGAATGAAGGGGTACTGGACGTCGTAGAGACCAGAGCGCTGATACGTTTCAATAAAATTCAGACCGGTTGCTGCAGTCTCGACGAGGACTTGCCCTGCGTTGGGCATCGGTACAGGGACCTCACGCCACTCAAAGTTCTCTGGGCCACCTGCTTGTGTGACCACAGCAGCACGCATGTTTTCTGGGAGTTCCACGGGAATTTGAGTCATAGTTGATACGTTACATTTCCGCAGGGGGCATCGCTAGAATTGCCTCACTGCATAATTATTACACGTACTGCATATCTTAGTGTTAGGGTGAATCTATGACTCTTCGTGTAGCTGTATCGGGAGCCAGTGGCTATGCCGGTGGAGAGGTCCTACGTTTGTTGACCTCCCATCCGCACGTCGAAATTGGCTCTATCACCGCCCATTCCAATGCCGGCCAACAACTCGGCGGACTGCAACCGCATCTGCATTCTTTGGCAGACCGAGTACTCGAGCCAACTGACATCGACGTGCTGCGCGGTCACGATGTCGTGTTCTTAGCGCTGCCACACGGTGCGTCGGCCGAAATCGCGGCACAGCTACCTGAAGACACACTGGTCATTGACGCCGGAGCCGATCACCGCTTAGAAGATAACACGATGTGGGAGAAGTTCTATGGCTCACCCCATGCCGGTACGTGGCCCTACGGGCTGCCAGAGCTGCCAGGCAACCGCGAAAAACTAGTCAACGCCAAACGTATCGCTGTTCCCGGTTGCTACCCAACCGGTTCAATTCTGGGACTAGCACCCGGATTCAGCGCGGGCGTGTTACAGGCCGACGACGTTGTCATCGTCGCGGCATCCGGGACGTCCGGCGCCGGCAAATCCTTGAAGGCGCACCTGCTTGGCTCCGAAGTCATGGGTGGCATGAGCCCGTATGGCGTCGGTGGCCTACACCGGCACACCCCCGAGATCATGCAAGGGTTGTCACAGGCTGCCGGCCAGCAGGTTTCGATCTCCTTTACGCCAACACTGGCCCCCATGCCACGCGGCATCTTAACGACCGCAACCGCAAAATACGTGCCAGGCACTTCGCCCGAAGCCATCCGTGCCGCATGGGAAGAAGCCTACGCCGATGAACACTTCGTGCGCTTGCTGCCCGAAGGCCAATGGCCATCCACCCACTCCGTGCTGGGTTCAAACCACGTGGTGATGCAGCTGGCCGTTGATGAAGCCGCCGGGCGCGTCGTGGTGGTTGTGGCGGTCGATAACCTGACCAAAGGCACTGCTGGGGGAGCGATCCAATCCATGAACATTGCTCTGGGCTTGCCCGAAGAGACCGGACTAACCGTTCAAGGAGTCGCCCCGTGAGTACCACCCAACCTGCCGGTTTCACAGCCTCGGGTATCGCCGCTGGCATTAAAGCCTCCGGGGACCTTGACCTCGCGCTGATCGTCAATAACGGCCCGCACTACAACGCTGCAGGCGTGTTCACGACCAACCGCATTGCTGCCGCACCGGTGCGCTGGTCTCAGACCGCACTACAAAGCGGCACCGCCCGCGCGGTCATTCTCAACTCGGGAGGCGCCAACGCCTGCACCGGGGTTGCAGGCGACCAAGATGCTGCCGCGATGGCTGACCGCACCGCCCAGGCGCTGAATATCGCCGCCGACGACGTCCTCGTGTGCTCGACCGGATTGATCGGCGAGCGGTTGCCCATGGACAAGGTTCTCCCCGGGATTGCCACCGCGACTGATGCGCTAACCAATAACGGATTGGAAGCCGCTGCCAAGGCCATCATGACGACCGACACCGTCCACAAAACCGCCCAAGCTCACGGCGAGGGCTACACGGTGGCCGGACTGACCAAAGGTGCCGGCATGATCGCCCCGGGCATGGCCACAATGCTGGCCGTCGTCACAACCGATGCCGTCGTTGACTCCGCGCTGGCACAGGAACTACTCACTGAAGCAGTGCGGACCACGTTCAACCGGGCCGACTCCGATGGTTGTATGTCGACCAATGACACCGTTCTTCTCATGGCTTCTGGAGCCACCGACGTCGTGCCCGACCGCGAAGAACTACAAGAGCTCCTCCGCCAGGTCTGTGCCTCGCTGGCCCGCCAGATCATCGGCGATGCCGAGGGCTCAACCCGCGATATTGCCGTCACCGTGCATGGTGCGGCGACAGAGGCTGAAGGCGAAGAGGTCGCCCGCACCGTCACCCGGTCAAATCTGTTTAAAACCGCGATGTTCGGCAAGGATCCCAACTGGGGCAGAATCATCTCGGCGGTGGGCACCACGCATGCCCAATTTGACCCAACTACTATCGATGTCGCAGTGAACGACGTCATGGTGTGCCGAAATGCCGGGATTGGCGAAGACCGCAACTTGGTGACATTCGATGACCGAGAAGTCACGGTGGATATTTATTTGAAAGCCGGCAACCACAGCGTCACCGTGTGGACCAACGACCTCTCCTACGACTATGTGCGTGAAAACGCCGAATACTCCTCCTAGAAGACGACATGAAAACAACACCACGCGATATGTCCAAGGCTGCCGAAAAAGCGGCCGTTTTGATCGAGGCGCTACCCTGGATCCAAAAATTTGCCGGCACCACCATGGTGATCAAATACGGTGGCAACGCCATGGTCTCTGACGAACTGCGCGCAGCATTCGTTCACGACATGGTCTTTTTGCACCACTGCGGCATCCACCCGGTCGTTGTTCACGGCGGCGGCCCACAGATCAATGAGATGCTTAATAAACTCGACATCACTTCCGAATTCCGGGGCGGCTTGCGGGTTACAACTGAAGAAACCATGGAAGTCGTGCGCATGGTGCTCACTGGCAAGGTCGGGCGCCAGCTCGTGGGCTTGATCAACGCCCACGGTACCTACGCGGTTGGCATGTCAGGTGAAGACGCCGATTTATTTACCGCCCACCGCACCAAACACGTCATCGACGGCGAAGAGGTCGATCTGGGGCTAGTGGGCGATGTCGTTAACGTCAACACCGACCCCATTACCGACCTGATTGCCAACGGACGCATTCCCGTGGTCTCCTCGGTCGCTCCCGAATACGATCCGCAAACCAATCAGCCCACGGGCCAGGTACTCAACGTCAACGCCGACACCGCAGCCGCCGAACTCGCCGCCGCACTCGGTGCGGCAAAACTCGTTGTCCTCACCGACGTCGAGGGACTGTATGGCAATTGGCCAGACCCCTCCTCACTGATCACCTCGATCACCGCCGATAAACTGCGCGGCATACTCGGAAGCCTCGAGTCGGGGATGATCCCCAAAATGCGAGCCTGCCTGACCGCTGTCGAATCCGGGGTACCGCAAGCCCACATCGTCGATGGTCGTCAACCGCATTCCATGCTGCTAGAAATTTTCACGACCGCCGGCGTCGGCACCCAAGTCACACCATAGGAACCTCATGACACAAAACCTGCTGGAACGCTATCAACGTTCCATAACCAACATGTTTGGCACACCGGCTCGCGCCCTCGTCAAAGGCGAAGGCGTCTACGTCTGGGACGCGGACGGCAAACGCTATACCGACTTTTTAGCCGGGATCGCGGTCAACGCCCTAGGCCACGCTCACCCGGCGGTAGTCGATGCTCTGACTGAACAGGCCAAAACCTTAGGACACATCTCCAACCTGTTCACCTCATTGCCGCAGGTGAGTTTGGCGGAGCGGCTGTTATCGATGGCTGGTCTCTCTCAGGGTGCCGTCTTCTTTGCCAATTCGGGAACCGAAGCCAACGAAGCCGCCTTCAAATTAGCGCGCCGCCATAGCCATGCCCAAGGTGGCAGTCGACCTAAGGTCATCGCTTTGCAGAACGCCTTTCATGGCCGAACGATGGGCGCGCTCGCATTGACCTGGAAACCCCAGTACCGGGAACCATTTGAACCACTACCCGGTGGGGTGGTGTTCGTACCGGCGGGCGACATAGAAGCACTACGTGCCGAGATGGATGAGACCGTGGCCGCTATCATTATCGAACCGGTCCAGGGCGAAGCCGGGGTGCGTGACTTCCCACCCGGATACCTCCAAGCCGTCCGTCAAGCATGCGATGAGAACGGCGCCCTGTTGATCTTCGACGAAATTCAATCAGGGATTGGTCGGACTGGGACGTGGTTCGCCTTCCAGAATCCCGAAATCACCGGCACCGATGAGCCCGTGATGCCAGATGCCATGACACTGGCCAAAGGTTTGGGTGGTGGCATGCCGATCGGAGCCTTAGTGACCTTCGGACAAAAGGTTTCGGAGTTATTTACCGCAGGCCAACACGGCACTACCTTCGGTGGTAATCCACTGGCCACCGCCACCGCCCTGGCCGTGCTGGACACCATTGAAGCCGAAAACATTCTCGAAAATGTACGCACTGTGGGCACATATTTAGTCAACCAACTCCACGGACTGCCCGTCGTCAAAACGGTCCGTGCATATGGGCTGTGGCAGGGAGTGGAACTTGACACAGAGGCTATGACAGCCCAAGGCATGCGCTTGCCCGAGGGCGGGCTGGCACCGAAAGTTGTCGCTAAAGCGCTGGACTATGGCTACATTCTCAATGCGACTGATGAGACTACTTTGCGCCTAGCACCGCCGCTGATCATCACCCCCGAGCAGGTGGATCCCTTGATCCAAGACCTCCCCGAAATCGTTGCTGAGACGGTTGCGGAAGCGAATTAGCCGAGCAAATTCAAGGAGCGACACTATGCCCTCTACCCCACGACACTTTCTCGTCGACACTGATCTCACACCGGAAGAGCAGCTGGAAGTCCTAGACCTCGCCCACCTCATGAAACAGCGGCGTTACGACTTCAAACCCCTGACGGGACCACAAACCGGCATCGTGATGTTCGACAAAACTTCTACTCGGACTCGCATCTCATTTGCTGCGGGCCTATCGGAACTGGGCGGCAGCCCACTGATCATCAACCCGGGCGAGTCGCAAATGGGACACAAAGAATCGATCTACGATTCGGCCAAAGTCTTTGAGCGAATGGTTTCGGTTGTTATCTGGCGAACCTACGCCCACTCCGGGATTGAAGAACTCGCAGCGAACTCGGCTATTCCAGTTATTAACGCTCTAACCGATGACTATCATCCCTGCCAGGTGCTCGCCGATCTCCAGACCGTCCGCGAGGCCAAAGGCGCCACGCGGGGATTGACTATGACCTATCTGGGAGATGCAGCCAACAACATGGCGAACTCTTATCTTTTAGGTGGGGCCACCGCAGGTATGCACGTCCGCATCGCGGGACCTGAAGGCTACCTGCCCGACGAGGCCATTGTCACCGCGGCATCACAACGTGCCAAAACCACCGGGGGCTCGATTCTCATCACAACCGATGCGGCACAAGCCCTAGCAGATGCCGACGTCGTGGTCACCGATACCTGGATCTCCATGGGCCAGGAAGACGAAACCGAAATGCGGCTGAACCTCTTCAAGGAGTACTCGGTCGATGCTGAGGCCATGGCCCAGGCCGCTGATGGAGCAGTCTTCCTGCACTGTCTGCCCGCATACCGCGGCTATGAGGTTGCAGAAGAGGTCATTGACGGTCCGCAGTCCAGAGTTTTCGACGAAGCCGAGAATCGTCTCCACGCTCAAAAAGCGCTCATCGCCTGGTTACTGTACGCATCGGGCCTGGCAGAAATCCCAGCTGAGCTCACCCTGCCGCATGCCGAAGCGTCGCGAACTGCAACGCACTAGTTATGATCACTCCGATGACCAAAGCGGCACGGCAGCACCAGATCAAAACAGTGTTGACCAGTCAGACAATTCGATCTCAAGCTGAGCTTGCCGCAGCCCTGGCACAGCGTGGAGTGACCGTCACCCAAGGCACATTATCCCGCGATCTCGTAGATATCGGAGCAACCCGTGTGCGAGACGAAACGGGTCAGATGATGTATCAGGTTCCCATTGACAGCGCGCCGGGAGCGGCTGGCCAAGCCCCCGACACGGCCGAAGCACGCCTGGTGAGCCTGTGCAAAGAACTCCTTCTTGCCGCGGATGGCTCGGCCAATATCGCGGTGTTGCGCACGCCCCCGGGGGCAGCACAATTTCTGGCATCGGCTATCGATCAGGCCAGGTTAGCGAGCGTTCTCGGAACGATTGCCGGGGACGATGCAATTATGGTGGTGACCCGAACAGCCGACGGCGGTCAACGAGTGGCTCAAGAGTTTGTCGGCTATGCAGAACAGGACCCCAAAGCATAAGCCATATAACCCAAAGCGCTCGGATCACCTAATGATCCGAGCGCTATGGGATTTAGTCTATGTCACCGAGTCGGTGTGCTAGAACGTCCATTCGAGATCTGCAATCTCATCTTCTGGCGGAGCTTTAAATAACTCAACTTCGTCGAGCTGCGTAAACGCATGCGTGGCGGTGTCTTCACCCGAGGTAGCATCCACTTGGAGCAGTTCGGAGCTTTCTTGCAAGAAGTAGAAAGCAACAGTTTCAGAACCGGTATAAAGATCGGAATCATCACCTGCGGTCGCAGGCACTGTGTACTTATATACTTCTTGCCCGTCTAATTCCGTTTCTTCAACCTCTACGGTTTCCAGCTCCTCATCGGACAGGTTATCGATGAGAGAAAAGGCCGTCTCAGTCGTCGAAGCGAATTCGTCTTCGATACCCATGGTGTCTTCGAGACCAGACTCGGGGGCTTGGATCCACTGCCCCTCAGCACCTTCCAGGCGGAAAAGTTCATCCTCGGCATCTTCTTGCGGATCGAGTTTGATAAAGGCTGTTGACTCATCGATCACCAAGAATTCTAAGGCCCCTTGGTCTGCAGTAATCGTCACGTGGTGGTTGTCTTGATTCGTTTGACCCGACCACTCGATGAGCGAAATGTCTTCATTATGTACCCCATCAGGATCAGTCCTGGTGTAGGTAAGCGAATCTGCCTCACTCATCGACTGCTTTGCGGACCCTGAGATTTCAGTCAAACTCGGTGCTCCGCTACCACATGCAGCCAGTGTCCAGGCGGCGATAACGCCAAGCCCTGTGGCTGTTAACCAGCGTTGTGGTTTCGTCATCGTCTGATTCAAAATAACTCCTTGTATTGGTCCGTCTGCTGTGCAACAGGCGGCGGTGCCGGCACCGACTTACCGGCCTTAGTCCTGGTCGAGATGATTTGAGGAAATTTAATTTTCGTAGTCGGATAAAAATTGCCCCATATTGTCCAAGTCCATTGCTTGAATGGTGGCTCGGGCGGACTGGGGTCCAAGATCCGGATCTGCGCCAGCATCTAATAACGCTTTAGCAATATCTGTGTTTTGCATAAATATCGCACAGGTGAGAGCTGATTGGCCTCTGTTGTTGAGCGCATTGACGTCAGCATTTCTAGCCAGCAATGCATTTACGACTGCTACCTGTTCTCGGTAAGCGGCCAAAATAAGAAAGGTGTCGCCATTGTGATTGCGAAGATCGACCGGTATGCCCTGGTCGATCGCCGAGGACAGCGCCACCACCTGACCTTCTCGAGCATAGTCAAATAATGTATTAAGAAATTCAATCTGGTCGTCGCTGAGTTCAGGTTGATCCTGCGGTTGGTTGTCGGTCATATACGTAGTTTAGACAATTTTGCGCTAGAGCCGATATTTGACGGGTCCGCAGACGACAGCGGCCAGTGTATCCAGATCGGCCAACAGCTCATCGCCCCACCAGACAGCCTCCCCTCACTTCTCGCCTCATTTCGGTCGCTGCCGGTAGCAGGGGCTTTACTTGGGCCATTTGTTGATAGTTTTGGAATCAGAGAACTCCTGCACGAGAAGAGGTTGTAACAGCATGACTGACGCTGCATCGCACGGTACGAACGAAGGATCCCTTTGGGGCGGACGATTTTCTGATGGACCAGCTGACTCGCTGGCAGCCCTGAGCAAATCGACCCAGTTTGATTGGCGGTTGGCCAAATACGACATCGCCGGTTCCCGAGCGCATGCACGCGTACTGCATCGGGCAGGATTGCTCACCGACGACGAACTTCCCAAAATGTTGGCTGCGCTGGATCAGCTCGAACAAGATGTGACCGAGGGTACCTACGTCGCTGCGGCGACTGACGAAGATGTCCATGGCTCCCTTGAACGTGGTTTGTTAGAACGTGCCGGCGAAGACCTCGGCGGAAAACTGCGTGCCGGTCGTTCACGAAATGACCAGATCGCAACCATGGGGCGCATGTTCTTGCGCGATCATGCCCGGCAGATCTCTGGTCTGCTAGTCGAGGTTGTAGAGGCGCTCATTACCCAGGCTGAAGCACACCCTTATGCGCCGATGCCTGGTCGTACGCACCTGCAACACGCCCAACCCGTGTTGCTGTCGCACCACTTACTAGCTCACGGTTGGGCTTTCTTGCGTGATCTCCAGCGCTTTGTTGACTGGGACCGCCGTGCAGCAGTCAGTCCATACGGATCCGGCGCGCTCGCCGGTTCCTCGCTTGGGCTCGATCCAGTAGCAGTCGCCCACGATCTCGGATTCGATTCAGCGGTCTGGAATTCGATCGACGGCACAGCATCACGTGACGTGTTTGCAGAATTCGCCTGGATCGCATCCATGATCGGAGTGAATCTGTCACGCATCTCGGAAGAAATCATTTTTTGGGCAACCAAAGAGGTCAACTTCGTAACCCTGCATGATGCCTACTCGACCGGTTCTTCAATCATGCCGCAAAAGAAAAACCCCGACATCGCCGAGTTGGCTCGTGGAAAGTCCGGTCGCCTCATTGGAGATTTCACCGGCTTGATGACAACCCTGAAAGCCCTTCCGCTGGCATATAACCGTGACCTGCAGGAAGACAAAGAGCCGGTCTTTGACGCTGCAGATACCCTTGAGCTGCTCTTGCCCGCATTCGCCGGTCAGCTCGCGACCTTGACATTCAATACCGAGCGTATGGCTGAGCTTGCCCCCGAAGGGTTTGCATTGGCAACCGACATCGCTGAGTGGTTAGTGCGGCAAGGAGTGCCATTCCGGGTAGCCCACGAGGTCGCAGGCGAGGCCGTGCAGGTTGCTGAAACCCGTGGTGTGGAACTCTGGGATCTCACCGATGACGAGTACGTCACCATTTCTAAACACCTCACTCCGGAAGTACGGACCGTACTGTCAACTGAAGGTTCGCTGGACTCTCGTTCCTCACAGGGCGGGACCGGCCCGGAGGCCGTGGCCGACCAGTTAGCAGAGTTTAAACGGCAGCTAGCGGAAATTCGTGAGTTTGTCGCCACAAATCCTACCGGCTTGCGCTAGGTTGCCAGTAGACTAAAGGGTCGAAATTGAGCCGATTGCTAGCTTCATCGTTAGCAGCAAAGGAGCCTTGGTGACCGACCAATCCGCGTCCACCGACACCACCTCGTGGTACCAACAGCAGCTGGATGAAGAGCGCGACTATGTAGCGAGGCTGTATGCACGTCTTGATGCGCTGCGCAATGAAAAGAAACAACAGTTAGCACGCATCCAGGCGCGAGGGCTTCAAGGATCGTTCCAAAACCAATCGGAACGTGACTCATTTGCCAGCTTGTACCAAGAGCGCATTAATCAGTTAGACGCCGTCGATGAACGGCTCGTGTTCGGACGGCTTGATACCGATCAGGATACGACCCGCCATATCGGGCGTATTGGATTATCCGACGATCAGCACACCCGACTGTTGGTCGACTGGCGGGCACCCGAAGCCGCGCCTTTCTACCAGGCAACTGCTGCGAATCGCCAAGGAGTCGCCCGACGTCGTCACCTTATGATGACCGGTAGAACCGTGGAGTCTTTCGAAGATGACGTCCTGACGTCAAATGAGACCGGACAGATCTCCCAAGCTTTACTATCAGCTGTCAGTGCTCCCCGAACCGGTGCGATGGGGGACATCGTTGGCACGATTCAACAAGAACAAGACGAAATCATCCGTGACGAGATGCGGGGCGTTCTCGTGGTGCAAGGTGGCCCGGGGACGGGCAAGACTGCGGTGGCACTGCACCGTGCGGCCTATTTGCTGTACACGCATCGTGACCGCTTGGCAAAGTCCGGCGTGTTATTGGTCGGCCCGTCGCAAGCATTCATGAACTACATCGACCAGGTCCTGCCATCGTTGGGTGAAACCGGTGTGGTGATGAGGTCCCTGGGCAATCTGTATCCGGGGATTGAAGCAAGCCCAGAATCGAACCCTGCTGCCGCTGAGCTCAAAGGCCGTTCCGTCATGCAAGAAGTCGTTGCGAACGCGGTGGCATTGCGCCAGCGGAACCTCCCAGAAACGACGTGGGTCACTGTTGATGGCATCCGACTGCGAGTGCGACCCATCCAGATACGTCGGGCTATTGGACATGCACGTTCCTCAGAGAAACCGCATAACCAGGCCCGAGAAGTCTTCGTTGACCACATGGTCCGTACCTTGTATGACCAAATGCGTGACATTGTCAGCCCGAAACGTGAAGACGGCCTCGTCAATAAAGCCGACCGGTCTTATCTCCGACAAGAGATCCGCCAGTCGCGTGACGTTCGACGGTTACTTAACCTGTGTTGGATGCCGTTGACGCCTACGAAGCTGATCAACGAACTATTATCCAAGCCCAAATACCTGGTCGATGCGGCCCCGATGTTGACCGCCGCTGAAATTCGAACTTTGCTTCGTGAATCGGGATCTCCCTTCACCGAGGCAGACGTGCCGCTGATTGATGAAGCAGCCGTGGCGTTGGGAGAGCCGATATCGAATGTCAGCGAAGCAAAACAAAAGACCAATCAGCGTACGCTGGATACAGCGGAAGCGGCTCTGGAAAACATGCATTATACGCTCGAAGATATTGGCGTCGACGGAGTCATCACAGCTGAAATGCTAGCCGCAGTGCAAGAACCCGAAACGACATGGGACTCAGTGGCGCATCGAGCGAGCCGTGACAGGACTTGGACCTACGGGCATGTGATTGTCGACGAGGCCCAAGAGCTGAGCCATATGCAGTGGCGAATGCTCTTTCGCCGATCCCCGCTACGTTCCTTCACAATCGTAGGCGACCTAGCTCAAGCATCCGGAGCCCAAGCGACGACGGACTGGGGATCCGTGCTGGAGCCATTTGCCCCAGATCACTGGCGGTTGGCTGAATTGACCGTCAATTATCGTACGCCAGAACGAATTACCAAGGCTGCAGCTCGTGTTGCGACTCTTGCCGGGCGACCCGTCACCACCCCGAAGGCCCTGCGGGAAGGGGAATACGACCCGGAAGTGGTGTTTACCCGTCAGAGCGAACGCGACGATGTCGTACTCTCGACGCTCAACAAACTATTCCAACGGATCCATGATGGTCTGATTGGTGTCATTGCAGTGGGGGACGATCACACCCAGGTACAGCAAGTGCTGGAGGAAGCCTACCCAGGACAGGTTTGGACTGGTACAGGGCGACGGCGCGATCGCAATATCGCACTTGTCACTGCTCAAGAAGCCAAGGGGTTGGAATATGATGCCGTCGTTATCGTCGAACCGCAGGCTTTGGTGCGTGCCGCCGGCGACTCCGTAGGAAATCTATACGTCGCAATGACCCGTGCCACACAAACCTTGACCTTGATTACCACCGCGCCTACGGAACAATTGCCTGCAGGGTTGCGAGACATACAGGCTAAGAATCTCTGAGACGCCGAGCAGAAACTGGTAGTTTGAAAACCGTGAGTAATGAAGAGTTTTTGA
>CAZAAP010000042.1:0-15656 GCA_964482935.1 uncultured Enteractinococcus sp.
TTCATGTGAAACATTTTCCCATCGATTATTGACATCTACAAGAATATCGGTTGAGATAGACAATAGGTGTTATTCACAATTATTTCTAGACTCAATGAAAAATTGTTTCTAGCCCAACCAGAAGTGAGGACAAGTTATGTCGCTGAGTGGCAAAGTCGCAATCGTTACCGGGTCCGGCGCGGGCCTTGGATTGGCCTACGCACAAGAACTCGCACGCCAGGGTGCCAAAGTTGTCATCAATGATGTCAATGAAGAGGTCACCACACAAGCAGTTGAATCCATTACTTCCGCCGGTGGCACCGCCATTGGTGTGACCGCACCGGTTGGGTCTACTGAAACCGCCGAAAAACTCGTCGATGCTGCGGTCAAAGAATTCGGCACACTCGACATTTTGGTGAACAATGCTGGGATTCTGCGTGACCGCAGCCTGCTGAAAATGACCGACGACGATTTCGATGCCGTGATCAACGTTCACCTACGCGGCACCTTCACCTGTGTTCGTGCGGCCTTCGCCTACTTCAAAGAAAACGACGTCAAAGGTCGTATCGTTACCATCGGTTCCCCAACCGGCCAGCGTGGCAACTTCGGTCAGACCAACTACGCAGCCGCCAAGGCCGGCATCGTCGGCATGGTTCGCACGTGGGCGCTGGAAATGAAACGCGCCGGCGTGACCGTCAATGCCGTCATCCCGATTGCAGCCACTGCCATGACCGAAACCGTCCCATACTTCTCCGCCGCCATCGAAGCCGAGAAGGCTGGCGAACCCATGCCAGAATTCTTCCGCAAGGACTTAGGCTTCGGAACTGCCGCAGACGTGGCCGGTCTGATCGCCTTCCTGTCCTCCGATGAAGCTGCTGCCATCACCGGTCAGGCCATCGGCGTCGGCGGCGACCGACTCCAGGTCTGGGCGCACCCACAGCCTGTCGCCACCGACTACCGCGAAGGTGGGTGGACCTATGAAGCCATGCAGTCCGAGGGGCGTCAGATACTCGAAAACAACCTGCAGGACGTCGGCGAAAAATTCCTCGAACTGCCAGCAGAACTGCAGCCAAAGGCCTAGGTGATATCAGTGGCAAAATACGAATCCAAGATTGACGTCTCCGCGATCTCCGCGCTCGACGTCCACGTCCACATCGAAATGGACGATCAGGGGCACAAGCCCATGCCGGAAGTCTTCTACGAGGCCTCTGCGGCGTACTTCAAATCCGAAGACCGCACCCCGTCCATCGACAAGATCGCCGAAACTTATCGCGAACTGAACATGGCCGCCGTCGTCTTTACCCTCGACGCGCGCACACAGTTTGAGGGCCACCTGCCCAACTCGATCGATGATCTCGTCGCTGGGGCGTTGCGCAATAATGATGTGTTGCTGCCATTTGGTTCGGTCGATCCCCGCAACGGTGAGGCTGCAATCGAAGAGGCCAAGCGCCAAGCCGAGGAACTCGGCGTGCGGGGCTTCAAATTCCACCCGTCCGTTCAAGGCTTTGATCCCTCGGATCGCCAGTTCTACCCACTGTGGGAAGCACTGGAAGAAATCGGTCTGCCGATGCTGTCCCACACCGGCCAAAACGGCATGGGTGCAGGTCTGCCGGGCGGTGCCGGCATCAAGCTGGGCTACTCCAACCCGCTTCTGCTGGACGAAGTTGCAGCCGACTTCCCGAATCTGCCGATCATTATGGCCCACCCGTCGGTGCCCTGGCAGGACGAAGCGAACTCGATTGCCAGCCACAAGGCCAATGTTTACATTGACCTGTCCGGTTGGTCGCCCAAGTACTTCCCAGAATCACTGGTGCGCCAGTCCAATAACATCCTGAAGCGCAAGGTCCTCTTTGGTACCGACTACCCGCTGATCCCCCCAACCAAATGGCTGACAGCTTTTGACGATCTCCCGATCAAAGATGAGGTTCGCCCGCTGATCCTCAAAGACAATGCGGTCAAGCTGCTCGGGTTGGAGCAGGAGGCCTCGGCGTGACACGTGAACCCCTGTGGGATGTCTTCGGGATTTCTGATCGGCTGACCGATACGGAAAAATCCGTGCTGGCAGAACTGCGCACCACGCTGGAGGAAAAGGTCCACCCGTATCTCAACGATGCGTGGAGCGAAGACCGGTTCCCCGAAGAAATCATTGACCCGCTGGAGTCCCTGCGGCTGATGGATCCACCGGCGTTGAAGCAAGCCGGTGAGCCGGTTCGCGGCATTTTTGACGCGATGCGAACCTTCGAGCTTGCTCGCTGTGACATCAACGTGGTGACCTTCTTCAACGCACAGGCCGGGCTGTTCCGCACCGTGATCAACCAGGGCGGCGACGCCGACCAGGTGGCAGAACTCGATCCCAAGGTGACCAACTATGAGCTGCTGGGCGTCTTTGCGCTGACCGAGCCGGATAATGGTTCGGACGTTGCGCGGGGCCTGCAAACCACCGCCACCCAGAACGCTGATGGAACCTGGACCATCAACGGTGCCAAACGCTGGATCGGCGGCGCGTTCCGTGCCGATGTGCTGTGCACGTTTGCCCGAGACACCGCAGACAACCAGGTCAAAGCATTCCTGGTGCCGCGTGAAGCCCAAGGCGTCACGTTGGAGAAGATCCAGCGCAAAGCCTCCCTGCGTATTATGCAAAACGCCCACATCACCTATGAAAATGTCCAGGTCAACGACGACGCGCGCCTGAAAAACATTAACTCGTTCAAAGATGTGGCGGCCTGCTTGCGCTTGATGCGCTCGGATGCGTCCTTTATCGCCGTAGGTGCGATGGCCGGAGCCTACGAGGCCGCGGTTCGCTATACGACCCAGCGTGAACAATTCGGCAAACCCATCGCGGGCTTTCAACTGATCCAAGAAAAACTAGCGACTATGCTGGCCAACGTCACCGCCTCGGCCGCCATGGCTGTTCAGCTGATCGAACAGCAAGAAGCTGGCATCTACAAGGATGAAAACTCAGCACTCGCGAAAATGTTCACCGCAACCAAACTGCGCGAAACCGTCGCCCTGGCCCGGGAGGTCTGCGGTGGTAACGGCATCACGCTGGACACCGACGTCGCACGCTTCCACGCCGACGCCGAAGCTGTCTACTCCTATGAAGGCACCCACGAAATCAACGCGCTCATCGTTGGTCGCTCGATTACCGGCCTCAGCGCATTCGTCTAAGTACGACACTGACTACCCAAAGGAACTTGATCTCCATGACTGAAACCCAAGCACGCACCGTTGTCCCCTTCGAAGAAGTCGCCGCCATGGCTGGCACCGACCTCGGCACCACCGGGTGGACGACCGTCACCCAAGAAATGATCAACACCTTCGCAGACGCCACCAACGACCACCAGTGGATCCACGTTGATGTTGAACGCGCCACAGAAGGCCCCTTCGGTGCTCCGATCGCCCATGGTTTTTTGACCCTGTCGCTAATCATCCCGTTCTGGTCAGAACTGTTCGACGTCACTGGGGTCACCACCAAGGTCAACTACGGCCTGGATAAGGTCCGCTTCACGAACCCGGTCAAAGTCGGCTCGCGCATCCGCATGAAAGCCGAAATCACCGACGTTCAGGAAGTCAAAGGCAACGGCCTGCACCTGGTCACCAACGGTGTCATCGAAATTGAAGGTGAAGAACGCCCAGCCGTCGTGGCGACCTTCTTGTCACGTTTCTACGCCTAACCCCTCGTTGGAGCACGACAAAAGCCTGCGGAAGGCCAACTGGCCGTCCGCAGGCTTTTGCGTATGTGGAAAAACTTCGCGTGCTTCATGGGCAATTTGGTCAGTAGTTCAGAGTATGATCAGCATATTGTTAGTTGAGTCACACTTTTTTGTCCGGAACTCTTCCATTCATGCGGACATCGGTCTATTGTTAATCTCAATCAATGAACAACTCGACTAATCGCAGCGGGCTGTTCAGGCCCCGTCAGTCTGCTATTTCCTACTCACCGACCGAATCACGGCCACTGACCTCACACTCACTGGGAGCGCATATGAACAAGAAATTCCTCTCTGGTTTAGCAACCGCTGCAACTGCGGCACTTTTGCTGACCGCCTGCGGCGGTGGCGATGGTGGCGGCGAAGGCGGCGGTGAAGCAGGCGGCGGCGAAACCGAAGAACTCCGTGAGATCACCGTTGGTGTGCTGACCATCGCCCCGAGCGTCGGGGTTGCCTACGGTATCGAAAATGGCATCTTCGAAGAACACGGTTTCGATGTCTCCTACGAAGTCTCAAGTGCCGGTGCGGCCATGCTGCCTGCAGTCTCTGCCGGTCAAATGGACTTCGGCGTCGGCAACCCACTGTCGGTCACCACTGCCGTGGATCAGGGACTGGATATGAAAATTGTCTCCGGGTTCTCAAACTCACTCGCCGAAGGTGACGACATCGCCGGGGTAGTCACTCGCGCAGACTCCGATATTGAGACCTGGGCAGACCTTGAAGGTAAAACCACTGCCGTCAATGCGCTGAATACCCTGGGTGACCTCACGATCATGCACCTTGCCGAAGAAGACGGTGCCGATCCGGAAGCGCTGGAATTTTCCGAAATGGGTTTCCCGGACATGCCAGCCCAGCTTGAGCGCGGCAATGCGGACGCCGTGTGGGTGCCAGAGCCATTCCTGACGACCATGCTGGAAGATGACGCCAACCGTCTGGTCGGCTACTCCTTCCAGGAAACTGACCCCGGTATGGCCACCATGGTGACCTTTACCTCCGGCGAGCTGGCCCAAGAGGATCCCGAAATGGTCGCTGAGTTTGGTGAAGCGATGTCGGCATCGCTGGAGGCTGCTCAAGAAGATCAGGAAGGTTCCCGCGAGCTCCTCGTTGAATTCTTGGACATCTCTGAAGAGGCCGCCCAAGAACTCAACATGGAACGTCTGTCCGGCGACGTCAACCGCGAACAGCTGATGTTCATGGTAGATCTGGCCGAGCGCTACAACTTCATTGACGAAGCGCCAACCGAAGAAGACCTGTTCTTAAACTAAGCATCCCAAAACGAAAAACCGTAGCCACGCTCAAGGTGGCTACGGTTTTTTCGTGTTTATAGGTTGGAAGACATAGGATTGCTGCATCTGACGCAGTCCTGTAGGCAGGGATGTCTGTGCAGTTCCGCGCTTTGTCGCGCGTGCAGAAATGCACAAAGCTTGACCCCTAATAGGCGTCAACAATGAAATATATGACCTAAGACACCATAACCAAGCGTGCAGGCTATATAGTTAATTTCATTAGACTGGCTAATTATCCAAAAACCTCGGCAGAACCCTGCGTGGAGCCCATGATACGGAATCTCAGCGAACTCGATCATCGTATACACCAACTGACTCAACAGTACCCATTTGCCGTTCATTGGCAGGTGCGTGACATTGAAACCGGCCAACGTATCGGCGCCGATGATCAGCGTGTACTGGGTGCGTTTAGTACCCGCAAAGTCAGTGTGCTGCTTGCCTGCCTAGCGCTCGTGCGCGCCGGGAAACTCTCTTTGGATGATACGTTTGAAATCACGGCGGAACTCAAAGACGGGGTTCAAGCCGGTGTGATGCGCAACCTCGCACCAGGCCTCGCCTTGAGCCTGCGCGACCACTTGGCCCAGATGATGATCACCTCGGATAACGTCTGCACGCAGCTTGTATTTCAGGCTATCGACCAGGCCACCGGATGCGGCCTGCAGTGGGTCAATAACTACTGCGCCCAAGTCGGGATGGTTGATACGCTGCATCGCGAAGTCTTCCCGCGGTCGGCTGATTTGGAATGGCACCACTCGATCGAGGGGATGACGGTCACCACCGCCCACGATCAAGCCTTGCTGCTAGAGAAGCTCGCGCACGGCTCCACTGGCGAGGATGCTGCCGCGCACCTGGGGCTCACGACGGAGCTATGTCAATTAGCCCTCGACCTCATGAGCCACATTTTCACCCCCATGCTTGGCGCGCGGGTCAGGCAGGGACGGTTTGTTGAAAAGAATGGTCGCGGCATCCGCGGCCTCTCGCAGGTCGGACTACTCATAGAAGAAGAGATTCCGGTCGCCTCGGTGGCCGTGTTTGCCGAATCCATTCCGGTCGACCTCCTCGACCACACACCCGGCCGAGTACGAGCGTACGAGTTCTTCATTGAACTCGGCCAAGTCCTTGAAGCCTTCTACCTCGGGGGAACGTTTGAACCCGTCGCCACGCCCCAGGCGGTTCCACCAGACTTCTGGGAACAAGAATGCGGTGAACTGCTCTGCGAAGTCGACGACGGCCGGGCCGTCAATGAGCACATGGTCTGTACTTTTTCTGGCATTGGCAAGCTCTTCCTCGCCTATACTCTGGACAAGCTTGCACAGCGCCGCCCCGAACTCCTAACCGAAACCCTGCAGATCACAGCCGAACATCGGGCGCTTGCCGACACCGGCTCCCTCCGGCACCTGACTGGTGAGTTGCGCCTGAGCCTAGACGACGCCGTTCGACTCATCCTTGGCAGTGGTGACGGTGCTGCTGTACTCGCCGTCCTGGAGCATTTGACGGCTCAGGGTATCGACGTTTTGGAACACAGCCGCAACTGCGTAGCCCATTTAGAGCACACCACGATCACCGGCCTAGAGGAGCGCTCAGCGGGTGACGGACTAATCGGCACCACCACCGGTTCAGACGTGGTGACCTTGTTACGAGAAGTCATTGACGCTCAAGGAAAAGTTTTGGACTGGATGTCCACAACATTTGAACCCGCAGGACTGGCATCCGCGCTGCCAGGCTACGGGCCGCATACCGTCCAGCATTGGACGGTGTCTGACTGGTCCCGCCTCGAGCACCTCCGTCAGGACGAGGGGCGCACCTCAGTGCTTATTTTGCAGTGCCCGCGGGGCAAAGGTCCGGTTGGACTGGTAGCGCATGCCCCGGTCGGAACTCCAGATGTGTCTTCGAAATTCGGCAGCGTGGGGCTTTCTACTTACGCATTCGATCAGTTCACAAACTAGCAACACGATATAAAACCGCACTCTGAGTTGACGGTGCGTCTTTCACAACCACAAACGCTGAATTAAAGCATGAAATAACTATAACAGTCTGGTTAAACCTTGGTTTACTGGACCATGGTTGTTTAAACTCCTCAACGATACCTGGTAAAGATAGACGACGGCCTGGCTATACAGGGATTTCCCTGCGCCGGCCGGTTATCACACACCCTTGCTTGAGGAGCGTCATTCATGAGCAACCCAACACCCAACTATGGCAACGTGCCTGGGTACGAACAGCAGACCGCCATCATCCCGCCCCCACCGGAACACTCCGCCACCCCTCAACCGGGCGGGCCCCAGCCGCCCGCGGGCCAGAACAACTTTGTGCGCGCCTTGGGCGACCAGCTCGGGGTCATCACTCGCCTTGCCAAAGGCCAAACCCTGGAAGCGTTTCACGTCGCACAGCGGTCACCGCTGTTATGGCTTGTCACCCTGATCGCCGGGGCCCTGTTGACCGGCCTGCTATTAGCTACCGCCCTGGCTCGTTTCTCCGGTGCCGCCATAAGCTCAGTCGCCTCCGCATTCGGCGGCGGATCCGTATATTTCGGAATGACGGCGGGAGCCTGGTTCACCATAGTTTTTGCGAGCATTATCGTCGTCGCGATCGTCATGGCCCTGCGCGCCGTCGCACTGCATCTAACATTCCAGCTCAGCGGCAAACCACAATCCTTCCGCGAATCATTGGCCGTGCTAGCCACCGCCTACAGTCTGCACCTGCCCGTCATGGTACTCATGCTGGTCTTGATGCTAATCCCAGGCCGCTCGTGGGTCATGATCATCAGTGTGGTCGGTACCTTTCTGTGGATATTATTCGCCTTAATGGCTGAGCTGCTGATCTACATTGGCCTCAATCGCACCACTGGCTTTGCAAAATCTCCATTCCGCGCACACTTCATCGCGACCGGTATCTGGATGATCGCCGTAGCCATCGTGTACTTCCTGACCACCATGATCATGGGAGACCTGGCCTATAACTCATTGGGCGGTATGCTATGAGTCGCCACGACACCATGAATCCTGGGCCAGTGGCCCGTCGAATCCGCCTGACTGCACTACTCACCACGGCCATGTTCATCCTGGCAGCATGCGGTGCTCAAGTCAGCTCCGAGTTAGAGATCTCCGACGACGAATCTGGCACCCGCACCCTTGCTGCCACCATCGTCGAAGAAGATCTGGAATACCTCGAAGGCGGTATCGAAGCCACTGAAGCAGCGCTCGAAGCCCAGCTACCCGAACAGCTCAGCTTCGCAGGCATCACCGAGGCCAGTGCGGCAGAAGAAGAAGCCGCTGGCGCCTCCGAGAGTTACCTGGCCACCTTTGAACTGGAATTCTCCGATCTGGCCGACTACCAGTCCAAAGCCCAGGCACTGATCGATCTGGCAGTTGAAAAAGAAGAAGCCACGCGCGATAGTAGCCAGGGCGAAGTGCCGCGCAAAACCGTTGAAGTAGCCTTCGAGCAAAGTGACGGGCCACTGCTTGACGGCGTGATCCTAGAAGAAAACTTCACCGGTGCTGAACTCTTAGACTGGACCAGCTATGCGCTGGTCGATGAAGGTGTCGTCGAAGAAGACAACGCCAGCATGATCATCGAATCTTCGGGTGCCGAAAGCCGCGTGGTCATCGGCGACGAAGAGTACGAATCCAGCGAACCATTTTCCGTCAGTGAAGGCACCGATCACCGCTTCAGCGATGTGACAGTGGCTATTACCGATGATGGCGCCGTCGTCGATTTGACGGCAGCGTTCAACTCGGGTGACTACGACACCGGATTTGACCTGGGCCAACAATACTTGGAAGACACCGGGATCGGCGAAATCGAAAGTACCGACGACGGCTACTGGACCGTTGCCCTCGATGATTCCGCATCGTTGCAAGAGCAACTCTCGAGCCTGTTGGGTATGGAGAACCTGGAAATCCAGGTCGAAGAAACCGCCGACGCCGAAAATGCCACACTGCTGACCACACTGACCGGTACCGGCTTTCGCTGTGCTGGCGTGTGTCGGGATACCCCAAGCATCATGGTCGACTGGGGCAGCGAAAACCTGACCCCCATCGATGAAGAAGTCGACGGCGATACGTTTCGCATCAGTTATGAGCGCGCCGTGCGCATCGACCAGGTTGAAATCGACACCCAAGTCGGCCTTTCCGGCACCGTGGGTCAAACCTACCGGTTCACCGTCGGCAGCGGACAGGTTGAGGCATTCGGCGAGGACCTGCAGTCGGTATTCGCCCCTCCCGAAGGGACCGGCAACATTGAAACTGAAGAGCACGATGGCTCTACGGTCTATGTGACCACCCTGGATGCGGCTGACCCTGCCGAATTCAATGAGACACTCGATCAGTTCCTGCCAGGCTCCAGCATCAGGGTGTCAGGCTTCGACGGGATCTGGCCGGAATATCGTGTGAATGTCAGCTCCTACGGGGTCGAAGCATTCGGAGCTACACCGATGCAGACCCTTGAGCTTCCCGCGATGCACTCGGCAGACCCTGACTCCAGTAGCGGCGTGAACGACGATCTTGTAGCCGAATCCACCGAATACCATGTCGTGGCCTCTGGGCCAACGCTAACCGGATTAATCACCCTGGGCATTCTGCTGGTGGTGGTCATTGCGGCCGTGGTGCTGATTGTGGTTTTCCGCAAGCGCATCGCCGCCGGCCTGCGCTCTGCGCAGGAACAAGCCCCAAGTGCTCCTGCCGATGCTTCGTGGCAAGCAGCTCACGGGCAACGTGAAAACGCCGACCCGGCCGTCTTACTGCCGGACGACGCCGCCTGGCGAGCGGAATTCACCGAAGCCAAACTGCACTAGGCCCCTAAAGGCCACGACTGCAGCACGTCAGGGGTAGAACATCACCGTTCTACCCCTGACGTATATTCGGAGAGTTCTTCGCAACGCAGTCATGGAGAAAGTCGTCGTTGACCCGATAGGATGCATTCATGGCTTGGCAATACTGGACAGAATCGCCTCGCCTCGGGCGTTGGCGCGAGGTGCCCACCCCGCAGGCGGAGACTAATCAACAACTGCGAATCCGCACTACGGCTACAGCCATCTCCAAGGGCACCGAAACCCTTGTGCACAACGGTCAGGTTCCAGATAGCATCGCAGACCTTATGCAGGCCCCGTATCAACTCGGAGCATTTCCCTACCCGGTGTCTTACGGCTATCTCGGCGTCGGCGTGGTCGACCAGGGGCCACACGAATGGTTAGGTCAGCGGGTGTTCGGTCTCCTGCCCCACCACAGCCATCACATCGTGGATCCGGCAGATATGTTGGTGATTCCTGATGACATCTCAGATCATCGCGCCCTGCTGACGGGTGCCGCAGAAACCGCCATCAACATCCTGTGGCAGCATCCTCCAAAATTTGGTGATCGCATCGGCATCGTTGGAGCCGGCATGATTGGGGCGACGACCGCCCTGCTGGCCTCCCGGTTCCCGCTGGAACGACTCGAAGTCATCGAAACGAACCCGACCCGCCGCGACCTCTTGACCCGCTGGGGCCTCCCGGCGGTGACACCCGACCAGGCCTCGACCGATTGCGACGTTGTCATCCACGTCTCAGGTCATGAAGCTGGACTGGCCACCGCGCTGGCGATCACTGGTGACGACGGCACAGTCATTGAAGCCTCCTGGTACGGCGAAAACGCGCCCGCCGTGCCACTAGGTGCCGACTTCCACGCCCGCCGACTCAATATCGTTGCAAGCCAGGTCGGCCAGGTCGCAGCTGGCCACCGTCATCGCCGAACCACCGACCAGCGCCGCGCGACAGGCCTCGCAGCACTGACAGATCCCCGCTTTGATGACCTGATCACCGGCGTCTCGGCCTGGCATGAGCTGCCGCAGATCATGGACGCCGTGACGATCCCCGGCGAGTTTGCTGCTGCCACCCTGTGCCATGTTTTTGAGTACCACGACATAGAAAGAGGAATCCCGGATGTTTAGTCTGACCGTTGACGACTACGTGATGATCGCCCACAGCCTGCCCAACGAATTCTTCGGCCCAGCACAACACCTTCACGGGGCCACCCTGGCCGTTGAAGCAACGTTTACCAGACCAGAACTGGACGAACACTCCGTCGTATTGGATATTGGGCACGCCTCCCAGTTGCTCGACGACGCGCTGGCGTCCCTGCGCTATGCAGACCTCGATAACCATCCGGACTTCAAAGGTCGCCTATCCACCAGCGAAGTCATCGCCCAGTATATTGCGGATAAACTGGCTGCGAATCTGACCGAGCTGCCCGAAATTGGTATCAGCGTGACCATTCACGAAAACCCGCGGGCCCGCGTGAGCTACACGGTTGCTGACCGCAGCTAAATGTTCCACCTGATCGAACCGCAACTTGGTCGAGTCAGCGGAGGTTTGCGGTATAACCATGCGGTTCTTGACGCCGCCCACGGGCAGATCCTCCGCCACGAGCTCTCCGGCTCCTGGCCCGACCCCTCAGAAGCCGATATTGCTGCGCTGCACCGGTTGATTGAAAGACTGGATGGGCCAGTCCTGTTGGACGGTTTGATTGGTTGTTCACTGCCAACCCCGCTGGTGTCGAGCAACCGGATCGTGATGTTGGTTCATGCGCTCGCAGCAGCTCCAGAGGCCCAGCGACGCGAAGGTCTCAATGTGCGCACCGCGGACGCCGTGGTTGCTACCAGCAGATTTGCCGCCGAGCAGCTACACCAGCGCTACGGCATCCAGGTTGAAATTGCCACGCCAGGCGTGGAAGCGCGCCCGGCAGCTACCGGTGGTGACGGCGGTAACCTGATTTGTGTGGGTGCGATTGAACCCAACAAGAATCAGCTGTTCTTAGCACGTGTGCTGCATGAGCTAGGGCAGCGAGGGGTAACTGGCTGGCGCTGCACCTTTGCCGGGCCCTTGACTGATCGAGACTACGCGCAACAGCTCCAGTGGGCGCTTGAACAAGGGCTGCAGGGCGTAGCCAACATGGCAGGCGAGCTTGACGCCCACGAGATTGACGAGCTCTACGATAGTGCGGATCTTTTGTTGCTGCCGTCGCATGCCGAGACTTTCGGCATGGTGGTCGCCGAAGCAACCGCAGCCGGGGTCTCGGCACTGGTGAGCGCCGGGACCGGAGCCGAAGATGCCTTGGGCGGGGGAGCAGCCCTCGAGCTTGACGAAGCGGTGTGGACTGAAGCGCTACATCGCTGGTTGACAGACGATACATACCGAGAACGACTCAAAGCTCAAGCTCGCAGAGCCCGGGCTGAGCTGAGTTATGGTTGGCGGCCTACCGCCGAGGTGATTCTGCGCGTCCTCACCGCTGTGGCATCACACTGACTGTTGCTCTTGGATGCCCCGAAGCTGTGCGGGCATTTGCGCTGAATGCTTCCGAGCGGCTGGGCTGAGCACATACTCGGTGCACACATCCTGACCGAAGATGTAGCGCCGGAACGGGTAGCGCAGGGCTTTCGACATATCCTTCGACCCGTCAAACCGGATGCCAGGCACACCGTTACCGATCAGCACCGGTGCTTTGGTCAAAAAGAGTCGGTCAAGGGCTCCCGCGGACAGGAAGTGGGAGACGGTCTGGCCGCCGCCTTCGATCAGAATCGAACCGGAAACGTGCTCGCGGATCACCGCGATGACGGCGTGTGGGTCAATGCGTTCACCATCTGCGTGAGGCAGCCGAGCGATGGTCACGTGATGTGCGACCTCCCCTTCCACCCGGGTGTCTGCGCCGACAAGCCACAGGGTTGGTGCGTCATCAGACGTCAAGACCTTGGAGTCACGCGGGATCCGGGCTTGCGGGTCTAGAACGACCCGTACCGGGTTGTCGCCTTCAACAGCGCGCACGGTGAGCTGCGGGTTGTCAGCAGTAACCGTGCTGGCCCCAACTATCACGGCCCCCACGGCCGCACGGATGCAGTGTAGGTGTCGGCGATCGAGCTCACCGGACACAAACTCAGCGTCCCCGACCCGCGAAGCAATAAAACCATCCTCGCTCTGAGCCAGTTGGGCGACGACTTCGTCATGTGTGGCGAGCGTCTTATACACCTCGAGTTCAAGCGAGTGATCCATGTCAGGATGCCCGTTGGGAACATCATGGTTCATGCGCTGCCGTTTACTTTGCAGATACGCACTGTTTTCAGGACGGTCCGGCAGTTGCAAGTTCATCCGACCGATCACCGTGATGCCCAATGCGGTCAGCGCATCGGACTTCGCCGGATTCGACGACAGTAACCGAATGCGTTGGCAGCCCAGGTGTGTCAGCATCTTAGCTGCGGCACGGTAATCGCGGGCGTCGTCGGGCAGCCCCAGAGCAAGATTGGCTTCGACGGTATCTAACCCTTCGGTGTCTTGCAGCGCGTAGGCACGGAGCTTATTTTCCAATCCGATGCCGCGGCCTTCCTGGCCACGCAGGTACAGCAAGATTCCGGTGCCAAATGAAGAGATAGCTTCCAGCGACGCAGTGAGTTGATCCCCGCAGTCACACCGGTGTGAGCCCAGCACGTCTCCGGTGAGGCATTCACTGTGCATGCGGACCAAGGGAGCATCTGTGCTGGCAGGGTCTCCAAGTGTCATCGCCACATGCGTTACGTTTTCAAAGGTATAGGCGCGTAGCGTGAACTTGCCGAAGTCGGTGGGAAGAGAACTTGGGGGTCCGGCAATGAGCTCAGACGTCGTTTCATTACTGTTCTGTACAACCATGACTCAAGTTTAGGAAGTTCATCTGAGAGTTGGCTACGTATCGTGTGCTGAGAGAATTTAACTGCATCCCCAGCACCAAATAACGTCAATTCGCCAGCATAAAACGCCTCAACTATGACGTAAATGCGACGGGGTCCAGTAGTTAGGAGGCGCTATGTTGCGGGCCTGTATCCGACTCCAGCGAGGACCCGCTGCGAGGAGAGGTAATTCGTTGGGTGAATGTTTCGGTGTCGTAGTGCTTGAGCAGCCACACGGCCATCACCCACGGCAGTACCCCGTAGGCCACCTGGATCATGAAGTTGCCCGAGGACAACACCAAATAGGACTGCCAGGCGTTGGCGTACCCGTGCAGAATGACGATCCAGAAAAGACTCTGGGTGTTGTTATAGAACCAGGTCAAAACGATCGTATATCCGACCACACCGATAGTCAGGCCCAGCAATGAAAATAGGGCTTGCGGGAGGGTTGCCCGTTGCGCCATCAACGGTAAAAGAACCACGGATGGCAGATGCCAGAGGCCCCAGGCGATCCCGAGAACCCAACTGGCTTGCTCAGCATTACGGGTCTTCTGCAAGTGCGGTAGTGCGAAGCCACGCCACCCTAGCTCTTCGGCTAGGCCGGTACAGATGATTAAAAACAATAGGAACAAAACGGCCAGCACCAAGGGGACTATGAACTCGTAGCTTGGAACTGCCATCCCGCCAAGCAAAGTGCCCACTGCGATAGCGGCAAGGCACAAGACAATGGGGAACAGCAAGACGAAGGCGATCCACTTGCTAGGGATCCGTAGTTTGATCAGCCGGCTGCCAAGGTCCCGGAGACCTTGCCACCCTGACGTCCATGCAATGACGACGACGCCGGCTAGGGATGGTCCGAAAGAAAAACACAGCAGGAGGATGGCCAACGCTACGCCGGACTCTAAGTCTCCTGTAACGAGCTCTCCCAGCAGCAGGAAGTTTTGTTCATTCGTCGGAACAATGCCACGGGGTACTAGATACAGATACACCGGGATCTGCACCGCCCACGTGATCCCGTAGGCCAGGACCAGGAAAAGCGGCCAAGCCCAACGGTCGCGGACCGACGCGTTCATAGGGCAATTTTACTCCTCGCAAAATCACCCCACAACGTTCATTTGTGCCGAGAAGTCTGGCGCTTGACGCTTGCGAAAGGTCTAGTCCTCGGCACTTAGGAACCACGAGCGGTCGGGCCTAAGATCAGCAAAGCTGCTGTCGAAGGCCCGACCGGCGTTGATGCGTGCGCTGGTTACCGTTTTTAGGTACTTGAATGTTCTTTCAGGTAAGCAGCGACACGCTCGCCTGTGGAGGATCCGCTTTCAATGGCGCCGTCGATGAATCCAGACCACCCATTGGCTAAGTCGGAACCAGCAAGATAAATGCCGCCGTCCGGTTCACGGATAGCTCTGCCATACTTTGTTAGCTGGTTGGTTCGTGCCACAGCCCACGAGCCTTGCGAGAATTCGTCTTCAGCCCAGACATGGCCGGTGCAGTCTATGACTTCGATGTCTGGCAACCAGTTACGCAGTAGTCGTTGTACATCCGCAGGATCCATTACATCGACTTTTTCGTAGTTTGATACATATGCCATGATGATGGCTTCGTTTGTTTCGTGGTCAAAAAACTGGGTGTGCATACTGCTGACAGGATAGGCAGGCCCCGTCAATCTGAACGTATCGGTGATGCTCGGGCCCCGGACTTTTGCCCACATTTTGGCGCCCTTGACGCTAGTCAGTTTCTCATCTGAAATCTGATGCTTCTCTGCCGCTAGTGGGGGCGAGAATTGAATATCATTGAGGGTGTTGAGCGGGACCGCTACGATGACTGCAGGTGCAGTATGTTCTTCGCCTGTACGTGTCTTTACGGCGTAGCCCTCATCGGTTTTTTCAATTTCTGACACAGGAGTCGAGAGCCTCAGTTCGGCCGTGCCGTCATCTAACATGCTCTCCAGTAGAGATTTGGTGCCATGTTTGAATTTGTAGAGTTCGAAAATATCCTCCATGACTTCCCAGTCGTT
>CAZAAP010000043.1:0-15594 GCA_964482935.1 uncultured Enteractinococcus sp.
GGAAACTATATTACGACCGCATGCCCTCTACGTAGCCGTCTTAGAGCTCGATGATACCGGCCAACTTGTAGTCACCGACCAAGCCCAGTTCGATTTTCGCACCGGTCAACCCTCTGTGACATTTGAGCAATTGACGATGGATCCCACCAGACCGCGCGTCGTGCTCGTCAATCACCATGATCAAACGTATGCACAAGTCCAGCTTGACCAAGCGTCTCTTGAGGCCGTAACGACCTATCCGGTAGTGGACCCAGACTCAACCGCCGTGGCCACCGTATGGTCCAGCCTCTGGACTATGGTTCGTCAAGCGAGCCTACCGGCGGGGAAGTTCATTGAAGCTGTGACGCGACTTAGTCATACGATTGATGACGTCTCTATGCATGCTCGAGTGCTTGATCAGGCTGTTACAGCGCTCAAAGACTACTCGCCGCTCACACAACGCACACGACTCACGAACCAACTCAAGGGCGCCCTTTTGGAGGCTCTGGTGGAGCTGGAACCTGGTTCAGATCGGCAGCGTTCAGCGGCTCGCGCGTTGACCAGGCTTGCCGTCGGAATCGAGCATCTCGCTCCAGCAATGACGCTCCTGTTAGCGAGCGACGATACCTCAGATATCTCCCCCGGGTTACGCATCGATGATGAAATGAGATGGTCGATCCTTATCAGCTTGGCATCCGTGGGCCGTATCGACATCACGCGGCTAGACGAAGAGCTCGCTCCATCACATACGGCCACCAATGAACTCTCCTATCGAACAGCAGTTGCCGCCCTACCCGACCAGGCTCAGCGCTCGCAGTTGTGGCGGCAGGTTTTCGAGGGCAGGGCTGCCGATGGAAACGCTCTATCGAATGCGCAACTCACTGCCACGGCTGAGGGGCTTCTGGCTTCTGCACCAGATTTCGCCGCCTCCCAGCTGCAGACATTACTGGGAGGCCTTCATGAGATCTGGAATTCACGGTCGAATAATCTCGCTTCTAGAACGATCAACGGGCTCTTCCCGCTGCGGCATTCGCCTCGGAAGGGCGGCCCGGCAGCACAGCAAAACCATCCGGTCCTCATCGATATTGATGCCTGGTTAGCGCAATACCAGGATGCGCCCGCTGCGCTGCGCCGCATCGTGATAGAACGGCGAACAGATATTGCGCTACGCCTTGTCGCTCAATCCGTTCGATGAAGGCAGTCAGGCTTATTGGGCGGTTCAGCTGCTCTGGCCACGTGCTACTCCCGATGGGTGCTTAGGGCACTCGATGGATCCACTCGTGAGTTTTAAACTTCTGCTCTGCTAAGGCTTCTGCTCTGGAGAGTTCATCGGCTGTGACTTCACGCGCTGTGGCACCATAACGTTGTTGGAACGTGTCCACCATAATGTCCCAGATTTCTGCACGGGATAAACCGGTCTGGCGTCGTAACGGATCGACACGTGCTTGAGCTGACGTAATGCCTTTGTCGGAGATCTTCTCCCGTCCAATACGTAATACTTCGACCATCTTCTGGGCATCAATGTCATAGGACATGGTGACGTGGTGCAGCATCGAGCCGGCCGCGAGTCGCTTCTGTGCCGCGCCGCCAATTTTGCCCTCAGGAGTTGAAATGTCGTTGAGCGGCTCATAGAACGCTTTGACGCCCATTCGCTGCAGTGCATCCATGATCCAAGCATCAAGGAAGGGGTATGAATCGGTAAAGCTCATCCCGTCCACTAGCGAGGTTGGAGTATATAACGAATAGGTGACGGCGTTGTCGGCTTCCATAAACATCGCTCCACCACCGGAAATTCGGCGGGCAACTTTGATTCCGTGCCGAATCACAGCATCGGGATCAACCTCGTTGCTATAGCTTTGAAAGGAGCCGATCACTACTGCAGGATCAGACAGTGGCCATTGCCAAAGTCGCATGGCGGGACGCGTGCGTCGAGCTCCAACGTCTTCGGTCAGTACTTGGTCTAAGGCCACTTGCGTGTAGATCGGGATCTCGGAGGGTAGTATGACGTCCCACTCATGGTCGTCCCAGCGTGTCGCAAAACCAGTCGCCCGGCGAACCGCCGTAGCCACAGCGTGGGCATCGAAACCAAACATCACCACCGATTCATCCACGGCATGGTTGACAGCCTCTGCAATGGTGCTGTGCGAGGAATCAAAACTTAATCCTAGGAGGGCTTGATTGATGTCGATGAGCGCATCGTCTGGTTCAAGGAAAAAGTCACCGTTGATATTGGCCCGTGAGATTTTTCCATCTGTCACGTCAAGGTCGGCGACGACCAGTTTGCCACCCGGAACTTTAAATTCACCATTGAGTTGTTTGCCGTCAGCAGGATGTTGAGCAGTCATAGTTCTACCCTACTCGGAGCCCCGAACTGCTAGAAGCATCCAAGTCACGTTCTACCGGATTGGGTTACTTTCCGTACGTATCGTCTGGCGTGTCATGCGGCTCACAGGTGGGGTCCTCGCACTGATACTTCCGGCTAGGCTAGTTAATATGGGAAATACACTGCAGGGAACGTCGGATGGGTGGCATAAGTTCGCGATTTATGGCGGATGGGTGGGTACTTTTGTACTTGCCGCATGGATTCTTATCCCCAGGCTTGTTATTGGAACCACAGTTCCTATCGCTTGGGTCGTCACCCTCGCATTACCCGTATTACTTATCGCCATTGGATGCGTGACATTAGGAGTGCCTGCCGCACGTGAAGTGGTCCCATCCAAACGGTGCGTCGCATGGCTTTGGTTCGCCTTTTTCTGGGCGTTTATTGTCGGATGGTTTTTACCCGATAGCACTATCTTTTCGTCGGGAGGTCCCGACCAGGCCACGGCACTTGTGGCCGTCCTTTTTGGACCAGGCTGGGAGGGCGCGGGGTCTGCAATCGCCAACCCTGCGGCGATCCTGATGACGGTTTCTGGCATTATAGGAGCCGTCTTCTCGGCTCTCGATTCCAGACAGGGTGGGCCCATTCGCACAGAAGACGAAGACCATCTCCAAGGCCACGGGTACTTCGCGATTCTAGGAGAAGACGAGTATTACCAGAAATAGGTCAAACCAGTGGGAGTACAGACCTCAACTCGACTGAAACCAGCAGCAAAGCAGTAATACCAGTTGAAGCTCATGATGGAGCTCACCAGGTAGTGCTGCTCGCCGCTATTTCATAGCCATAGTGTGACTGCGAACCTAATAGTATAGGGCGTTCTAAAAGTTGCGTTAAATCACAAGCAGCGCCACACACATGTGTGTGGCGCTGCTGTAAAGCTTTTTTAAAAAAGAAGTACCCGAGGGTTACTTCGAGCCACCGAAGCCTTTGAAACGAGCGTTGAAACGCTCTACACGGCCAGCGGTGTCCAAAATACGCTGCTTACCGGTGTAGAACGGGTGTGAAGCAGCGGAAATTTCAACATCGATTACCGGGTAGGTATTGCCGTCTTCCCACTCCGCGGTGCGCTCCGAAGTAGCGGTAGTGCGGGTCAGAACACGTTCGCCTGATGCCAGGTCGTTGAAGATTACGTAGTTGTAATCGGGGTGAATATCTTGTTTCATACTGAGATCCTTCGCTGGTGCCACTGGATTTTGCCAGCCGCACGAAGATAAGTTGACAGGTTTAGTCTTTGGACCAAGGTTATATATTACACGGTATCTACAGATCTAGCATCTTTACCGGTCCAGGCGGCTAACCATTGAGGAGGCGAATCACCATATTAACGAGTCCAACGAGTCCCACCACGACAATGACTGCGCGGAGGAGAGTGGGTTGAATGCGTCGACCAATTCTGGCACCAAGTGAGCCTCCGACTAGCGAAGAGACTGCGATCAGCAAGACAGCGGTCCAATCAATGCGCTCGAAAGCGAAGAGAAGATACCCAGTGGCCGCGATAAGGTTGACAGCTAAAGACAACCACGTCTTGATTGCATTAGCGTGCACGAGGGTACCGGTTGTCATAAATACCCCTAGAATTCCCATTAACAACACACCCTGTGCGGCCACGAAGTACCCGCCATAAATACCGGTCAGGAAGACCAGTAGAAAGAGAGCGGGAGTTACCTTGCCGGATGGCAGCGGCGAGATTTCTGCACTTATTGGTTCGTCACCGTCGGCTTGTCGGCGACGTCGTACCCATGCGTTTAGGCGCGGTTGAAATACGACGAATAGCACCGCGAAGACAATAAGGATCGGGGCCGCATAATCGAATACGGTTGCCGGTAGTTCCATGAGCAGGGTCGCTCCGATAATCCCACCAACAAGTGAGGCCCCGGTGAGTTTTTTAGCGATGGCGCTTGCTTCACGAAGTTCGCGGCGGTAGCCCCACGTGCCCGAAAAACCAGCAGCAATGAGTCCGATGGCATTGGACATTTGAGCGGTGACCGGTGGGAAACCAACCGATACCAGAACCGGGAAGGTAACGAGGGTGCCGGAGCCAACGACTGAATTAATGGTGCCGGCCCAAAAGCCGGCTAACAGTACGATGAGCGCTTGCCACCACTCTAAACCCAGGATATCCATGGGTCTCCTTGGACGTGTTTAGGTGCGAGCAAAAGCCGAGAAGCGGCCGTCGGCGTTTCGGGAGACGTTCAACGGTAGTCTGAACGCTTCAGACAGCGTTTCTTCCGTCAGGGCTGATTCAATTGGGCCGGCTGAGATGACCTGGCCTTCCCGCAGGAGCATGGCGTGCGTGAAGTTTGGCGGGATCTCTTCTACGTGGTGGGTCACCAGAATCGGTGTGGGTGCAAACGGGTCTGACGAGAGTCGTGACAGAGAACGGACGAGCGTTTCGCGGCCTGCGAGGTCCAGTCCGGCGGCTGGTTCGTCTAAGATCAGAAGCTCCGGATCGGTCATCATGGCGCGAGCGATCAAAGCGCGCTTGCGTTCACCTTCGGATAGCGTGCGGAACTTTCGCTTTGCGTATCCGGCAATCCCCCATCGAGCTAATAATTGCTGCGCGCGCTGGAGATCTTCTGGCTCATATTCTTCGCGCCACCGCCCGGTTACGCCGTAGGCTGCGGTGATGATGAGGTTTTGAACGGTCTCACCTCCGGGAACCTGTTGAGCTAGAAGCGTTGACGACAGTCCAATAGAGGGGCGGAGATCAAAAACATCCACAGCACCGAGTACTTCACCCAGGATCGCCACGTTGCCTTCGGTGGGGTGTGCCCGGGTCGCCGCAATATTGATCAGAGTCGATTTTCCAGCACCATTTGGTCCCATCACGATCCAACGCTGGCCCTCTTCGATATGCCACGATACATCGTTGAGTAAAGTGTTCTGACCACGACGAAGTGTCACATGCGACATGTGGATAACGGAGTCTTCCAGTGGTTCAAATTCGTGAGGGGCCACAATGGGGCGTTGCGCAATCGTTGCAGAAGGGATCAATTCGGTTGAACTCATGACAACCAGACTAGGCTAGATGCACGACGATTTGGTGAAAGGAACCGGCGATGGCAATAATTACTGCCAACATGAAGATTGGCGACCGTGTGGTGGTCTATAACAATGTTGGACACCCACGGTTGGACGGTGTCCCGACCTACTCCGAAAGTCTTGAGGGTGTGGGTTTTACGGGTCATCGCTGGGTGTCAGCAGCGGATCGGCTCAAGGATCTTCCAGCAGATTGGTACCCTGCTGTCCTGCCGTGTGGGATTGTCGAAGTGTTTAAACACCACCCTCCCCTAGTGGTTTTTGACGTGGATTCCACATTGATCCATGAAGAAGTCATTGAGTTGCTGGCAGCACATGCAGGCAAGGAAAAAGAAGTCGCAGAAGTGACTGAACGAGCAATGCGGGGCGAAATCGACTTTGCCGATTCCTTACACCACCGAGTCGCGACCCTTGCAGGGCTTCCTCAAGAAGTCCTCGAAGAGGTCGCTGCCGCTGCGACGGTGCATGATGGCGCCTACGAACTTATCGACGCAGTACAACAAGCCGGTGGATACGTGTATGCCGTATCAGGTGGTTTTACCCACGCCCTGGAGCCGTTGGCTCGAAAGCTTGGCCTGAATGGGTTTGCTGCGAACACGCTAGAGATCTCTGACGGGAAGCTCACTGGTAAGGTCGCGGGCAGAGTTATCGACCGCACCGCTAAAGCCGAGATGTTGCGCCAGTGGGCACAGGAGCACAAACTGCCACTTCAAGCTACCGTAGCTATCGGCGACGGTGCCAATGATCTCGATATGATCAATCTTGCCGGGTATGGAGTCGCGTTCTGTCCAAAACCCATTGTTCGAGAACATGCGGACTGCATCATTGAGGTCCCAACACATGATATTTTACGCGCTGTCCTGGGCTTCTGAGACGACCCAAAGTTTGACTCGTTGCAGTTGGCGGTAGCCTCTATAAGGGTTACACCACGGCTTCACGGCCCGGAAATACCCCTTCATGGTATCCGGCATCGTTTAGTCGGTGCAGCATGTCATGGGGACCACCATGTGCAGCTGCCAACATGAACTCTAGCTCGGTTGGATCTAACAGATACAAACCGAGACAGTGCACGGTATGATCATCAACATCAAAGGTCGAGGCCTCTTGGGGCATTGATTGCACTGCTTCGATGAGCATGCCAGAAAACTGGGACCTGGGGTAGGTTTGGTGAATCGCACGGCGGGCTCGAGTTGAGTGGCCATAACTCAGCCATGTGTCATAGAGGTATGTCATTCTCGCCAGGTTCTTCATATTTCTCATGGGCCATTCGAACCGTTTGGCTCGACTGTCGGGCATGCGTTGAATCTCGCTGAGGGATGGGCAGTCCTCTGGCAACGTCATCACAAGCTCAGCCCGTGCAAAATGCTCGGCCCCTGCAGGGACGGCCATCGGTCGAGCCGATAGACCTGAAGTCACCATCGTCCACCGAGGGCGTTGCGTCGTTGGAGCCCACATAAAAACATCTAAATGCATGTGATCAGAATCCGTCTCGTGGAAAACCAGCGGCTCGCCATCAATGAACCGGCCGATATGGGCAGGCAATGCCTCGATCAAGTGACGTTCGAAATACTCTGTTTCATGGTCTCTGTGGGAGACGGAATAGTATGTCATGTCCCCAAACCTAGAAGATACGAAACCACCGCCCAGCGCTTTTTGGCGCAATTGTGGATAACTCTTCCAAGTCGGAATCATTGGGCGCACTAATGGCGCCGATAATTTTTTCGGCGCCATTAGTGCGGAGCAGGGATTAGCTCTTTTCGAGATGTTCGAAGTAATCCTTAGCGCCACCGACATATTCAGTGTGCCCTACTTCGAGATCATCGCGTCCTACCAGGGCGGCGATCTCTGCAGCAAACTCATCCACGGTATAGAGTTTTCCCGCAGCCTGACGCCGCGACTCAATAGCATCTGGGTTCATGCGGTTCAAGAGCGTTGCGGTAATGGTGCCTTCGATCATGTCAGCGGTCACCACAACAAATCCGATGCCTTTTTCTTTGAGCATCGGGACACGCTCACGCAAAGCCACCTCTCCGGCGCGTTTGGACTTCGCCACTGGTTCGTATTCTGGCATTGTCGGGACGTCGTCAATAAAGTGCGCTTGGTGACTAGTAACGTAGACGACCTGTCCCCCAGCACTCATGGCCTCAACGGCTTCTTCCATCATGGCGACCTGTGCATCTCGGTTGAGACGCATGGCGTAGTCTTCGCCAAAATCACTTTCCATGCCGCCTGAGGCATTCAGAACTAAGACGTCTAATCCGCCCAAGGATTCCTGAGCAGCTTGGATCATTGCTTGACGGCCCTCTGGCGTCGTGATGTCGCCCCCGACCGCGACTGCCTTGCCACCAGCTTCTTCGATTTGTTTGACGACCTTGTTGGCTCGTGGAGCTTTTTGGCGATAATTAATGACTACCCCGGCACCACGATTTGCTAAGAGTTGCGCTGTAGCAGCGCCGACGCCGCGAGACGAGCCGGTGACGATAATGCTTTTGTCGGTTAAATCTTGAGTTTGTGTCATGTTTTAGTGTCCCATCCCTAGGCCGCCATCCACGGGGATGACTGCGCCCGAAATATAGCTTGCTTCATCAGATGCTAACCAGCGAACCACGTTGGCAACTTCCTCTGGTGCTGCGAAGCGGCCAGCAGGGATTGCTTGCTTATATTGTTTTTGTAGGTCTTCGGTGAGCTGCTGAGTCATTTCGGTATCAATGTAACCGGGAGCGACCACGTTCGAGGTGATGTTGCGGGAGCCCAGCTCGCGAGTTAATGAGCGCGCCATGCCGATCAGCCCCGATTTAGAGGCCGCATAGTTGACTTGGCCTGGTGAACCGTAGAGGCCTACGACAGAGGAAATAAAGATCACTCGGCCCTTCTTTAGCCGGATCATGCCACGGGTCGCGCGCTTTAGTGCTCGGAAGGAGCCCGTGAGGTTTGTATTGATGACTTGCTCGAAGTCTTCTTCAGACATGCGCATCAGGAGTTGATCATTCGTGATGCCTGCGTTGTTCACCAACACTTCAACCGGACCGTGGGCTTCTTCGATTTTTTCAAAACCTGCATCTAGAGAGGCCATATCGGTGACGTCTGCTTGCACGGTGAATAAATCGTCTGGGCCCTCACCAGAACGCGAGGTGATCGCGACCTGGTCGCCATTCGCTTGAAAAGCTCGGGCAATGGCCAAACCAATCCCTCGGTTTCCTCCGGTTACCAATACACTTCGGCCTTGCGCCACATTTTCTCCTTGAGATAGATCGAGACGTTTTGTCCCTACTCTAGGCGTGAAAGTGAGACAATAGAGGCTGCAACCCCTAACGTAACGAAATTTGTGCCGCCGAACATCTGGTGGGAAAGGAGGCGACATGACTTACCGGTCGAAGTCTTCCTCCCGACACGAGCGGCGTGATCGTCGCGAGCACGACCGCTTGCAGAAAAAAGAAGATAAACAGGTCTATCTCATTACCGGTGCGTCTGAGTCAGTCGTTGCAGACTCAGAACGAAAGAACAAAATCTACGCCGTGTTGATCGGCGTACGGATCGCCTCGTTATTTGTAGTTTTGTTAACCGAGGGGTGGGTACAAATCGCTGTATTCGTCGGGGGCATGCTGGCACCATGGATCGGCGTGCAGATCGCAAATAACATTCGTCAGGTCGATGGTAGATCGATTACTACCATCCCGCCCCAGCAGGCCGCGCTTGAAGCAGCCCAACATGAGGCTGATGTAGGTGAAGATTCGGTCATCATAGGCGACGTCATAGACGGCCAGGAAGATACACCGCATCCCACGCCTACCGCTAAATCCGCTGCAAAGGCTGATGATCTGGGCCACGATGAGAAGAAGCATGATGACACAAGGTCCTGATCTTTTAGGAAGTCTCCTCCAATCGGGCTCGGCCACGTCCGAACCCGTAAGGACTGTGCCTCAATGCTCTCGGAAAGCATGCACTGCAGATGCTCTGTGGCAATTACTGTGGAATAACCCAAAGATTCATCCACCCGAACGTCGTAAAATATGGTTAGCCTGTGAGGATCACCGGCAGTTTCTAGCTGATTTTTTATCGTCTCGATCGTTTCTCAAAGAGATCCAACCACTATCTAGGTGACACTTATTCATGACTATTGCAGAGCAAGAAGAAACTCCCAAGAAACCGAAACTCGATTTCCGGTTTCTACTCTCGGGCGCCTGGATTGGTGGTTTCATCTTCTGCATTATTTTCTCTATCGCCACGTTTTTCCTCGGAGAATGGCAAATGGACCGCCGGATGGAAAAGCTTGACGAGATCAATAAAATCGTCGATAACTATGACATCGACCCTGTGCCCTACTCCGAGGCCGGTGATCTCTTCGATAATTTCGAAGAGCAGTACAAATGGACCCCCATTATTGTCCAAGGGCAATATCTTCCTGAAGATACCCTCGTAGTACGGAATCGGCCTCGCGCTGGGGTTCCTGGTTTTGAAGTTTTGGTACCGTTTGTGACCCAGACCGGCGACCGCATCCTCGTTGACCGTGGTTGGGTACCTATTGGGGATGACGCTACGGCCCCGGACACGATACCTGCACCGCCGGCGGGACAGTCGCGCATCATTATCCGCGTCGTGCCGGGCGAAGATACGATCAATCGTGACGCCCCGGCTGGACAAGTGGCGTCCATAAACCTGCCCACGATCAATGAACAACTCGACTACGCCGTCGCCGAAGAGGCCTATGGTCTCATGGCGGCCGAATCTCCGCAGATGGATACAACGCCCCAGCCACTTCCTGAGCCACAACGTGATGAAGGACCGCACCTGTCATATTCCATGCAGTGGTTTACCTTCGGGCTGATGTCCTTTGCTGTGTGGGGTTGGTTAGCTTATCAAAGGGCTGTCCGGAACCGCGAAGACGAGTTATATGGTGAACGCGAAGAAGACGGCTACATCTCAGCGCAGCGGATAGAACGGCGCAAACCAGTAAAACGTCGTAAAGGACAGCTAACTGACGAAGAAATTGAAGACGCAATGTTCAACGGTTAACAATCGTGCTGAGCTTAGGCCAGTTCGACTAATTCCAGATAGTCTTCGGACCAAATATCTTCATCAGCATCTGGCAGGATGAGTACCCTGTCTGGATTAAGAGCCTCTACCGCCCCGGCGTCGTGTGTCACCAGAATGATCGCGCCGACATAGTTGCGGATAGCTGACAGGATCTCCTCTCGGGAGGCCGGATCGAGGTTATTCGTGGGCTCGTCCAACAACAGCACGTTGGCACCAGATACGACGAGGGTTGCTAACGCCAGCCGGGTTTTCTCACCACCGGACAGCACGCCGGCGGGTTTATGAGCATCGTCACCGGAGAACAGAAACGACCCAAGGACTGTTCGTGCGGTGGTTTCGTCCAAGTCTGGTGCCGCAGACATCATATTTTCCAATACGGATTGGTTAATGTCTAGCGTTTCGTGTTCCTGGGCGTAGTAGCCCAGTTTCAGCCCGTAGCCGGGCTCCACACGTCCGGTATCGGGTGCGTCATGGCCCGCTAAGATCTTGAGAAGTGTTGTTTTCCCGGCACCGTTAAAACCTAGAATGACGACTCGAGAGCCCTGGTCGATGGCAAGATCTACTCCGGTAAATACTTCGGTAGAGCCATAGGATTTCGATAATCCACTGGCCGTCAATGGGACTTTCCCACAAGGCGCCGGTGTCGGGAACCGCAGGTTGGCGACTTTTTCTTCCATCCGTTTGTCTGCCAGTCCGGCGAGCATACGATCCGCTCGACGGGCCATATTTTGAGCGGCCACAGCTTTGGTGGCTTTAGCCCGCATTTTATCCGCTTGAGCATAGAGTGCGGAGGCTTTTTTCTCGGCAGAGGCCCGCTCACGACGTCGACGGCGCTCATCAACTTCGCGCTGTTTGAGGTAAGCACGGTATCCCATCGAATAAATATCGATGACCTGACGGGTTGCGTCTAAGAAGAAGATGGTGTTGACGACCTCATCGATGAGATCTAGATCGTGCGAGATGATCATCAGGCCCCCCTCATACGTTTTGAGGTAGTCACGCAACCACACAATAGAATCCGCATCCAAGTGGTTGGTTGGTTCGTCCAAGATCATGGTGTCTGGTTTTTCGAAGAGAATGCGAGCCAACTCCACCCGACGACGTTGGCCGCCTGATAGGGTGTCCAAGGGGCGATCCATGATACTGTTTTCCAGCCCGAGGTTGGCCGCGATGGAGGCTGCCTGGGATTGTGCGGCGTATCCCCCGGCAGCAATAAATGCTGTTTCAGCTGCGGGATAACGGCGCATGCCGCGTTCCATAATCTTGGGATCTGAAGAACTCATCTCTTCTTCGGCGCGACGCATCCTTCGGGAAAGCTCCGCCAGATCACGAGCCGACAGGATACGGTCACGAACACTTTGCGTCAGATCCCCGGTTCGAGGGTCTTGGGGTAAATAACCGACGGTTCCGGAACGCATCACTTTGCCGGTTGCCGGTATGAACTCATCCATGAGCACTTTGGTCAGCGTGGTTTTGCCAGCGCCGTTGCGTCCCACGAGCCCGATACGGTCGCCGGAGTTGATGTGGAAGGTGACGTCAGACAGCAGGGTCCGAGAGCCAACCACAACCGAGAGCTGTTGTGCTGAAATCATATATGTAGTACCTCGTAGCGTTCAGGCGGGATGCGGCGGACTCTATCTTACGGTTGGCGCGATCATTTGACGATTGTGTTCACTCTTCGGTTCGATACAAAACGTCCATTCCCGCTTCGATTAAGCGTGCGAGTTCTTGATGCGGGGTGTGCCCGCGCTCTTGAGCACGAGAGACGATTTCATCAGCCATGTCTCGATCGAGCGGCGTATGGACAGTAACCGAGCCATTGGGTTGCGCAGTGAGCCCCGGCTCGGCCTCGGCGGGTTCGAAGGTTGCAGCAGCCTCATCGATGGTCAACCCTGGTCCGGCTGGCGCGGGTTGACCGGATTGATAGCCTTTTGCCATCGCGTTGGCACGAGTATCGGCAGCTTCGTTCAGGGGGTGGCCTGCGTGGCCCTTGACCCATTTGAAGGTAATGGCCCGACCGGCCTGTTGGGCTTCAGTCATCAGCTCATCAAGTTGGATCATCAGGTCTTGGTTGACCACGGGTTTGCCGTCGGCTTTCTTCCAGCCTTTTTTCTTCCACCCGGTCATCCATTTGGTAATGGCGTTGATGGCGTATTGGGAATCAGCCAAGATATTGAGGTCGTGATCGGTGTCGCGCGTTGCTTCAAGGATCTTGATGATGGCGGTGAGTTCTCCACGGTTGTTGGTGGCTTGTGGCCATCCCCCAGCGGCCCAGTTGGAGTCGTCAATGTACCAGGCCCATCCGGCAGGTCCTGGGTTGCCAAGTGCTGATCCATCGACACCAACTGTGAGCATATTTATCCTTTGCATTTTCGAATGTGGGGCGTTAACAGTGTAGGGGGTTAAATGACCAACCGGTCGCAGACCGTGTGGTGTGCGACCGGTTGGCGTGAAAACCAAAGAGGGTTAGATGTTGAAGCCCAGCGCGCGCATTTGTTCGCGGCCGTCTTCGGTGATCCGTTCAGGGCCCCACGGGGGCATCCAGACCCAGTTGAGGCGCCATTCATCGACCATAGTTTCGACCGCACGGCCGACCTGGTCTTCGATCACATCAGTGAGCGGGCAGGCGGCGGTGGTCAGAGTCATATCGACGATCAGTGCGCCATCTTCGGCATAATTTAGACCGTACAGCAGTCCCAGATCAACGATATTGACGCCGAGTTCGGGGTCAATGACGTCTTTGAGGGCTTCCTCAATGTCTTCTAGTGGTGTTTGTGCAACAGTGGACATGGTTACCTCCCAATCCGTTTGCTTAGCACGTTATCAGAATCGCCTTAGGCAGTGGCTTCGGTCTTCTCGTAGTTGACGTAGCCTTCGTCTTCGAGACGATCAGCAAGCTCTGCACCGCCGGAATCGACGATTCTGCCGTCAACAAACACGTGTACGAAATCTGGTTTGATGTAGCGGAGGATACGGGTGTAGTGGGTAATCAACAGGCTACCCATGCCATTGTTTTCCTGGGCACGGTTGACTCCGTCGGAGACGACGCGTAGTGCGTCGATGTCCAGACCGGAGTCGGTTTCGTCAAGGATGGCAAATTTTGGTTTGAAGAGTTCGAGCTGCAGGATTTCTGCACGTTTCTTCTCACCACCGGAGAAGCCTTCGTTGACGTTACGGGTCGCGAAGGTCGAATCCATTTCGAGGTTGTCCATGGCTTCGCGGACCTCTTTGGTCCAGGTGCGGATGGCTGGTGCTTCGCCATCGAGCGCGGTCTTAGCGGTACGCAGGAAGTTGGTCATGGAAACACCTGGTACTTCAACTGGGTACTGCATGGCTAGGAAGAGACCGGCCTGAGCGCGTTCGTCGACTTCCATTTCCATGACGTCTTCGCCGTCAAGCAGGATTTCGCCGCTGGTCACGTTATAGGACGGGTGACCTGCGATGGCCTGGGCCAGGGTGGATTTTCCGGAACCGTTGGGGCCCATGATTGCGTGGGTTTCACCCGAGTTGATGGTCAGGCTGACACCTTTGAGGATCTCTACTTCGCCCTGTTCGGTATCGATGCTGACGTGCAGATCTTTGATCTCAAGAGTTGACATTGTTGTAAAAGTCTCCTTGTTGCCCGTGGGTACGGGGCTTGGGGAATGGCTACAGGTGGGGTTTAGAGCTCGAGGCTAGCGATTTCGGCTTCCATGACTTCGGTCACGGCTGCTTCGACTTCCTCGATACCGATCTTCTGGATGATTTCGTTGAGGAAACCACGCACGATCAGCTTGCGAGCGATCGGCTCTGGGATACCCCGAGCCATCAGGTAGAACAGTTGGGATTCGTCGAAACGTCCAACGGATGAGGCGTGACCACCGGAGTCAATGATTCCGGTTTCGATTTCCAGGTTTGGAATCGAGTCGGCCTGTGCGCCTTCGGTCAGCAGCAGGTTTTCGTTCTTCTCATAAGAATCCGTACCTGAGGTGTTACCACGAATCAGGACGTCGCCTACCCACACGGTGCGCGCACCTTTACCCTGAAGTGCACCTTTATAGAGCGCATCGGAGGTGCAGTTGTTGGTTGAGTGATCGATGAAGATGCGGTGTTCGAGGTGCTGTCCGGCGTCTGCAAAGTACAGGCCGTACATATTCGTTGTCGCGCCTTCGCCGGCGAACCGGGTAATTGGTGTCAGTCGAACCAGCGAGCCACCGTAGGTTATCACGACGTGTTTGAAGGTCGAATCTTTCCCAAGGGAAGCCTGCTGTGAGCCCACATGGATGGTCTCGTCGTTCCAGGCTTGCAGGGATGTCACGTTGACGTTGGCGCCTTGGCCGATCGCAAATTCAATGTTTTGGGACACCACGGCAGTACCGGTCTGTTCGATGACCAGGTTGACGTGCGAATTTGCTCCCACGGCGATGTAGATGTGCTGGGCAGCTGGGTCGGTGGAGTTGCCTTCAACTGAGATCTTGATTGGAGTATCAAGTTCCAGGTTGTCGGCAACGGTGACGACGGTTGCTTCGCTGAATGAGGCCCAGGCGGCCGCTGAGGTGCGGTCGTCTGGCACCATGAAGGACCCAAGGCGCGAGTCGTCGCGACCAACGGTTTCAATTGTGACACCGTCGAGTTCATTCACAGAGACTGTCGGTGCCGACCCGGTCAGTAGGTTATCGTCACCATCTGGCAGGTGCAGACCTGCAAGACGGTGCAGAGGGGTGAAGCGCCAGTCTTCTTCCTCGCCGGTCAGGACCGGGAAGTCAGCCAGGTTGAAGCTGGTCTGACGATCCGCACGTGAAGTACCGTACTTGACTTCTTCGGCGTCGGACTGCTGGCCGGCAGATTGCTTGACGACAAGCTCTTCGCCTTCTTCGCCCATACCCGGGATCAACAGGTCTGGACCATCGTCGAGTGTAGTTGCGTCAGTGTTGGCCACGCTTAGCCCACCGATCCTTCCATTTGCAGTTCAATAAGTTTGTTCAGTTCCAATGCGTATTCCATTGGCAGGTGACGCGAAATAGGTTCTACGAAGCCGCGCACAATCATAGCCATGGCTTCTTCTTCTGAGAGACCGCGGCTCATCAGGTAGAACAGCTGCATTTCTGAGACCTTGGAAACGGTTGCCTCGTGCCCCAGGGTGACTTCGTCTTCACGAATGTCGATGTATGGGTATGTGTCTG
>CAZAAP010000044.1:0-15391 GCA_964482935.1 uncultured Enteractinococcus sp.
TGCTGGCCCTGTTCGGCTTCAACTTCTCAGCAATGCTGGGCGAAGCTGTTGCCACTGCGGGCAATGCGGCCGTCCTGGATCCAGGCCTGCAATACGGTGCCTCGACCCTGACGAAGATCGACTTCCTGTCACTGGGCTTGGCCCTGGTGCTTGGTACCGCCGGTCTGCCACACGTTTTGATGCGGTTCTACACTGTGCCAACCGCCAAAGAGGCTCGCAAATCCGTCGTCTGGGCGATCTTTTTGATCGGTGGGTTCTACCTGTGCACCCTGGTCCTAGGCTTTGGCGCTGCCGCCATGCTCGGACCAGAAGTCATCACCAACGCCCCGGGTGGTCAGAACTCCGCTGCCCCACTGCTGGCCTATGAACTCGGCGGTACCATCCTGCTGGGTGTCATCGCCGCGGTCGCATTCGCCACGATTCTGGCTGTTGTCGCCGGACTGACGATTACCGCGTCGGCATCGTTTGCTCACGACATCTACGGGCAGGTCATCAAGAAGGGCAAACTGGACGCCAAGGGCGAGATGCGCGCTGGCCGTGCAACCGTCGTCGTAGTGGGGATCTTGGCTATCCTGGGCGGTATTGGTGCCCAGGGTCAAAACGTGGCCTTCCTGGTCGCGCTGGCCTTCGCCGTTGCTGCGTCGGCCAACCTGCCAACGATTATCTACTCGCTGTTCTGGAAGCGATTCACCACCCGCGGTGCCCTGTGGTCGATGTATGGCGGACTGCTATCGTCGATTACTCTGATCGTCTTCTCGCCGGTCATGTGGGGTGCTGAGACCTCGTTCTTCCCAGAAATCGACTTGGCACTTTACCCGCTGACCAACCCCGGCATCGTCTCGATTCCGCTGTCGTTCATCCTAGGCTGGTTGGGCTCGATCACCTCGAAGACCGCCGAGGATCCTGCCAAACAGGCCGAGATGGAAGTTCGTTCACTTACCGGTGTTGGTGCTGAGAAAGCCACCGATCACTAACCCCTCTGACAACCACACAACCAAGCCAAGTCCCCGCATCCATGATTGGGCGCGGGGACTTGGCATGTCTCCCGGTCTCGCAACCAACCAGGGTGGAAAATGGTGCTGACGTCTTACTGGTCAACAGAAGGAGCGATAGGTGTACGGGCCCATTGATTTTACGACGCCGTCGTGTGAGACCACGGTGCGACAGGTTGAGCAATTCATCGCAGTGGCCGACCACATCCCTGTGGGCTCACCGATCAATGTGGCCTTTGTCGAAGACCTTCCAACAGCCGACCGGTTGGCTGGGATTCGTGCACTCACAGCAGCGGGACTCAGAGTTCGCCCGATCCTCTCGGCCCGGCGTATCAGATCCGAAGCGCAACTTGGCGAACTGATCCGCGGCATCACCGATGACCTGGCGATTCGAGAACTGCTCATTGTCGGTGGTGACCCAACAGAACCCGCGGGACCCTACGCCACCGCACGAGAGCTGATCCGCTCGTCACCGATCACTGACTCCAGTATTGAACTCATCGGCTTACCGGGGTTTCCCAAAGAACATCCGACGACCCCGCCCCACATCCTTCTTGAACACCTCGTCGAGAAGGTCCAAGCGATCGAGGCGACCGGTCGCGATGTTGAAATCACGACCCAGTTGTGCCTGGACCCCCACGCGGTGCATGCCTGGCTCACGAACGTACGCGCCCATGGGATAGCGGCGCCGATCCGCATCGGCGTTCCCGCCCCGGCCACCGCTTCTCGGCTGGTGCGTTTCTGCCAGCTGTGCAAAGTCGATGCCACAATCCAACAGCTGCGTCGCTTCGGCTGGGTGGGCGACACGAATACCACGATCGCTCATCCGGCCGCATTCCTGAGAACCCTCTCCCAGCTGCTACAGTCCGGTTCTGGCACAATCCTTGCGCATATTTATCCGATGAGTGATCTCCGTGCAGCGTTCAGCTGGTTTTTATCATTGTCTGAGGATTGAGCAAGCGCCCGGTTCGAACAAGGTGTCTGACCCGGAGATTAGTCCTGTTTCTTCTGATCGGTGAGTGCCAGGGCGTGAAGCTTTCGTACGGTTTTCCAATTCCGCAGCGTTGCCACAGGACCTAACTTCTGCACTTTGGTTACTAACTTGGATCGCGCCGTTCCTTGGGGCAAGAACAAATACACGTCGCGACCAACAACCTGGTATTGCTCCTCTGGGCTGGCATACCGCGCAAGTGTCGCAGCGGCGTCAGGATTCGGCGGGCCGTCCAAGAAGGCAACCGCCAGGCCTGCAGGGACTGAGGACGACGATGCCAAGCCGGCCTGTACTCCAAACGGGCAGTGTGCGACGAGGCGGTCGAATTCAGCGAAGGTTCTCAAGACGACATCCACGTGAAAGCCAAAACGCTGTTCAATGCGCTGTTCGATGGCCTGTCGCAATACGGCTTCTGTCTGGTCTGAGTCGAAGACGATATTGCCAGTTTGAATGTACGTTTGCACTTGCTGCAGGTCGAGAGCTGCCAGAGCACTGCGCAAATCTGCCATCGGGATGGTGTTTTTCCCACCGACGTTGACGGCCCGCAACAGCCCGATGTATCGCATCTTTGTGCTCCTTGCAGTCAACAGGGTCGGGCGTCATGCCATGCCGGGCCAGTAGGCACTATCCGGAGTGGAGCGTGCACCAAAGATTGCTTGACCGACGCGCACCACAGTGGAACCCTCTTCGATCGCGATTTCATAATCCCCGGACATGCCCATCGACAGCTCACCGGGTCCAATGAGGTCGGGGACCTCGACGCGCATGCGGTCGCGCAATTCACGCAGCAAAATAAAACATTTCCGCACCCGTTGCGCATCTGAACTGAACACCGCCAGGGTCATCAGTCCCTGCACTTCCAGGGCGGGATACTGGCGGAGCTCTGCCAAAAAGGACGGCAACTCATCCGGCTGGATGCCGTATTTTTGTGGCTCGTTTGAGGTATTGACTTGAACAAAGACCGGGAGCGTGCGTCCGGCAGCTTCAAGTCGACGGTCGAGTGCTTCTGCTACCCGCAGCCGATCGAGTGCCTGGAATTCCGAAGCATAGGCTGCCACATCGCGTGCTTTATTGGTCTGCAGGTTGCCAATAACGGACCATTCCACGTCCAGGTCTTTCATGGCATGGTATTTTCGGGTGGCTTCTTGCACCCGATTTTCACCCAGTTGGTGCATCCCGGCTTCCACGGCCAAGCGAAGGCGTTCTTCCGGAACCGTCTTACTGACCGGCAGTAAGCGGATGTCCGCTGGGTCGCGCCCGGCACGCTGGGCGGCTGCTGTAATCCGAGCGCGCACTGCGGCAACGTTGCGAACAAAATCCTCAACCGTTTCAGCCGATGGAAATTCGCTAGCTAAATCATTTGCACCTGCCATAGGCCAAACGTAACATGAGTGTCGCAGTGGTGCTATGACTGCATTTCGGTGGGGTGACCGAGTGGCTAGGTCACGGCTCGCAAGGCCGTGTACGCAGGTTCAACTCCTGCCCCCACCTCAAAACGACGACGGCCCCATTCCGGTACGTACCGGAATGGGGCCGTCGTGCTTCTTTCGAAGTTCACATCTGCGGGTTTCTACAGCGCCAAACTTATTTGGCGGCTTGTTGTGCACCCTTGGTCACAGCGGAGTGCAGGGCAGCGGGGATGACAGGTTTGCCATCGGCAATCTCGAGCAGGTCCATCGCTTCGAGTTGACGCAAGCGTGGGATCAGCACACCATCGGCGTTGGCGGATTCAGGCTTCAGCATGAACTGAGCGGTCTGTTTGGCTGCGGTCTCATCGGCGTCGTACGACAGGGTCTGTGCGACGTAGGTTGCTACCAGGTCTTCTGCTTTATCAAGTTGTTCGTAGGCTTCGAATGCGAAGGCCGCAGCCTTGGCACCCGGTTGGATCTTGGTGGATTTCACCACGGCCTGACCGGTTGCCTGCATGGTGGTCCAGAAGGCCATCAGCTCTGGGATGGCCTGAGCGGAGGTAGCGTACCGTGTCGGTTGGGGCTCAGCGGCCACGGTCAGGTCCTGATCGGAGGCGACGGGTTCGGCTTCTTCAGGTTTCTTTGCTACACCCTCGGCGTCAATGCCAATGGTTGCTGCAACATCTTTGATGTCTGCACGCTTGGGCAGACCGGTTCCGGTCACCGCGTGGCCCTCGCCCATCCACTGGGCGAATTCTTTGACACCGGCCATGAAACGGGTTTCGACGATCGCGGTGTAGCGGGCGTGTGGGTCATCAGCGTTGGCGTCAGCTGGTTCGGCGGTCTCATCAACAACCTCGACGACCTCATCGGCTGCTGCTGTTGGGGTCTCTTCTGCTGCCGGTGCGGCTTCTTCCTGTGATGCTGCAGGAGCAACGGGGGTAGGTTGTTCGCTGACTTCTTGTTCGGGAAGCAGTTCGTTCAGGACCTCGTCGAAGCTGGCTTCGCGCTGGCCTGCCAGCACGCTCAACGCGGCGGCGACCATGTAGGCACCGGCTGCTGCAACCGATTGTTCGGGGTTGCGCTGCAGCAGGCTTGGTGCAGAACGCAGTGCTCGGCCCTTGGCTGCGAGCGCTTCGAGTGCCGGAGTGAGGTTGCGAATCGAACGGGGCACATCGCGCTGCATCACCCGGACTTTGCCGTTGGCCAGTCCGTTGGCCGCGTACCAGGCGTCCAGGGATTCCAGGGCCACTACGGATAGTTGGGCCGTGCTGGGGCGTCCGTTTTCGGCCTCCGGGCCAACGCTCCCTAAGATTTCTACGGCCTGCGCCGATTGATCGCTGTCTAGCGCCTGTGCAATTTCGCGCAGGGTATTTATAGTGCGCGCTCGTTCATCACTCACGGGGGTATCAACTCCAAGTAGGGTCCGTAGACCGCAAAACAGTATTCGTCACAAAGTGACGCTACCAAAAATACCAGGCAAATTTGCGGTAAAGACCTCGAACCCACGTGAGATGTTCTCCACGCGCCCCCGTGCGGCAGCGCAGAAACACCCGGCCACCTGGCGCTACAGCACTGCCGACGACGCTGCTACAGCCCAATTTGTTCCAACAGCGACACCCTGACTTCCGAGGCGGTCGGCAAGACCGGCACGGCTTCTTGCAAGGTCGGAATGTCGTCCGGTGGCCAGCAGTCCCTCCTCAGCTTCGAGGGTGTCGGTGTTGTGCGGTATGAACGTTGCCAGGTGATGCTCCTTACCGATGTCGCGTTACTTCAGCGGCAGGTCGCTAGTGTCCATGGGGATGCTTTGATCGGGTGTGTCTAGCCCCTAGCCATCAAGTTGTCAGACGTGGAGAATAGGCACAGAAGGGAGTTGATCGTTATGACACAGGATCAAAACAAGAAGCGTCAGGACGACGAAAACGCGAAACCAGACTCCGAGAATGAGGACTATATCGACGAGAAGTATCCGGAAGAGGATCGCGAAGACGCCGTCGTAGACGAGCAGATCGATGAATCCTTCCCGGCTTCTGATCCGCCAGCAAACTACTAGTTCGCTACGGTCAAGTATGAAAATTTGCGCCCGGTTGATACAGCACGTATTGACCGGGCGCAAAGGTTTGCACACCGTCGGTCTGCGGTCATGGCGGGTACAGTGCGAGGTTTCGTGATTGAGTGGTGTCTATGACTCCTGTAGAACTAACGGATCAGGATCGACAGTTTTTGCAACAGTGCGTAGATCTGGCCCAGCAGGCACTCGAGGCCGGTGATGAACCTTTCGGTTCTGTGCTGGCGGATGCCAATGGGATCGAAGTCTTTGCCGATCGCAATCGCGTGTCCGGTGGGGACCACACCCGGCACCCAGAATTTGAGATCGCTCGTTGGGCTGCACATCATCTCACGCTTGAACAGCGGGCGGCTGCGACCGTCTATACCTCGGGCGAGCACTGCCCAATGTGCGCTGCCGCCCACGCCTGGGTGGGCTTGGGGCCTATCGTTTATGCGACCAGTGGCGCCCAACTCACCCAGTGGCTGCAGGAATGGGATATCCCGCCCGCACCGGTAGCACCGTTGCCGATTACGACGGTGGCCCCGAATATTCCGGTGAGCGGCCCGCACCCAGAGTTCAGCGACGCGGTGCGAACACTCCAGGCGCGCTTTTATGGCATCACCGGGTTCTGACGAGGTCGATTACAGGATGCGTCGCAGGTTCGCCCGTGCCAGGTCTACCAGCTCGGACCCCTGGCCGCTAAGTACCGCCCGCACCGCGTAGAGCGAGAAACCTTTGGCCTGTGCCGCCGTGATCGTTGGCGGGATCGTCAGTTCCTGGCGCTCAGTCACCACATCCAACAGGGCCGGACCATCGTGGGCTAAAAATTCGTCAAGAGCCTTGGGGAGCCGGGCACTGCGTTCCACGCGCTGGCCCCAAATCCCCATCGCTTCAGCAACCTTGGCGTAGTCGGGATTTTCCAGCTCCGTGGCAAACGGCACGAAACCATCGGCTTTCATCTCCAGTTCGATGAAATTCAGCGACGAGTTGTTGTACACCACGACTTTGACCGGCAGATCGTATTGCCGAAGCGTCAGCAGATCTCCCATCAGCATGCTCAACCCGCCGTCACCGGCTAAGGCAATCACTTGGCGTTCGGGAAACGCCGCCTGGGCGCCCATGCCCATGGGCATCGCATTGGCCATCGAGCCATGAGAAAACGATCCGATAATCCGGCGATTCTGCGTTGCCGTCAGATACCGGGCCGCATACACCACAGGCGATCCAACATCGGGAATAAACACCGCGTCTTGGGCGGCTCGCTCATCCACCAGGCGGGTGAGATACTGCGGGTGGATGGGCCGCGAACCACGCGAAGGTTGGGCCAGATCATCCAGTTTCTTGCGCGTTTTCTGGTAGTGGTCGCGCATCTTCTTCAGATGCTTGGAGGACTTGGCCGGTTCCAGCAGGGTTACTAGCTCGCGCAGCGTGTCCTTGGCTGTGCCGACCAGTGGCACATCGACGGGTACTCGTTTGCCAATTTGGGCACCACGCCGATCGATCTGGATCACCGGGATGTCGTGGGGATAGAACTGCTGATATGGCAGGTCGGTACCGACCATCAGCAGGGCATCAGCATCGAACATCGCTTGATATCCCGAAGCGAAGCCCAGCAGGCCGGTCATACCCACGTCATAGGGGTTGTCGTATTCGACGTGTTCTTTACCGCGCATCGCGTGCACGATCGGGGCCTGCAGCAATTCGGCCACCTCAAGCAATTCCGGGTGTGCACCCGCCACACCAGCCCCGGCCAGAATGGTGACGTTAGTAGCATCATTGAGGACCTCCGCGGCACGCTGCAGCTCATGGGCACTGGGCAGGATGCGGGAGTTGGTGGGCCGAATGATCTCTGGGGTGGTCTCGGGCATGTCGGTGACGAACATCGAGCCGCTCAAGACGAGGACGGCCACACCGCGTTGTTCGATCGCGTTGCGCATCGCAATGGTCAGTACCCGGGGCAGCTGGTTGACGTCACTGACGTATTCGACATACACGCTGCACTCCCGAAACAGCTCCCGAGGGTGGGTTTCCTGGAAATAGCCGGTCCCGATTTCTTCCGATGGGATTTGTGCGGCAATCGCCAACACCGGTACTCGCGAGCGTTGCGCGTCATAGAGCCCATTGATCAGATGCAGATTTCCCGGACCAGACGTGCCCGCAACCACCGCCAGCTCACCGGTCACCTCAGCCTCGGCTGCTGCCGCAAACGCACCAGCTTCTTCATGCCGCACCGTCATCCACTCAATCGTTGAGCCAATCAGCGCATCCGTGAACCCGTTGAGGGAGTCGCCGGCAATCCCCCAGATCCGATCAATACCGTTTGCTTCGAATGTGGCAATGAAGTGTTCTGCGACGTTTGGCATGCTTCCTCCTGCGCTTGAATAGTTTGGTTTCGCGATGAGGTTCCGAAGGTGATTGAAGACCTAATTTCACGGTACCGCAAAGTCCAAAGAGGAGGAACAGCTTGATGGTTTGATCAAGTTTTGCAGCTTTTCTAAGTAGTTTCCCAGCCAGAAGTCGTTGATACAGCATTGACCTTGACTGTAGGACCGAGAAGACTCGTAAGGAGTACGACCAATTTATAAGGAGTTGCGACACTATGAAGATTTTACGTATCGGACGAGTCATAACTTTCGGTCTCGGTGTCGCTGTGGGGTATTACCTCGGTAATAACCAGGGTAGAGAGCAAGCCATGGAGGCAGCCCAGCAGGCCAAGCAGTCTGTTCAGCAATTCTGGACCGATCCGAAAACCCAAGAGCAGGTGCACGGCGTGGCCGGCACCGTCACTGAAACCCTCAAAGATAAAAACCCCACCCTGGGGAAGGTTTCAGAAAAGGCCGCCGAGTTCATCGATAAGTCCACCGGTTATCAGGACGAAGCGCAGGGCCACTCCAATAGCCCCAATGCGAACCCAGATAACGATAAAGCCGGTCACGAGACCGTGAAGAGTGGTTCTGATGTGGTGAGTGATCCGTCCGAATCACTTGAAGAAGAAGGCGGCACCACCGCGACTCGCGACAACTAATCCTCGAAGTTCTTTCTAGAGGCTGGCACCTGAGTTTTCAGGTGCCAGCCTCTTTTGGTCCACCTGGCAACTGCCCTCCGTCTTCACTGCGTGAAGCCGGCAGACCGGAGGGGGCTTATTGAACAATCTCCGACGTACTGGCAGAAAATCTTCTGAGTCTTTTTCGTTCATCCATCACGGCAACGTTGGTCTGACTCCCCCTGCTTTCAAGGCTCGGAATAGATGCCGCGCCTAGACCGACGAGCTGCCTTCGCAGAGGGGTTGTCAGGGGTCGTGAACCCGGTTAGCGTGACTACCAAGAAATTCACTATCAACATAGCTATTCTTCCTGTGTGCATCCAGAGGAGGCTCTGGTGGATCTGCGTGAACGGATCAATATCCGGCCGATGTCCGGTTATCAATGGCTCATCATCGCCCTGTGTACCTTCCTGAATGCTCTTGATGGCTACGACGTGCTGGCTATCTCTTTTACTTCCAATGCCGTCACCGAAGAATTTCAACTCAGCGGGACCGAACTTGGCATCGTCATGAGCGCCGCCTTAGTTGGCATGGCGGTCGGTGCGTTAGCGCTTGGCCCCGTGGCAGACCGCATCGGTCGTCGTCCCATGACGATCCTGGCACTGCTGGTCAATGCCACCGGCCTCTTTTTATCTGCCACGGCCAACTCCGCCACAGAACTGGGCCTGTGGCGCATCGTGACCGGGCTTGGCATCGGTGGCATCTTGGTGGGTACAAACGTATTGACCTCCGAATACGCCTCACGAAAGCACCGCGGATTAGCCATCAGTATCTATGCTGCCGGTTACGGGATCGGCGCAGCGCTTGGCGGCACCGCGATGGTTGGACTCATCAACACCTATGGCTGGCGTTCCGTGTTTCTCGTGGGCGGCATCATGACACTCATCGCCATCGGTCTGGTCCTTCCGCTGCTCCCCGAATCAGCCTCCTACCTGTATAACCGCCAGCCCAAAAACGCTCAAGACAAAGCTGACCGCATCGCTCGCCGACTGGGTTATCAAGAACCGGTCGAACTGACTGTTCCCGACACCGCAGCACAACGCCGCGAACAAGAAACCGGCATCGGCAAGCTGCTGAACCAAGAGCACCGACGGGTCACCCTCGTCATCTGGACTACGTTCTTTGTGGTTATGTTCGCGTTTTATTTCGTCAGTTCCTGGACTCCTCGACTGATGCACGCAACCGGTCTGAGCGAAAACCTCTCCATGTTCGTCACGGTGGGCCTCACACTCGGCGGGGCAATCGGTTCGCTCATCTTTGGCTTCTTTACCGCCCGCTGGGCCACGCGCGTCGTCCTGGTTCGCTTCACGGTGCTGGCCGCGATCCTGATGGCACTCTTTGTATTCTCTGCCCAATGGACCCCCGTCGTCCTGCTCGTGGGGGTCCTGGTGGGACTCTTTACCAATGGGTGTATCGCCGGGCTCTACGTGTTGACCCCGCAGTCGTATCCGTCCGGGTTGCGATCTACCGGGGCCGGCTGGGGTATTGGGATTGGACGCTTTGGCGCCATTATCGCCCCGACCGCTACCGGAGCGCTCATGGATGCCGGCTGGACGCCCGAAGCCATCTATGTTTCGGTCGGGGTGCTCATCCTCCTCGCCACGTTCGCGTTGCTGTTTATGCGCGGCATTGACGTCGAAGCCAATCGCGACCCGCAACAAGACCTCAAAGACCAAGCCGGTAGGCCCTAAAGCTGTTCCCCACCCTTGTGCAAGCGGCATCCCACGTGGTGTGCTGGTGGGTATCTTCTCCTGAATCAGCCCATGTCAGCAACGCGCTTGAAGGATGCCATGACCTCACACCCCTCACCTCACACCGACACCGCTCTCATTATTGAAGATGACGACGATATCCGCCGTCTCCTGGAAATGACGATCAGTCAGGCCGGACTCGAAGTCGAATCGGTCAGCACCGGGCAGGATGGCCTGGACCAAGCTGAGCAAAAACCCTACTCCATGATCACTGTCGATATTGGCCTGCCAGATATCAGTGGGCTAGAGGTCGTGCGCAGTCTTCGACAAACCTACACAGGACCCGTCGTGATTATTTCGGCGCGCTCTTCGGAATCGGATAAAGACGCGGGTCTTGCTGCCGGAGCGGATCTTTTTCTCACCAAACCCTTCCGGCCGCGCGCACTGCGAGAACAATTCGCCAGCCTGTTAGAAAACAGCGCCACCCGATAACTGCCCGTTACGAGGCGGAGACCACGACACTGCGGATCTCTTCGACCGTCTCAGCACCAAGTTGTTCCAAGGTCGGCAGGGACTGCCGCAGTTTCTCGAAGTCTCGGGCCTCGACAAATTCAACAATGTGGTTTGCGGTGCCGGCCAATCGGGCGGCACCCAGCATATCGGCGGCAACTCGAATACTGGCCACCGCATCCCAAGCAGCCTGTGGATCCTCGGCGGCAGAGGCTTGCTGAACATTGGCCAACCGTTTTGGCCAGATCACCGCGAACGTGGAAATCAGCTCCCGAGCGTACTCTTCGCGGCCTTCCAGCTCCAGGGCAAGCTCTTGCACCACGGCTCGGTCCAATAGGGGTGCGGCTGATGGAACGATCGACAACAGCGGTGCAGGTTCCAGCTGGCGCAGATCGTCAGCGTTTCGTTTGGTCTTTGCCCACGCATTCTGACCGGTCAGCATGCGACCAATAGCACGCGCATAGAACACATATGTCAGATACACATATCCCAGGAATAACCCGCCAAGCCCAGCGGAATTTGTCCACCTCACGTTCGCGCCGGCGCGAAGCCGGTACAGCGGTCCCCACATGGCGTAGGGCAACACCAAGAACATGATCGCCGCCAGCAGGCTGAGCAGATGCGTGGTACTTTGCCAGACCAGCAGGCTGCCTTCGACCAGCGCCATGATGGTCAACGTTGGGATGATCAGTAGGTTAAGCATCGACAGCCAAGCCTGACTGATGAGGAAATGCAATTCTAAGAACCCTGTGAAACTCAACGCTCGGGCGCGACGCAAGCGCGGCAGCAACGACGCGCCCTCCAGCAGCCCTTGTGCCCACCGGGTGCGCTGAGTTAGCAAACGTCGGAAAAACGGGAGCGCTTCCTGCGAGACGTGTGCTTGGCGCGTGTAGTGCGTGCGATACCCCAGCGCGAGGATTTTGAGTCCAAGTTCAAAATCTTCGCTGAGTCCCTTGCCCCACGGTTCGCCGTCGACCTCGGCGAGATGATCCAAAACTGCAAGTCGATTGAACTGGCCATTGCCGCCCATACCGACGGTGCCGGTTCGAAGGCGCAGCAACTGCATTGCAGAGTTGGCCGTGCGAAATTCGATGTCTTGAAGCCGGATCAGGCTTCTACCGACCAGGTTCTGCCACCACCCGTGGTGCGGGCGTGGCCGTTTATCCGCCCGGTTTTTCATCCAGACTTCGACCTGGGCGCCACCGGTCTGGTCCTCACCGAAAGCCTGCGGGCCTGCTAACAAGTCCAGGGCGTTATCCGACAGGTAGCCATCGGCGTCTAACACGCCGATGATGGTGCGCTGACGCCGCTGCGGATCCGTGCCAACAAAGCGGCCCACCTGGCGGTACGCTGCATTGAGCGCATCGCCTTTACCGGTTTGTGCATTCGGAACCATGCGACTGATGAGATGCACGTGGTCATCGAAGTCTTGGAGACCACGAACAATCGCGGCCGTACTGTCATCCGAGGCGTCGTCGATCACCCACACGTGGGCTGCCGGAAAACTGGCTCGTGCAGCCGAGACAGTTTCGGCCACGACCGATTCTTCATTGAGACAGGGTACTAAGAGATGCCACTCGAAGTCTGCGGCTCGGCCTTCGGTGTTGGCTTCTCTGCGAAGAAAGGTAAATAACAGCAGACTGATGTAGGTCAAGGCCAGCGCGGAGATGACCGAGACGATCAGGAGCATGATGTCTCGAATAATGTGGTCGCCGAACGTGCCAAACGTGTTGGAGAAAACGAAAACCCACGTGGCTGCTATGCCATAGAGCGGACAGAGGATGATGGCAACGACCCATAACCAGGTAGGGCTTTCACGGTGTGCACGATGCGATGGGCTCACGCTGGGTCCTCCTCGTGAAGGGGTAGGCGTACCGTGAAGGTTGCACCTTGTCCGGGGCGGCTTTCGACTTCGATGCGGCCGTGGTGGGTTTCTACGATGCCTTTGGCAACTGAGAGTCCTAGTCCCGTTCCTTCAGCCGACTCGGTGGCCGATTGTGTTCGGTAAAAGGGTGTAAAGAGTTTTTCGAGTTCTTTTGGGGCCATTCCGGGTCCAGTATCAGTCACAGCAACAATCGCCTCCGGCGTGACATCGGTTCCGCTGGTGTGATCGACGCGCACCTGTACTCGTCCGCCGGATGGAGTGAATTTCAGGGCATTGGATAAGAGATTGTCCATCACCTGGTTGATACGCTGCGGGTCAGCCAGCGTGACGGGTTCCTGGCATATTTCAAGCTCCAAACTGATGTCCTTTGCGGTGGCCACCGCGCATTGTGCTCGCACAGCGTCACCTGCCAGGTCAGCTAATGAGACGACTTGTCGATTTAGTTTGAGGTTCCCGTACTGGGTCTTTTGTTGTAACAACAAATCTTCGACCCGGGCCAGGAGCTTGAGGCCATTGCGTTCAATAACGTCGAGAAAGACTCCGAGTTCACGTCGGTCTTCTTCTGGCAATTCGTCTAGTGTTTCGATCGCAAAATCGGTATAACCCAGGATGGATGTCAGCGGAGTTCGCAGCTCATGGGATACCGTGGCGATGATATCTTGTTGTGCCCGTTGGGCATTATAGGCGTCACTGATGTTGTCAAAGATTAAAATGCGCGATTCCACACTGCCGTCAGGACTGTCAATAATCCGCGAGGTGACGCACAAAACGCTCTGCCCTCCTGTGGGTGGTCCGGCAAGCATCAGCATGTTATCGAAGGCCTCGCCCCGAATAGTTTTCCGAGCAGGCCGCTCCTCAGGCGGTATGGGGACGCCGTCGAGATCAAAGAGCAAATGACCGGCTTCGGTTGGATCCGGGTTGCTGGGAGGTGAGACAAGGTCGTGGATATCGCGTTGGGCGGGGTTGGCCATCATGTCATGACCGTCAGCGTCCATCACCAACACGCCCACATTGAGATGATCGATCACGCCTTTGACCAGTCGGTCACTGCGTCGTAACTCCGCATGCTGGTGTGACAGTCGCGAAAACAACACGACCACGAGTGCGGAGACGATGATAAATGTGACGGGCAGAACCGTGAAACGCGCAAAGTCCGCGACGGTCAGCTCGGTGACATTGACCACCGACGGCACCGACATGGTGGCTAGCAGCAGCAGCGTCCCCCAGAAGACCCCTTTCAGGCCGAAGCGCACCACCAGCCAGAGGGCTGGGGCCAGTGCCAAACTGCCCAATTGAGAACCGTCAGGCAGGGTGGCCCAACGGATCAGGCCAAGTCCCACGAGATCCGCCACGGGGAGGACGATGTTGACACAAAAAGTCAGACGCTCCGGGACGGTGATGAGGATATACAACAGTGGCGCTAGGAGCAGTGCGAAACCGACCAGCAGTTCGAGGACGATGGTTATCTCGTCGGTGTAAAACCACAGCAGCGCGACGGGTACCGCCACGACAAGACAGAAAAGGCCCTGGAGGAGGATGACCAGAGTTTTTGGGGCGAGATTGACGAGTCGTTTCCGCCAAATTGGGAGCTGGATGCTGCGACGATCCCAGAGCTGAGTTGGGCGGAAGGTAGAATTCATAAGAATAATCTACCGTGCTGGATATCAGCATTCAGCCCCCGGTCAACGGGCATTCAGTATTGTCAGCCCACGGTGTCTGCGTGCGCTAGTTCGTCTGCGAACCCTTCGCGCCAACTGGAGTACTCCGGTTGCCAGTTGAGGACCTGTTTTGCTGTTGTATTATCTGCACCGCGTAGCCGCGTCATAAAAGCGATGCCCCACGTTCCCACAGCGAAACCTGCCAGCAGGGGCGAGACCCGTTTGGGTGCGGGCGCCCCCATCATGTCGGCCAGTGTGGGCAGCCACTCTCGGACTTCAGTCGGGTCGTCGTCGACAATATTAAAAACGCCGGATGCTTTGGTATCTAATGCTGCAACTATGGCTGCTGCGGCGTCTTGGGTATGGATGAAGGAGAAAGTCGCAGACCCGTCACCGATCAGCGGCATTTTGCCTTGTTGCACGTCTCTGAAGAGCCAACCGTCGGGGGCGAAGCTCGTGCCGGGACCGTAGAGGTGGCCGAACCGTAACACCGTGCCATGAGCTGCTCGGGTCGTTGCTTCCAGCCGTTTTATCCCATCGAGGACGATGGCGAATGGTTTGGGCGGATTGCGCCACAGCGCAGCTTTCTCGTCGGCCAGCGCAGTGCCCCGGGGTTCATAACCAAATGCGATGCTTCGGGAGATGAAATGTGCAACACCGGCACGCTGGGCTGCAAACCGCAGGTTCTCCGTGCCGATGATCCGCAGCCGATTAGTCATCGCAAAGTCTTGGCCGATGCTCTTGGGGTTGATGCGATCAGGGATTGCCGCAAGCAGATTAACGATGGCATCGGGGGCATGTTCCTCCACTACGCGCACCAGGGCGTCTCGGTCCAGTGCATCAACAGCGAGCATGGACGCCCCCGTCGGTTCACGAACGAACTTCGCCAACCCGATGACTGTATGTCCAGCCGCTTCGAGTTGTGGAATTAGCTGACGGCCGATCACTCCGGTAGCACCTGCTACTAATACCTTCATTGCGCAGCCCCCTAGTCGCGGTGCCCACATTTTACCCGTCCGTGCGGCCTCGTCTCAAGAGCACAGCATGCCTGACCACCGTTGACCGCCCCTTCGGAGGAGCGTACTGTAAGAAGCGTCATACCCTTGCTCAAGGGAGCCTTCCATGGCTATTCCACAGGGCTCACATATCCGGCCCGCAGACA
>CAZAAP010000045.1:0-14402 GCA_964482935.1 uncultured Enteractinococcus sp.
GCTGGATCACCGCTAACTCCCACTCTTTACAAGTCATGCTGGAACCAGCATTCGATCGGCTCAGTCAAGTCAATGAAAACCTGCTAAAAAGTCTCGGCACCGATGTCACCGCTGGCTTCTCAGGCGCCCAAGTGGGCGCGGTGTTGGCGTTTTTATCGACCAAGATCTTAGGGCAGTTCGAACCTTACGCCGCCCAATCGGCCGGTGCTGAAGCCAAACCACGGCTCATGCTGGTGGCACCCAACGTCATGATGATCCGGGACGAACTCAGACTCGACCCCGAGGACTTCCGTTTCTGGGTCAGCCTGCACGAACTGACACACGTGGCGCAATTTGCACAAGCCCCCTGGCTAGCCCAACACATCTTGGACGTCGCTACCGACTTCCTGCTGACCAATATCCTGCCCGATGCCGAAAATAACCTCACTGCAGACCAGAAGAAGGCCAAAAGCAAGCAACTCGAATCCCAGATCACCGGGGTCATGTCCCTGCTTGAAGGCCACGCGAACGTCATGATGGACGGCGTCGACCGCAAACTCGTGCCCACCGTGCGGATGATCCGCAAGCGCTTCGATGATCGCTCGGCGAGCCACAACTGGTTGGCCCAACTGTTGCGGAAACTCTTCGGACTCGACGCCAAGGCGAAGCAGTATAAACAGGGACAAGCTTTTGTGGCGGCTGTGGTTGACCGCGTAGGGATGGACCAATTCAACGTCGTCTGGGAGGCACCCGAGCATCTTCCAACGATGGAAGAACTCACCGACGCTGACGCCTGGATTGCCCGCGTGCTCAACTAGGCACCCCATGAGTGTCCCACCCAAGCCTGACATGCACGGCCCGGCTAACTGGCCTCCAACCACAGCGTGGCCTGCGCCAGTACATGCCGGTGTGAAGGCATTGAAAACCCTGCTACAAGGCTGGCACGTTCCTCAAGAGCAACCGGTACTGATCGGGGTCTCCGGTGGAGCCGATTCAATGGCTTTAGCCGTGTTGGCAGCGGAAACCCAACGCACCACGGGTGCCCGGTTTGGGGCGCTGATTTTCGATCACCAGCTCCAAGACCTCACCGCACACATCGCCATGCGGACGGCTCAGATTTGTAAGACCCTGCGATTACACCCCGTCGTGACCCGTGAACTGTCGGTGACCCTGAAGCAGGACGGGCTTGAGGCTGCGGCCCGGCAGGCTCGATATAACGCCTTTGTGCAGTGTGTTCATGAGGCGCAAGCGGCCGGGGTGTTAACGGCCCACACCGCGAATGATCAGGCGGAACAGGTGTTGTTAGGGCTGGCACGCGGCTCTGGGGTACGTTCTTTAGCTGGTATTCGCGCCCAACGCACCCACGACGTTCCCGGATATGAGCCCGTGCGCATTGGGCGCCCATTATTGGGACTGAGCCGTGAGGACACCGAACGTATTTGTGCTTGGGCCGGAATTCAGTATTTTGACGATCCGATGAATTTCGATGACTCCATCGCACGAATCCGGGTGCGTCAGCACCTTCTGCCGGCGCTTATGGACCCGAAGACTGGGCTGGGCCATGGAGTGTTTTCTGGTTTAGTGACCACCGCGCACCTGGCAGCTGATGACGCCAACGTGCTTGAGCAAATCGCTCACGACACCTACCGTCAGCTCAGCGTAGAAGAACCGGATCAGGTCAGTTTCCCGCTAAAAGTGTTGCAGCAGTTACAACCGGCGATATTGCGGCGCGTTATCGCTATTGCAGTACAACATTTTGGAGCCCCGCAACCAAGTTTTGAGCGCTTGGTTGCCATCCAAGAACTCGTCTTCCCGCCGGTTGGTCGGGCGTCGTCTCCAGGACCGATCCAGCTTGAAGGTCATGTGAGTCTTTACCGCAAAAAAGCTGGGGAAGAATATGCAAAACTATTAGTCATCCCCTCCCACCAGAGGGACTAACCTGACATGACGAGGAGTGACCATGAAGGCCGAAGATGTTGCAGGCGATTTAGAGTCCGTACTACTGACTCGCGACGAGATAGACGAGATTGTCCAAGACCTGGCAGCGCAGATCGATCGCGACTACGAAGGTAAAGATATTCTGCTTGTGGGCGTACTCAAGGGTGCGTTGATGATTATGGCGGACCTGTCCCGGGCAATGAAATCAAATGTCACCATCGACTTTATGGCCGTGTCCTCCTATGGTTCGGGCACTAAATCATCCGGGGTTGTCCGAATCCTCAAAGACCTTGAAGAAGACCTCATGGGTCGCCACGTTGTCATCGTTGAAGACATTGTTGACTCCGGTCTGACCTTGTCATGGTTGAAAACCAACTTAGAATCGCGGGGCCCAGCGTCGGTTGAGATTGTCACACTGTTCCGCAAACCAGAAGCTTTAGCCGTGGACATCGACGTGAAATATATTGGACGCGATATTCCCAATAAATTCGTGGTCGGCTACGGCTTGGACTTCGCCCAGAAATATCGCAACCTGGAAGTCCTAGGAACACTCGCACCACACGTCTACCAGTAAGATAAGGCTGCCGATTCCCGGTGATGCCGCAACATAGGACACCACCGGGATGACTTCCGAACCATGCGTCATCCGCGATGCACATAATTCCGAACCCACGTCGCTTCAGGTGTGGTGGGGTTCAACAGAAATTCGGGAAATTGATCGTCGTTGAGTCGGACTAACACCTCAGACTGATGGATGACCAGGTGGTGGAATCGGCACAGCATCACCGCATTCTCCAACGACGTCGAGCCGCCGTCTTGCCAATGCTTGATGTGATGTACCTCGGAGTACATATGGGGCATATTGCATCCCGGGTAGGCACAGCCGCCATCACGTACAATGACGGCGCGACGAATGCTGGTTGGAAATGAGCGTTGACTCCGACCGACGTCGAGGGGCTCACCTTTGGAATTGAGCACCATAGGGATGACGGACGCATCACAGGCCGTCATACGTAACTGGGCCCAATCGAGTTCCATCGCATCGTAGTCATACAACTGAGGGAAGGGTTTCCTGCCTTCCAAGAGTGCAGCGATTTCGCGCTGCACATTGGCCTCCTCGGACCCAAAGTCCAAATATCTGCCGGCCAGATCTGCATACTGCAAACCAACCGTCACGTTGGGAGTGACATTGACGAGACGTCCCAGCCCCGGAATGACCACTCCTGATGGAGCGACATCCTCGGGGTGTGCCTCTCCGCTATCTTGCGTAGCGTCCTGGTTGTCGAGCGCAGAGTGTTGATTGACCTGATGTTGTGCGCTTCCTGCCGGCAAAGTGGTCAACACGATGCCGGTTTCTAAAATATCCAGCAGAAAGTGCGACCACCGTTGAGCTGGGGTGCGATCATCGTAGAGCAAGGGGATTTCATATTCCTCATCTGCGGGTGTGATGCGTTCCGCGCCAGATTTTGTGACCCCGTTGGGGTGCTCTTGGGTTTGCTCGTTGATTCGTGAAATATCATTGCGCAGGTTATTGACCTGCCGTCGTAATCGTTCTAATACGTTGCGGTACTGCCATTTGGTGAGCACCCAGTCGAGACGAATGTGATTATCTCCCAACGGAGAGATGTACCGCAGACCTTCTTCATACTGTCGTTGCTTGGGTGTGAGCCGAGTGTCGGGTTTGGTGAACTGCCGGTTCGTGCAGCGCTTGACCCGGTCAGCAAATTTGCGGACCTCATCGGGTCCGGCATGTAATGCTTTGGCTAACAATTCGCCTTCTTTCGTGGCAACCAAGCGATCGGCTTGCTCATCGGATGCGCCGGCACGCTTTGAGGCAGCACGGATAGAGCGCAGTCGATCAATAATGTAGTTTGCAGAGGCCGGATCGATTTTGCCATTGGCCATCGCCTGTTGGATCTTAGGGGCTCGCATCTTTGATGCACCAGGTTTTGTTGGGTTGGCCGTAGCAATGCGAAGCCGACGCTCGACTTCTTTATTATCGATACCGATGAGCCGAGCGATGAAGTCCCTGGCGTCTTTGAACGGGCGTTTTCCTTGGTGCGCCAGAGTGGCACTGCGAGCTTCGATACTTTCAAACCAGCCCTCAAGCAACATGGCAATCCGGCACTGGAAGTTATAAAACCTCCGATGGTTCTCTTCGGCGATTCGAGCAACGTCCCCGGGCGACAAGCTTGCCTGACGGTCATTGATTGTGGCCCCGAGTTGTTCATCCGAGGTGGCTGCAAGCCGTTGGATAATCAGTGACTGCATCGCTAACAATTCGCCGGTGTCCATCGCATCGAGTTCGGCACCGTGCAGGGCGTCCAAACGTTGCATATTGACGTCGTGCATATCGAAAAGCCACTGAGTCTCCAAGGGCTCTGCCATGTGGAGGCTCGGGTCGCCGTCATCGGGAAGATCTGGTTGCAATGGGATGAGCATACTCATCTGCGCACCTCCTTTCGCAAATCGTTGTCATGCACCACAGTCTGTCCGAGCCCGAGTGCAGACCGTGCCGATGCGGACCGAATTGTGGAAAACCCCTGAGGCCACGCGCAGCTGTGGATAGGAGAACCTTCCACCGATTGCGAAAGGAAAAGAGACTTATTCAATTCAAGGTGAGGAAAGGGGTAGCTTTAGAAGGGTGAAAGCCAAGAACATCTTTAAAGGACCGGTCATCTGGATCGTCCTTGCAGTTTTAGCGTTACTGCTCGTCGTGCCCGTACTATCGGGCTCGTCGTCGAGCCGTGTCGATACATCGGTGGGTATCGAATTATTGGAAGACAACAGGGCCACGCAGGCGCTGTTGGACGACAATGACCACCGAGTAGACCTCACACTGCAAGAAGACTTTGTCCACGAGGACCGCAATCTGGGCACCCAGGTGCACTTCTTCTATTCGAAGGACCGCGCCGAAACGGTCGTGAACGAGATCGCTCAAGCCGAGTTGAACGAGTTCACCGACCAGCCAGTTACTTCGAACTGGTTGCTGTCGATGCTGGGCTTCTTGATCCCATTCATCATCATTGCCCTGTTGTTCTGGTTCTTGCTTTCCCGCATGCAGGGTGGCGGCAGCCAAATGATGAAGTTTGGTAAATCCCAGGCCAAGCTGATGTCCAAAGACAACCCGCAGGTCACATTCACAGACGTGGCCGGTGCTGAAGAAGCCGTCGAAGAGCTCGGCGAAATTAAAGAATTCCTGACCGAGCCCGAGAAATTCAAAGCCGTGGGCGCCAAAATCCCAACCGGCGTGCTGCTCTACGGCCCGCCCGGAACCGGTAAGACCCTGATTGCCCGTGCGCTCGCAGGCGAAGCCGGTGTTCCGTTCTACACCATTTCGGGTTCGGACTTCGTAGAAATGTTCGTCGGTGTTGGTGCCTCTCGTGTTCGCGACCTGTTCAATGAGGCCAAGAAGAACGCGCCGGCCATTATCTTCGTCGACGAAATCGATGCTGTGGGTCGGCACCGTGGCGCCGGTGTTGGGGGCGGCAATGACGAACGTGAACAAACCCTCAACCAGCTGCTGGTCGAGATGGACGGGTTTGACGAAAACGCCAACGTCATCCTGATTGCCGCAACCAACCGCCCCGACGTCCTGGACCCGGCACTGTTGCGTCCGGGTCGTTTTGACCGTCAGGTGCCGGTTGAAGCGCCGTCGTTGGAAGGGCGTTTACAGATTTTGAAAGTCCACTCCCGTGGCAAACCGTTAGTCGACGACCTCGACCTGTACGGTTTGGCGCAGCGCACTCCTGGATTTTCGGGTGCAGACCTGGCCAATGTGCTCAATGAGGCGGCACTGCTGACGGCGCGCTCGAATGCGCATCTGATCGATAACCGGGCCATTGATGAAGCCGTGGACCGGGTGATGGCTGGGCCACAGAAGCGCACCCGGTTGATGAATGACCACGAACGCAAGGTCACCGCCTACCACGAAGGTGGCCACGCGCTGGTCGCCGCCGGATTGAATCACTCAGCACCGGTGTCTAAAGTCACGATTTTGCCGCGTGGTCGTGCACTGGGTTACACGATGGTTGTGCCAGATGAAGACAAATACTCGGTGACACGCAACGAGCTGCTTGACCAGCTCGCCTATGCGATGGGTGGGCGAGTAGCCGAAGAGGTTGTGTTCCACGACCCGTCGACCGGGGCGTCGAATGACATCACCAAAGCCACCGAGACAGCCCGCAAGATGGTGACCGAATACGGTATGTCGGCGCGGGTCGGCACTGTGAAACTTGGCTCCGGCGACGACGAACCCTTCTTGGGTCGTTCCGGTATGGGTGGTGGACGAGACTACTCGGACGAGCTGGCCTACATTGTGGACGAAGAGGTTCGTGGCCTGTTAGATAACGCGCACGCTGAAGCGTACTGGGTACTCAACGAAAACCGCGATATTCTTGACACGCTGGCCGCGCGCCTGCTGGAACAAGAAACCCTGAACCGCCACGAACTGGCTGAGCTATTCGCCGATATTCGCAAATTTAAGCCCCGCGACACCTGGTTATTCCACGAGGATCGTCCGGTTTCGAATATCCCACCGGTGGCCATGCCGGCCGGCACCGCAACTGATAAGGTGACCCATCCGGCGTCCACCCCACAGTCCGGGCAGTCGCATAATAGTAACGCGGCGCACACGGAGCCAACGGTGTCATATGATGACGGCGCACAGTCCTTACGCGGCGACCAGGAGTAACTTCATGATTGACAAACCTCGAATCGAAGCTGCGGTTCGTGAGATCCTGCTTGCCGTCGGCGAAGACCCCGACCGTGACGGGCTTCTCGATACCCCCGCCCGCGTGGCGCGCGCCTATAGCGAGTTTTTTGCCGGCTTGCACGGCGATCCGGCAGAAATCTTAGGCACCACGTTTGATATTTCGCACGACGAAATGGTGTTAGTCAAAGACATCGAGTTCTATTCGATGTGCGAACACCACTTGGTTCCCTTTCACGGCCACGCCCACATTGGCTACATCCCGTCCCACGATGGGAAAGTCACTGGGCTGTCGAAACTGGCGCGCCTGGTGGACCTTTTTGCGCGTCGTCCGCAGGTGCAAGAACGCTTGACCACTCAGATCGTTGAAGCGCTCATGGAGCACCTCAACCCGGCCGGTGCCATTGTGGTGCTGTCGGCCGAGCACATGTGCATGTCGATGCGCGGGGTGCAAAAACCCCACGCAAAGACCGTGACGTCGGCGGTGCGTGGACAACTACGTGAGTCGTCCACACGCAATGAAGCCATGAGCTTGATCATGAACGGCGGGGTACACTAGGCCCGGTGCCTCACCCCGGCACATAACCCAGCAGGAAGGATTCCCATGTCTATTGGAGCTGTCCCAGGAACCGGCCCGGCCTCGGGCCCACTGTCGGTGGTGCGTAAAGCCAGCCGCAAGAGCTTTGCGGATTTGCCCACCGATCGTACCCTGGTCATGGGGATTCTGAACGTCACGGATAATTCATTTTCCGACGGCGGCGAGAACTTCGACACCGCCCAAGCCATCGATCACGGCCTACGCATGCACTATGCCGGCGCGGATATCATCGACGTCGGCGGCGAATCTACCGCTCCGGGGACCCAAGAAGTCAGCTCCGAAGAAGAACAACGCCGCATCCTGCCGGTTGTGGAAGCCCTGATCAAAGCTGGGGTCTATGTTTCCGTTGACACCCGCCACACCGCGACGGCCCGGGCGGCATTGAAATTCGGCGAGGTCATGATCAACGACGTCTCGGGACTGAACTTTGAACCCGATATGCCGGAACTTATTGCCGAGTCCGGTGCCCGCTATGTCGTCATGCACAACCGCGGCAACTCCAAGACCATGGACGGGCTAACCGAGTACACCGACCTGGTGACCGACGTCGTAGCGGAAACCCAGCAGATTCTCGACGCATTCTTAGCCGCTGGTGTGGCTAAAGAACAACTCATCGTGGACCCGGGTCTGGGCTTTTCTAAAGCCGGCGAACAGAACTGGCAGCTGCTGAACAACCTGGAGGCGTTCCAGGGGCTGGGCTATCCGGTACTGATCGGCGCTTCTCGCAAACGCTTCTTGGGCTCAATGCTTGCCGATAATCCCGCAGAACCCGTCGAACCACGCCAGCGCGACCACGCGACCGCCGCGATCACCACGCAGGTGGCCGAAGCCGGTGTGTGGGCTGTGCGCGTGCACTCGGTGCTCCCAAACCTCGACGCTGTCAAAACCGTGGCCGCACGTCAGGCAGCAAGCTAAAGTTATGGCAACGATTAGCCTGACCGGTCTGCGCGCCCGCGGCTACCACGGCGTATTGACCTCCGAACGTGTGGCAGGCCAAGTATTTCTGGTCGACCTGGACCTCGACGTGGATATCGACCAAGCGGCTGCCAGCGACGACGTCGCCCACACCGTCAACTACGCCGAAGTCGCAGGTGTCGTCGAAGCATTCATTACCGGCACCCCGGTCAATTTGATTGAGACGCTCGCGGTGCGCATCGCCGACGGCATCCTCGAGCAATTTTCCCGAGTGCACGGTGTGACCGTGACCGTCAATAAGCCCCAAGCGCCCATCCCATCGGACTTTGCCAATGTTGCGGTGACGGTTACCCGGCATCGCGACGCTTAGGATCCACCGTGTCTGATCTGCCGCAGCCCTTACTGGCCGTCCCAGCGCAGCCGGTGCCGGCCGTAATCGCCTTAGGTTCGAACCTTGGCGACTCCCAGCAAATCCTTGCAGACGCCGTACAGGCGTTTCGCACCCACGAACACATCACCGTGACCGCAGTGTCGCCACTGGCCCAAACCGCGCCAGTCGGGGGAGTGGAACAACCAGATTTTCTCAATCAGGTGCTCATCATTGAGACCACCCTGACTGCATGGGCGCTGCTGCAATTTGGCCACGAACTAGAACGGGCCGCCGCACGGGTGCGCAATATTCGCTGGGGTCCGCGCACGCTTGACGTCGACGTCATCACCTATAGCAACGTCACCTCCGATCACCCCGACCTGCTCCTGCCGCATCCGCGAGCCCACGAGCGCGCTTTCGTGCTGGCCCCGTGGTCCTGGGCCGACCCGGTAGCCCGCCTCAAGGGCACCCCGGTGGCCGAACTGGCGGCAGCCGCCGACGACGCCGCAACCGTAATACAATGTGATCCAGAGCCACCCCGAGCACCAGGAAGCGAGGAAACATGACATCAATCCGTGTCAGCTGGGTCTTCCTCGTCGTCCTCGTCCTCACCATCCTGGGGTGGTTGGGGGCGTTCTTTTCGGCCGAAGCCGGTTGGCCCACCCCTGCACTGGGGTCTCCCTCGGTCATTACCGTGGCCGCCGTCATCGTGCTCGAACTGATTTTAGGGATTCGCGTCTTGCGCGATCGCGAACGCCCGGTCGCCCAGCGCATGAATCCCGTGGCCGCTGCCCGCACCCTGGTGCTTGCCCAGGCCGGGACCTATGCTGGAGCCGCAATCGGGGGTTGGCATTTGGGTATTTTGGTTCATCGCGTCCCACAAGCCGGGTTCGGGCCCGCCGTCGTCACCGAGGCAGTCGTCCAGGTGATTGCCGCGTTGATCTTGATCATCGTAGGTTTTATGGTGGAACAATGGTGTCGGATCCCGCCGGAGGACCCCGAGAACAACGGCAACCACAATCGTCGTCCACCAAGTGCCTCGGGTGCTCAACCCACGGCCCGGCGGGCAGAACCCGTTGAAAAACCTGAACTCTAACCCATAGCCCACGAACAGATTGTTGGCATGTACCACGAACAGTTGCCCTACCGCAGGGTCTCTTCCAAATTGATTGTGCTGCGCCAAATCCACAATGCGCTGGGCTTTGGCATCCCGTTCGTGGCCACCACCGCCGGATTGCTCCTCCTGTACTCGGTCACGGACTTTTTTACGCGGTTTCCCCTGGCTTATCTGCTTTTTGCCGTTCCGGCGGCCCTGTTAATCACCGGCCTAGTATTCGTGTTTATCATTCCCCGCCAGGTGCGGGCACTGGGATATTTAGAAAACCGCGACGACCTGTTGCTACGTCGTGGCATTTTGTTTCGCCACCAAGTTGCGGTGCCCTACGGGCGCATCCAGTATGTCGACATCCGTCAGGGACCCTTACAGCGGTCTTTTGGGATCACTCAAATCGTTATTACGACGGCCGGTGGCGGCACGGCCTCCACTTTTGAAGGGCTGCCCCTCGAAGAAGCCGAACGCCTCCGCGATGACCTGACCCAACGTGGGTACGAGCGCCTGGCAGAATTGGGTACATCATGACCCAACCCGTACCGCCCAACCCTGAACAAGAATGGCGTCGCGTCCACCCCGTGTCCCCATTTATCCGGTCCTGGTCCGCGCTGCTGATTTTCGTGTACATCATCATGAACTTCTCAGTTCAGGAGCTGCGCGGGGTTATCGAGTCATTCAACCTCAGTGTCGGGCAGTCCCTGTTGATTCTGCTGGGCATCGTTGTGGCCATTTTGACTGTTGCGGCCGGACTATATGCGATCTCGTGGCGCTTTTACCAGTTCCGGATCACGACCGACGCCGTCCAACTCCACTCGGGGGTCATCTTCCGCCGCCGACGTTACATGCGCCTGGATCGATTGCAAGCCGTAGATATTGTCCGCCCGTTTTTTGCACGCATCTTTGGGCTGTCGAAACTCTCGTTGCATGCCGCCGACGGTGCCGAAACCACACTGACCTTGGAATACGTGCGCGAAGCCGAGGCCGAAAGCCTGCGCCGTGAAATCCTGTACCTGGCCTCGGGCGCCCAAGATGACCTAACCCTAGACCCCACCGATGGCTCACAAGAGCCGGCTGCGCTTGCGGCCAGCGCGCAGATTCCTGACTATCCCTACGCCGAGTACCTTGGCCAATACGTCCAATACAATCCGCATGGGCTAGCCGAACAGGTCGCTAACCCGCACGCCCCAAGCACCGCGCCGTCAACTACCGGCCAGACCACTTCGCGTGAGCTCTTGACCATCCCATTTGGCCGGGTCATCGGCGCCGCACTGATCACTGGAGCCTCCGCGGGCATCTGGGCGGCAATCTTCGGCGGCGGGACCACAGGGTTCTTCATGTGGCTGGGCTCTCGCAGTGACGATGAATCCCTAGCCATCCCGCTGGGCCTGCTCCTGTTGCTAATCTTTCTCGGAGTCGCCCTCTTTACGACCGTGATTGCCTCATTCACCCAGGTCAACGCCACCTTTAATTTCACCGCCAAAACCTCCGACTCGGGCGTGCGCGTCACCTCGGGCATGTTGTCGACGTCGTCGCACACCATCCCACCCGGGCGTATCCAAGCCATCCAGATCACCCAGCCGCTCATGTACCGCTCCTTCGGTTGGTACCGCATCCAGGTAACCGTCGCCGGCTATGGACTGACCGACTCATCCACCACCGTGCTCCCCGTTGGCACGTTTGATGACGTCATTACCATGCTCTCGGTGTTGGCCCCCGATCCCGGAGTGGAATACGCCAACGACCTGATCTTCAACGCTTTGAAATACACCGCCGACGACGACGGTTTTACCCACGTGCCGTCCCGGGCGCGCCTCTGGCAACCGGTCGCCGGACGCCGTCACGGGTACACCACTACTCCGACGCTGCTGCTCATTCGATTTGGGCGGTTACGCCGCAACCTGGCGATGATCCCGCACGAGCGGCTCCAACAAGCCTCGATCTATCAGGGGCTGGCCGATAAACTCTCCGGGACGGTCTCCGCCTGGTTTGTGACACCACCTGGTCCGGTGCGCACACACCTGAAAAACCAAGAACCCGCCGCACTGATTCAACTGTTCTTCGAAGAAGCCGAGATCGCAGCCAACGCCCGCCGGATGTCGGATAAAAACCAGTGGATGGCCCCCGACGAGCTTGAATCCTTCGAAAAGGCCGCCGCCAAAGCCCAAGCGGCAGGGGAGTAACCATGAAAGACTTCCCCACAGACATCGAATTCACCGCGGTCAGCCCACGATTGACGGCCTACCGACAGCTCGTTACCGCCATCAGTCTGGTCTGCTTCGTCGGCGGATTCAGTGTTGCCGCGGCGATCTTCAACGCTCAAGTTGATCCGGGTTTCTGGCACGGGCTGTCCTACATCCCGGCCGCCTGGGTACTGGTCTATGACATTGGCGTGATGATCGTGACCCCATATCAGGTGCGCATTCACGGTTGGGCCGAACAATCCGATGACCTCCTCATCCGCGCTGGTGCGATCTTCCGCAAATACGAAGCCATCCCGTATGGGCGCCTGCAATTCGTTCAAGTCGCCCAGGGGCCGCTCCAACGTAAATTTGATCTCGCCAACGTGACTATCACAACCGCCGGATCCACGACGACCATCTACGGGATCCCCACCAAACAGGCCACCCGACTGCGCGACGACCTCACCCAGCGCGGTTACGCCCGCCTGGCCGGACTGTAAGTTAGAACTTGTAGAAAGGACTGCACATGAGCGTTGACGAACCACTCACCACCGGTGCCATCGGTCGACCCAACCGCTTAGGGATCGGCATTATCGGTGCCGGACGCGTCGGCGCCGTCCTCGGACTGGCCCTCCAGCAAGCCGGGCACACCATCACCGCCGCCCACGCCGTCTCAGAAGGCTCGGTCGCCCGGGCAGAAGCCCTGCTACCAGACGTGCCGATCCTGGATATTCCCGATATTCTGCGCCGCTCCGAAGCCGTGATCTTTGCCGTGCCCGACGACGTGCTTGAAGACCTCGTTTCGGGGTTGGCGGCAGCTGGGCACATCCAAACCGGTCATCTGCTGGTGCACACCTCGGGACGCTACGGCACCAATGTGATGCGCTCAGTGCGCGAACACGGGGCGATCCCGGTCGCCATCCATCCGGCCATGACATTCACCGGCACCTCGCTGGATGTTGACCGCTTGCACAACACGGCCTTTGGGATCACTGCAGATCCCGTGGTTGCCCCAATCGCCGAGGCGCTCGTCGTCGAAATGGGTGGCATTCCCGTGACGATTCCAGAAGCCTCCCGCCCCGTCTATCACGCCGCTATGGCGCATGCTTCGAATCACCTGGTCACGCTCACCGCCCAGGCACAAACCATGCTCGCATCGGCAGGAATTGATCACGCTTCGAAGCTATTAGGCAACCTGATGACCGCGAGTCTTGAAAACGCGTTGACCAATGGTGACCTGGCCCTGACCGGGCCGGTCTCACGGGGGGACAGCGGCACGGTAGCCAAGCACTTAGAAGCCCTCAAAACACTGAACGATTCAGACCTCTATGAAACATACCGGGCCATGGCACAGGCCACGGCCCGCCGGGCTCACGCTGCCGGATTTATCAATGCGGCAAAACTTCAAGAGCTCCAAACTTTATTAGCCTCCTGACACAACACCATGAGCGAGAGTTGGCCACCAACCTCATGCTTCCAGTTAGACTATGTGACGTGACCGACCAGCAAGCCCTCTTGGCAACCACCACGACAGATGTCAAAGTCCTGATCGCCGATAAAGTTGCCGAACTTGTTGCTGCCGGAAATCCGCAGCCAACGGTCGGGCTCGTTCCCACCATGGGTGCCCTCCATGAGGGACACGGTGCCCTTTTTGAACAGGCCCGGTCTGAGAACGATCTTGTCGTCGCCTCGGTCTTCGTCAATCCGCTGCAATTCGATCAACCGGAAGACTTTGAGCACTATCCGCGCAATTTAGATGCCGACCTTGCACAGGTGACGAGCTTTGGCGTCGATATCGTCTTTGCACCCTCCACCGAGCACATGTATCCAGGCTATCCTGATGCCCCACAGATTCGGGTCTCGGCCGGCCACATGGGACGCATGTTTGAAGGCGCCTCCCGGCCAGGTCACTTCGATGGCGTGTGCACCGTGGTGGCCAAGCTCTGGAATATTCTGCTGCCCCCGGCACCGGCCGTCTTCCGCAGCTACTTCGGCCAAAAAGACGCGCAACAATTAGCGATCGTTACCCGCATGGCCCAAGATCTCAATATCGACGTCGACATCCGGCCGGTCAAACTCGTCCGCGCCCCCTCCGGGTTGGCACTATCATCGCGCAACGTACGACTCGACGACCACGGGATGGAAAAAGCCCTTGGGTTATCACAAGCTCTCCACTACCTTGCCGATCAGGCAACCCGAGGTGAACGTTTAGATGTTTCGGCTGCCAGAGACATCATTCGGGCCCATGAAAACGTAGAATTAGACTATTTAGAAATCGTTGATCCGGCTACCCTCCAGCCGCTATCGGCTGAGCAACTAGCAGCCCCCTTAGACCAAGAAGCCTTGGCCTTAGTAGCGGCATGGGTACCGCCGGTTCGGCTCATCGACAATATGTTGTTAGCGCCTTAGGCTACCAATTGGATACCGGCACGATCTTTGAAGGAGACGCGTGACAACCACAGCCCCAAAACCGACGCAGGATCTATATCGGCACGTGAACGGTGATTGGATGGAAAACAACGCCATTCCAGCTGATCGTGGCACCTACGGCGCCTTCATGGAATTGCATGATCAGTCTGAAATCGCCGTCCACGACATTT
>CAZAAP010000046.1:0-14100 GCA_964482935.1 uncultured Enteractinococcus sp.
GACGACACCGTCGCGCAAGATCGGGGTGCGTATCATCGAGACTTGCGAGCTGATCTAACAAATCCATGACTTGTCGCGCCCAGCGAATGAAATCTCCCGCCGCCATATCAGCACCGGTCAAGGACGCGAGCAGTTCGTTGCCACGAACCCATCGCACTATGGGCCACACGAGCCCAGGATGCGGCTGCGCTGTAACCGTCAGGTCGGCTTGGCGCTCAGCCGCTTGGAGATTGTACCAGTGCTCATCGACAATATCGAGTGCTTCCTGAAGCACGTGGGTCGGCATTGCGGGTTGGAAAATCTGATCTTCGGTCGATGCTTCAAAAACCAACAGTGCAGCGAGACCCGCGAGATCCTCAGGAGACATCGGATCCATCACACCGGATTGCAACAACATTGAGACTAATAAATCCCGGTCGCCGTAGATGCGGCGAAGGCTTTGACCCTGTTCAGTAACTTGATCGTGTTCGACATAACCGAAATCAGCGAGCAGAGTGATGATCCGGTCAAAGGTACGCGCGATTGTATTGGTCCGACCTTGGATCCTGGCAATGTTCTTATCGGCTTCAGCGCGTAACTTCTGCCAGCGATTCGCCCATGTTTGGTGGTTTTCACGCTCTGGACAGCCGTGGCACGGGTGCGTGTGGAGTTTGGTACGAATTTCCTCGACGCGTGCAAGATCGTGATCATCCTTGTACCGGAAGCCCACGGGTTCTTTACCTTCGGAAATTGGCGGTCGTTGTTGACTAATCGCTGCGTGCATCCAACCAGCAATGTTCTTGCGATGCTTGGGCGATTTCGTCATCAATTTGCGAGGCAGCTCCACCCCGGCAAAGGGTACTACAGGGTCGTCCAATTCATCGGTTGACAGGCGCCGTAATTGGCCTTTGGCGGTGACGACGCCAATACGCGGATTCGTGGGGTTGCCTGCGGCTGATATTACAACCGAGGGGCCTAGCGAGCGACTGCCTCGGACGTCAATAATGTCTCCAACCGCCAGGTTATTTAACGATGACATAATCACTTGGCGTTGGACGCGGTTCCGAGCCCGGGAGGCTGCTTTTTCTGCCTTGGATAGTTCGTGGCGCAAATGCGCGTACTCGGTATAGTCTCCCAGATGGCACTGCATCGACTCTTCATACCCGGCAAGTGAGCGTTCTTGGCGCTGAACCTCTTGTGCAATCCCCACGACCGAACGGTCAGCTTGGAATTGGGCGAAGGACGACTCCAGAATATTGCGTGCCCGTTCTCGGCCAAACCGAGCTAACAGGTTCACTGACATGTTATAGGTCGGTTTGAACGACGAATTCAGCGGGTAAGTCCGTCGTGCCGCAAGCCCTGCGACAGCACCTGGGTCAAGTCCGGGCTGCCACAACACCACGGCATGACCTTCAACGTCAATGCCGCGCCGACCAGCGCGCCCGGTGAGCTGGGTGTACTCCCCCGGGGTGATGTCTTTGTGAGACTCTCCATCAAATTTGACCAAGCGCTCGATCACCACGGTCCGGGCGGGCATGTTGATACCCAATGCGAGGGTTTCAGTCGCAAAAACCACTTTAATCAGCCCAGCGGCGAAGAGTTCTTCGACAATCTCTTTGAAGAGCGGCAGCAGGCCGGCATGGTGAGCTGCGAACCCCCGGCGCAGGCCGTCACGAAAGCCCCAAAAACCCAAGGCATCACGATCTTGTTCTGCCAAGACGGAGGCTGCCCGGTCCACTATTTCTAGGATTTCATTCTTTTCGCTGCCGGTCGTCAGGTCCAGACCAGCATTGAGACACTGCTCGACGGCAGCGTCACAGCCGTTTCTGGAAAAAATGAAGGAAATACACGGCAGTAAGTTTTCGCGAGACAGGGCTCGAACCATCTGCGGACGCGATACCCGAAGATCTTTGCGCGGCGGGCGGGACTGCTCAGTCGATCCGCGCTGATCAGACTGTCGTCGCTCACCCTGGCGGCGTCCGTTACGTGTGCGCTGTCTATTGCGTGAGCGCCCGCCGGGACGCCCCCAGTCATTGGGCTGAATATCGCGCCGAGCATGTTCGGCCAATTGCACAAGTTCTGGATTGACCTGGGTGGTCGGACTCTTATCACCGGTCATCGAAAACAGGTCATAGAGTTCTTTGCCAACCATGACGTGCTGCCACAGCGGCACTGGTCGGTGCTCAGAGACCACGACGGCGGTAGAACCTCGCACCGTGTCCAGCCATGCACCGAACTCTTCGGCATTCGATACGGTCGCCGAAAGCGCCACCACTTGCACCGATTCCGGCAAATGGATGATGACTTCCTCCCACACAGCTCCGCGGAAGCGATCAGCAAGGTAGTGCACCTCGTCCATGACCACATAGCCGAGGTTTTCCAGGGCCGAGGAATCGGCATACAACATATTGCGCAACACTTCGGTAGTCATGACGACAATTTGCGCCCCGGGGTTTCGTGACGTGTCGCCCGTGAGCAGTCCGACTTTTTCCTGCCCGTAGGCTGCGACCAGATCGGTGTATTTTTGGTTGCTTAGAGCCTTGATGGGCGTAGTATAAAACGCTTTTTTGCCTTGGGACAGGGCAAGGTGAATGGCAAATTCGGCCACGATAGTTTTACCCGCGCCGGTCGGGGCTGCTACCAGAACGGCGTGCCCGGCTTCTAGTTGTTCGGCGGCTTCCACCTGGAAAAGATCCATAGGAAACTCAAGACTCTCCGAAAACTTCCCCAGCTCAGTCTTGGCGAATTCCGCCCGCTTGCGTGAAGCTGCATAGCGCTCCGAAGGAGAGAGATCGTGATGTTGTTCAGATGAGTCGGGGCACATAGCGCCTAATTTTAGTCGTCATCACGAAATTCATACAGAGGCTGTGCCCCGCGCTGAATCTCCGCTTCGCCCGAGGTACCGTCACGGGCATCTCGCTTGGCTCGACGCCGGTCATTGAGTAACGCTATGCCAAGAGCCAGCCCAAAAAGCAAGGTGAGTGGTGCGCCGAGATAAAACATCGTGATGACGTCGGAACCGGGTGCGCCCATCGCAGCAATCACCGCGATCAAAAATACCGAGACGCGCCAGTGCTTCAACATGGTTTTGCCCGACAGGATGCCGGCCATATTAAGACCCACGAGAATCACCGGAATTACCAACGCGATCCCAAATGCTAAGAGCAGTCGAGTCACGAAGGGAACGTAGACGGTGGCAAGGACACGGTGGGCGGTGCCGTCTGGGGTCAGCGACGTAAAAAACGCCATCGCTTGTGGGAGGGCAAACCACCCCAGAGCGATCCCACCGACGAACAGTGGCACGGCCGCAGCAATGAATCCCACGGCGTATCGACGTTCATTTTTCTTCAGGCCGGGCACGATAAACGCCCAGAGCTGGTACAGCCAGAAAGGCGACGACAGGATCAGCCCAATAAACAGGGCAACCTGGAGCATGATGTCAAAGGGCTGCGCGACCGAGGAGAAAATAACTTCAACCGGAGCTTCCTCCGTCGACAACCGAGTGATGGGCTCGGTCAGAATGGTAAATGCCGGCTGGTAGACAATAAAACCGACGATCGTACCGAGCACAATGAAGATGGCTGCTTTAAAGAATCGGTTCCGGAGCTCGCGAAGATGCTCGCGCAACGACATTTGGCCGTCAGGTGTTTTGGTCGGCTTGGTGCGACGCTTCTTATGCGACGTGGCCTGACCCTTGTCAGTGGAGGTCATGGACGGGATGCGGTACTAGTTTGACGGCTGGCCTTTAGAGCTTTCTTTCGCACTGGTTTCGCCGTTAGAAATCACAGTGCCTTCGACAGCTTCGACATCGTCGGCGTCCGAGGTTTTTTTATCCTTGCCGTCTTTGCCGTCATGCTTCATTTCTTTGACTTCAGACTTCAAGATGCGCATTGACTGGCCGAGGTTGCGTGCCATCTTTGGGAGCTTATTGGCGCCGAAGAGCAAGAATGCCAGCAGGATTAACACCAGGAGAATGACTGGGTTCCTAAAGATCTGCATGGTCTACCTTTCTGTACAGTTGGCTCTATTCTACAGTTGCTCGAATAGTTATCGAGTCGATTCGTGTGCAGAGCATAAGGCCTGGTCAGTTTTGGTCCACACGGTGTGACGCACTTCCGAGGGCTGCAGGACCGTAAGCTGTCCTGGGTGATTCGTTAGCAATTCAAGAAGTGGTCCCAGGGAGCGGAACGCCAATTGGGCAAACATCGATCCGTCACTGGCCATTGTGGTAGCGATCGGGTGGTACGCTCCGATAACATCCCGACGCTGGTGGGCGGCATGAACCACAACAGTGATGGCATCCTCATCGACCGCGGGAGTGATATCGCCGCTGTCGAGACGATGTCGTGCCGGAATAAAATGTTCGGTGGTTGTGGTGGCCGCGCCGATCCGATCGATACGAAACGTGCGAATATCGGTGGTGTTTTGACACCAGGCTCGAACGTATCCGTGCCCTGCTGAATAAAGCAGCTGCAACGGTTCGATGGCACGCGTACTGATAGCTCCAGAGGATTCGGAATAGTAGCTGATCTTGACGACCAGGTGCTCTTGTGCGGCCTGATGCAGGACCTCGGCGACTTCGTCGTCATCACCCAGACTTAAATCCGGGTGCACGATGGCATCCTGCGAACCGACGTGCGGAGCGACGGTGTCGACGGCGTCGCGCAGTTTACGCTCCAACGAACGGGCGGCTGCTTGTTGGGTTGCAGAGATGCCCGGGATGGTCGTGACCGCGGTCAGTCCCGAAATTAAACCGAGCGCTTCCGGTGCAGAAAGTTGCCATGGTTGCGCCAATAACTCGGCATTGCTGATCACGATGGGATCGGCATGAGGATCGACTTCAAATTGCCCGCCGGCAAAATCAGTTTCAGGCATACCCCAAAATCGCATCGCAGCGAGATCTTCGGTGAGCGTGGCATCGGTAATTCCGAAACGACCACGTACGGTGTCGCGGGGTAACGATCCGCCGTGTTGATTCACGACCGCCACAATGCCCAGGCGGCGGGCAATAACCTCTCGATCCCCCGTCCTTTTCCGAGGCCGAGCCACTCTGGTGAGCTTTGGCACGGTTAGTGGTGAGGCTCCTTGATGAGCGTCCCGGACCATCGTCAGGATATCGGCAACCAGTTCCGCGAGTTCCGGGCTGCGCAGACTATCGGCTCGTGCTTCGGTGGTGAGGGCCGCAATGCTTGCGGCTGTCTTTAAGGGGTCCCGGTACGTGAAATGGAGTAGGTCCCAGCCTTCGTGTTGGTCGAGCTGCTGGGCGCGGATGCGCAGGCTCGAGGCCGTTTCGTTAGCCAACCACACATACCCCTCGGCGGGTGGCTGCTGGGTGTAGAGGCGTTGTCGAGTAATGTCGACATCGAAATCTGCGGGACGCAGGGATGGCTGGTCTTGGGTAGCCAGCACATCGGTTGCTAGTGGCGTGATGCTTTTCGACTCGATCCGGGAGAGCTTAAAGAGGCGCTCATCGCGACGGTCGAGGTCCCAGCCCGTCATATACCACTGTTGGTGGGCCATAAGCACCGCCCATGGACGCACCTGGCGGACGCGAATTTCTTCTCGTCCGACCGTGCGATAGCGGAACTTCACCGGCGTTTGCTCCCGGGCCGCGGCTACTAAGTCTGTCAGAAGCGTTTGACCTGTCGCCAGCTGCGCGCCCACCACGGGTGGAGTCGCAGGATGATGCGCTGTCATGCGAGCAAGCGCCGCATGGATCGCATCTTCGATAGGCGTGCGCAGCCACAGTGCTCGGGCCTGGTGCAGCGCGAGGATCTCCTCGTCGGTTAGAGCAAGATCCGGCAGATAGAGGCGGTCTCGGTCTATGAAGTAGACATCTTCGGAGCTGGGCTGGGGACGCCACTGCACGGGGACGCCGATGGAAGTTAGTGCCTCTTTATCTCGCGAGAACTGGCGCTGTTTGGCTGTCTCAGACGTATCGAGGTGGTTATAGAGATAACTAAAGATCTCTGATTTGGTGCGCCCGATCGCTCCGGCTTCTAGCAGAAGCCAGAGCAGCGAAACGATGCGTTCCGCAGATCGGGACACGATTAGCGGACCTCCACCAGGTCAACGACAAAGATGAGAGTTTCATTCGGACCAATATCATTGCCGGCTCCGGCTTCTCCGTAGGCCAGGTGCGGCGGGATCTCCAGTCGACGACGACCGCCGACTTTCATGCCCAGCAGTCCTTGATCCCAGCCTTCAATCACCTGGCCGACACCGACGGTGAAATCGAGTGGTTGGCCGCGGTTCCAGGAGGCATCAAATTCTGCCCCTGTAGACCAGGCGACCCCGACGTAGTGGCATGCGATCGGCGTGCCGGGAATGACGACCTTGCCGTTGCCTTCAATAATGTCTTCAATGACGAGGTCGGTCGGTGGGGTTTCGCCTGGGAAATCAATTTCGGGGCGTGGACGGTCAAGTTCACGTTTGCCAAATGACATGGGTACTCCTTAGAACGGATGAAATGGTGTGTGCGGTGTGGGTTATTCGGCTGGCATCGGGTCGGCAGAATGGACAACGTCGATCACAAATACCAAGGTTTCATTGGCGAGTTCGTGGTCTTCCTGAGCACCGTAGGCAAGTTCAGGTGGGACCGACATCAGCACCTGGGATCCTACCCTTTGACCAGATAAGCCCTCTTGCCAACCGGCGATCAGACTCTGCAGGTCAAAGCTCACCGGTGTTCCAGCGTTGTCGGGACCCCACGAAGAATCGAACTCTTCGCCGTTTGACCAGGAGACGCCACGATAATGGATGGTCACTTTGGAATCAGATTGGACTTCGCGTCCGTCGCCTTGTTTCAAAACATCAACAACTAGTTCGTCGGGCGCTTCGCCTTCAGGTGTTGCAATGCTCGGAGCTTGGGTTTCCTCTTCCAAAGTAACTGCTGGGAGATTTTCATTCAGCTCAGATTCCGCTACGGGCTGCCCGGTGGCATAGGTAGGCAGCACCTCGGAGATCGAAGCAATGTTCAGGACCGCAGGCGCACCATCATATAAGCCGTTTTCGGGCTGATAAATTGCAACATCGGAACCGACTGGTGTGCCGATAAACGCTTCGTAGGTTTGTGGGTTGCCTGCCTGCAGGTCATTCATGTTGATGGTCATGCCGCCGAGATCAAAATCGTGGCTGAGGACTGCTTCGTTCTCGATGTCGATATTGGCGCTGTGGACTTCTACAAGGTCGTCTTCTTCCAGCGGGTCGCCCTCCCCCGAGGCAATCACCCAGGCGGTTGGCTCGTCACTGTTGAGTTCCCCGTCGATGCTGACTTCTTCGGTATTTTCGGAAATGTCGTAAGTGATCTCCACATCCGGGGCGGCGGCGGATTGAGCATCGTTTTGCCCATCGGATGCATCATCGGAGCCGCATGCGGTCAAGGCCAATGCGGCGCTGAGAACTATGCCCGCTATGGGCACGAGCCGAGTCCGGTTGTGTTGAGGTGACATGTACTTCCTTGCGTTGGGAGGTGGACCTTAGTCATTGTAGTGCGGTCAACCAAAACTCTAGTGGTCAGCTGAAGCGACTTTAGCAAACAGCTCATCGACGATTGAAATATCGGTTTCAAATGGATCACGCACATACAGGGTGTGCATCGGATGATAGTTCAGTTTCATGTGCATCCAGTCCATCGAGTACTCCATCCCCATGGCTCGGGCCGTTTCGATAAAACGGTGTCGCAATAATGCTCGAGTGGTTGCTGGCGGGTTATCGTGAGCAGCTTGGATTTGTGCATCGGTCAGCACTCTGGCCGCCGCTCCCCTGGCCTCCAATAAATTGAAGAGGCCGCGTTGGGGATGAATGTCGTGATAAGACATATCTAACTGCACCAGCCGCGCGGCATCCCAGTCGAGAGTGTTCTTGGTCGCATAAGCACTGAGGAACTTGTGTTTGATCGCCCAGTCGATCTCTGTGTCGATCGAAGAATAATTCTGACTGGCGATAGCCTGCAGGGTCCTCGACCACAGATCCATGATCTGCTCAAGATAGTTGTGATGTGGACCCTGCCGCTGCAAGAAGTCTTGAGCCTGTGTTAGGTAGAATTCCTGGATCTCTAGCGCGGTCATGGTGCGTCCATCGGTTAATTCTAGGGGCGTGCTACCTGTCAGGTCGTGGGAAGACTGACGGATGGCTCGTACCGGATGGGCCAGTTGCAAGTTTTGGAGCGGTTTTCCCGATTCGATGAGCCGCAACAGCAAATCAGTGGTCCCGAACCGTATCAGCTGGGTGGTCTCGGACATGTTGGAGTCGCCGACAATGACATGCAATCGGCGGTATTTGGTGGAATCCGAGTGGGGTTCGTCGCGCGTATTGATCATGGGCCGTGCACGCGTCGAGGAAGACGAGATCGCTTCATGCATGTAGTCGGCCCGCTGTGAGAACGCAAAATGCGGCTGAGTCTGCGTGGGAAATTGATCGACGAGCGGTAGGCTCGATGGATCGTTGATTACGACACCGTTGCCGGCGATCAGTTGTCGGGTGATAAGAAACGGTAAGAGGGCTTGGGTGAGCCGACGGTACTGAGTGGTGCGCTCGATCATGTAGTTTTCGTGGCTCCCGTAGGAGTTTCCTAGTGAGTCGGCGTTATTGCGGTAGAGATAGACATCCCCGTCGAATCCGTCTTCGGCCATGGCCTGCTGGGCTTGGGTCACCAGCATGTGCATAATTGAGTCCCCTGCCGCATCGGACGCTAGCAGTTCATCGAGTCGGGTGGTTTCGGCGGTCGCGTATTCAGGGTGGGATCCCACATCCAGATAGAGCCGGGAGCCGTTGGGGATGAACACATTAGACGAATTGCCCCAGGAAACGACCGGTTTGAACATGTATCGCGCGACTTCATCTGGGGCTAACGGACGCTTCGTCGGGTGCACGGTATGAACGCCGTATTCAGTCTCCACCCCGATAATTCTGGTTTCCATCAGCTCTCCTAGGTGGCCTGCGGATCGAGGCGACGGAAGGCCCGATGCGAGCCGCGCAGTGTCTGTGGGTCGCGATCGAGGATGGCTAATTCCACGTGGGAGCCAGTGGTGCCCAGTTGCTTGCGAATAACCCCGATCGTTTCGTTTAATTCGCGGGCGGAGGTGGGCAGGGCAGCTGCAAGTTGTTGGTGCAGTTCTTGGGCGTTGCCGCCCAGGACTAATAAACCGGGATGTTCTAGCAGTGTGCCATCGAAGGTGATTTGGTAGAGCCGGTCGTCGTCGGGTTGGGCTCCAACTTCGGCCACGCCGATTTCGACCTCGAAGGGCTTGGTACCGGATAAAAACAGTTCACCCAGGGTACGAGCATACATATTGGCTAAGCCTCGGGCGGTGACATCCGATCGCTCATATGCGTAACCGCGGGTGTCGGTGTATCGGATTCCGGCCTGGCGAAGCGCCTCAAATTCGTTATATCGACCGACGGCGCCCCAGGAGATCCGGTCGTAGATCTCTGAGAGTTTAAACAGTGACTGTGAAGCATTGTGCGTGAGCGAGACGATGCCTTGAGTGGTCGAAGCGAAAACCACCGGTTGGCCGCGGCGAATCCCAGCTCGAGCAAAGTCCGCCCGGTCTTCCATATGTTGCTGGGGTGAAACATACAGGGGTGGTTGCATTTAGTGTTTCCCTTCAAGACCGACGACGAGCTCGGCGATCACGGTTTCGGCAATCCTGTTGACGCCGTCTCCGGTAACCACATATACGACCGGGTAAAGTCCCCTGGCGTGATCTGGGCCGGCGGTTCCAGCATCGGCATCGGCAGCATCGATGAGCGATTGCAGGCTGGCTTCGATGGCTTCATGGCTTGTTGCCTCTGCGGACCACAGCCGTTTCAGCGTGCTGGCGGCATAGGGTGAACCGGATCCGATGGCTTGCCAGTTACGTTCTTCGAACCGTCCACCGGTGATGTCGTAGGAGAAGATTTTGGCATCGCTGGTATCCGGTGTGACGCCGGCAAATAAGGGTACCGCAGAGATCCCTTGGAGAGCGTGGCCGAGATGGCCGCGCACGAGGGCAGCCAAGCGGTTGGCTTTGCCCATGAGGCTCAGCTGGGTGCCTTCAAGCTTTTCGTAGTGTTCTAGCTCCACCGCGAAGAGGCGCGCCATGTCGATTGCGATTCCAGCCACGCCGGCCATACCAATCAGCGAGTGCGAGTCGGCCGCGAAGACTTTTTCCATGTGTGAGGAGGCAATCCGGTTGCCGACCGTGGCGCGACGGTCGCCTGCCATGACCACGCCGTCGGCAAATTTCAGGGCGGTGATCGTGGTCGCTTCCATCAGATCGGGGCGCTGGTCGACGGCGCGTGGCATGAGCTCAGGATGCTGCTGTTGTAGGTGAGCTACGAACGAGGCTTCCATCCCAAGTGATTCGTTAGACGAAAACATGGTGGGTGTGGTGTTCTTTCTTCACGATGCGGCGTGGCGAACGGTTTCTACTGGCCGCCCTTTTGGACAAATCCCTGGACAAACTCTTCGGCGTTGACTTCTAGGACATCATCAATTTCATCGAGTAACGAGTCGAGATCTGATGTCTGGGCGGCGGCTGAACCCGGTGCCGGAGTACCTTCGGGCAGTGGGTCAGGAATGTGTGGGTCTTCGTCTCGTTGCTGAGACGATTGGCGACGTTGTTCTTGTGCCATGTTCAACTCCTTTCAGCTTCCGGACTAGTGGCGTCCGGTGACTCTATATGGTGTTAACAGCTCCAGCAGTGCTGCTATTTCTGCGCGGTTCTCAGGGGTGTCGTCCAAACTCAGTTGTGGTTGTTCGACACCTAGCAGGTCGGTGTTGTCGTGCTGGGCACCAGCTAACGGTTCGAGTAGATAGTAGCGATGAACCGAACCGGTGCGAAACGGTCGGACTAATACCGAGTCCCAGGATACTCCGGCCAGGTGGGCCCCAAACCGATCGACGAGCCTGCCACGTGTCCAGGCCCGGGTGCTTGTTGGGGGCAGATGCATTGCGCGTTGGATTTGGTCCTCGCTGACGAGCGTGTGCATGGCGCCGCGAGCCACCAGCGTGTAGTAGAGCCCTTTGTCTTGGCGCAGATCGGCCCACTGCAAATCCAGCATGGCCAGCTTGGCATCGTCCCAGCCCAGGTTGTGGCGTTTGCGCATGCCGTTGAGCAGTTGATACTTGGCGACCCAGTCCAATCGGTCCGCCAGTTGCGCTGGATCGTGATCCAGCAGATCTAACACCTCGGCCCACGCGGTGACCACATCGTGACTTTGTGCATCGTTGATGTCGTAGCGGTCGAGATAGGCTTGGGCAGCTTGTTGGTAGATACGCTGAATCTCAATCGCTGTCATCCAGCCGCGACCGTTGACGAGCACCTGGGTTTGAAGTGTGGGATCGTGCGAGATGTCTTGGAGGGCTTGGACCGGTTCGGCGAGTTCAACCCTGGGCAGGTCGCCGAGTTCGATCATCGATAACACCAGGGATGTCATACCGACGCGCAGCCAGGTGGAATACTGCGATAGGTTGGCGTCACCGATAATGACATGTAACCGCCGGTAGGTGTCGGGCTGAGCGTGCGGTTCATCGCGAGTATTGACAATGGGCCGGCGAACGGTGGTCTCCAGGCCGACTTGTTCCTCGAAGAAGTCGGCGCGCTGCGAGATCTGAAAACCGGCGCGTTGGTTGAGGTTGCCGATGCCGACCCGGCCGGCGCCGGTAATGATCTGTCTGGTGGTGAAGAACCCCAAAATATGCTCAGTCAGTTCCTCGAAGTCGAGCTCACGGGCAACCAGATAGTTCTCGTGTGCCCCATAAGAGACTGATTTGGAATCCGTATTATTTTTATATAACAGGATCTGTGCGGCACCATCTTGGCTGGCGATGTGATCGGCGGCCTGTTGGGCGATTCGATCCCCCGCTTGATCCCATATAACAGCGTCGATCGGATTGGTTGTTTCTGGAGAGGAGTATTCCGGGTGAGCGTGATCGACGTAGAACCGGGCACCGTTGGGCAAGATCAAGTTGACCAACATGTGAACATCTTGACCGTCTGCGGTCACGAGCGCCTGATCGGTCAACTGAGTGGGGTGAGCGATCGAACGAGGCATTTGCCAACCCCGCGCATCGGCCAGGGGGGATTCTTCGTTGTAGTCCCATTCGGTGGAGGCAACGTTGACGCCGTCTTGCGCGAGTTTGTGCCCGTAGGCGTTGATCAGTTCCAGCGACATAACCGAGTGTGAGGCTTCGGGATGTGCGGGGGCGTGGATACCAAATTCTGTCTCCAACCCGACGACACGGTGGACGCCGTAGCCCACGGTGGGTCGATCAGCTGGGAATTTGGCGGCGAGTGTTTCCGGGATTAACGACACTGGCGTCATCAATTCTGTCCATCCTGGAGTACCCGCAGTGAGACGGCCTGTGCGCCGCGGTGTCCGGCCAGCCGTAACCACTGCTGAGGGGCTGCGGTATCCGGCAGGTCAAGCTGTTGGGCTTTTTCTTCCCGAATCGCTTGCACCAGGTGTCTGGTCCGCAGTCCCTTCGACGCGTGGTGATCGGTCTGTGCGGCACTGAGATAATCTTTGATCGCTAAGCGTTTAGCCCGGTCCACAATATTGGCAATGGTTGCCCCTGAGACAAAGTCGGCGAAGTACAACACGTCCCTAGTGCCGTCCAGGTAAGTGACCTCAACAAACTCATTGGCGGTGTTGCGAGCATAGAGGGCCTCCACGGACTCATCAATCATGTGATCAATTGCCGCTGAGATTTGACCGTGGACAAGGATTTCTTCTGGATGGATCGGCACATCAGTGCGCAAATAGATCCGGAAGATTTCGTGTGCGCCTGTGGCATCGGGGCGGCCCACACGGATTTTGACATCAAGACGACCGGGACGCAGGATGGCCGGGTCGATCATATCTTCCCGGTTCGATGCGCCAATGACAATGACGTTTTGTAGTGCTTCGACCCCATCAATTTCGGCCAGTAACTGCGGGACAATGGTCGTTTCGACGTCCGAGGAGGTCCCACTGCCACGGGTTCGGAATAGGGATTCCATTTCATCGAAAAAGACCACGACCGGGTACCCGTCGGAGGCCTTTTCCCGCGCGCGAGAAAAGATCGTGCGAATGTGGCGTTCGGTCTCTCCCACGTATTTATTGAGCAGCTCGGGGCCTTTAATATTCAAGAAGTACGAGTGATCCACCCCGTCGGCACGTTCTGCCAGCGACTGGGCAACAGCCTTGGCGATCAGGGTTTTCCCGGTCCCAGGCGGACCATACAACAAAATGCCCTTGGGCGGTTGCAGACGGTGTTCTTGATAAAGCTCCGGGTACCGAAACGGCAGCTCCACAGAATCGCGGATCTGTTCAATCTGCTCCCCTAGTCCACCAATGTCGTCAAACGTGGCATCCGGGACTTCTTCCAGCATGACGTCCTGAACATCTGAGATGTCTAGCACCTGCGTGGCGTAACCGGAGCGGTAATCCACCAGGACAACATCGCCGATACGAATCCGCTGATCGTGGAGTTCACCGGCACGTTTGACCACATGCTCATCGTCGCTGCGCCCCACGATCAACAGCCGATTATCATCCAGTAATTCTTTGACGCGACCTGTTTCGCCGGTGGGATTCGTGCCCAACACTGCCACAATGGACAGCCCTTCATCCAGTAGGACCTCGCTGCCGGGTGCGACCGCTGCAGGATTGAGTAGCGGTGAAATATGGGTGCGCATTTTCCGACCCGAGTACAAAATGTCTGCACTTGGACGGGCCACGGCGGGCAGTTCCACCTCAGGATCATGTTCGCGGCCCCCATGCACGTCGAGAACCGTACCGAAACTAAACGGCGGTTGCGCATTGTCGGCAATCGAATCCTTCAGCGTCGTGATCTCTTCCCGCGTGAGATTTAAAATGTCGACCATGCGTCGATTATTTCGGGCCGCGGCGTCGAGATCGGCGCGTAATTGCCGATTATTTTCCACCAGTGTGGCAAGCCGACGTCGCGTCGAATCGTATTTGTGCCGCAAATCGCTATGCACCTGGGCAGATACGGGTTCCCGGGGAGTTCCAAGCGGCGTGTTGTCGGCCAAGCTAACACTACCTCCAATAGTTGGGGCTCGAATGTGATCCTAGTCTACGTGGCTTCCACATGCTCATGGTGTGTTTATGCCGGTTGCTCATCGTCAGACG
>CAZAAP010000047.1:0-13890 GCA_964482935.1 uncultured Enteractinococcus sp.
TCGCTATAGTGATGCACTTCTACTGGTTGACTTACAAAAAGCGTACTTTAACGAAGCCGGCTTAGCAGAACAGGAAGATGAGCTCGCGGCTGCAGCGAATCGGCTTTCTGAAGCTGCGAACAATGCCGATATCCCTGTTTTTGTTGTCACAACAGTTCATAGTCGAGACACGTCGACATGGACGCTGAATATGCTCAAAGCAGGTGAAGGGTTCTTATTCTTTGGAGAAGAAGGGACCGAGGTCATTTCCGGTTTGAATACCGAGGAGACCACGCGGATCGAAAAGACTCGTGACAGTGCGTTCTTCGCGACCGATCTCTACTTGCGTCTCAACAATCTTCACGTTGATCGCATCGTCTTGGCGGGAGTATCGACTCACGGTTGTGTCAGCCAGACGGCTCGTGACGCGTATGCTCACAATATTCGCACGGTCGTAATCAGCGATGCCACCGCTGACGCGCGTCAGGAGTACCACGAGGCACAGCTTGAGCGTCTTGAAGAAGACAATCAGGCCTCTACGGCAACCATTGATGAAGTGATCTCAACCTGGCAGGGCCGCTAAGAAATAATGGCCCTACTGAAGGGCTATCTGCCGGACGGGTTCTACCCCCGGGCGTGTTCAACATGGTCATGTGGTTGATGCCAGCCGACACTGAGCTTAGGGCGGCTCAGAAGCGGTCTTACGAGCCTGCCTTTTTAATGACGCTAGATTTGAGTTGCATGTGGCCAAAACCGGGAACGCGAGCATCAATATCGTGGTCATCTACCGCATCGGACAGCAGGCGAATATCGGTCACTTTGGTCCCCACCTTGATCACCCCGCCGGCGCCTTTAACCTTAAGATCTTTCACCACCGTGACGGTGTCGCCGTCATGGAGGACATTGCCGACCGCGTCGCGGATCACGGGGAGCACAGTCTCTGCTTCGGAATCCCCCACTGCGTCCGGCGACCACTCATGGCCACACATCGGGCATGCCAAAAGCGCACCGGATTCATACGTGTATGCTTCATGGCACTCTGGGCACGCGGGCAATTGATCAGACATGAAAAACGGCGCTCCACCTGTTGTCTCTAAATCTGGCGATATGAGCTGGAACCAGCTCCATGCATCATATCAGCAAGGCCCAGAATCTTAGGCGATCCAGTTTTTGAGTTTTTTCGCCGAGACTTCACCTAACCATTTTTGCCACAGCGGACCGAAGGTCACCCGCCGCACGCCTAGCTTCTTGAGATCATCAAAGTCGCCTACGCCGTGTCCGTCGACAGGATGAACTGTCGCATTCACTGGCACTGACACAGCATCGACGGCTGCTCGAATCTCATCGTTCGAGGTCAGTCCCACGGGATAGACCGCACGCGCGCCAGCTTGTTCCATTAGACGGAGCCGTTCAACTGCCTCATGCAGTGGGTCCCGGTAGATTTCCAGGCCGAGTTTCACCGCGTCGGTTCGTCCATTAATAACAAACGGGACACCGGCGGCGTCTGCAGCTTCGCGGGCCCGGGCAATATAGTCAGCATGCTCATTACGAGAACGAATGCGCCCGCCGTCACGGTGCACGATGTCTTCAATATTGGCACCAACCGCACCGATGTCTAATAGTCGGTGGATGAGTTCGCCGGGTTGCAAACCATAACCCGATTCAACATCGACACTCACCGGAAGGTCTATGCATTTGACAATACGTTTCACCACTTTGAGATAGGTCGAGAACCTCATGTTCTCACCATCAGAACTCCCGATAGCATCGGCAACCGGGTGACTTCCCACGGTTAGACCCGGGAAACCTGCCTCCGCCACGACCGAAGCGCTCCAGGTGTCCCAGACAGTTGGCAGCACGATCATTTCACCGGATTCGTGAAGATCTGCTAGCTGTTGTGCATTTTTGGTTACATCCGACATGATGCCTCCTGGGGATCTCAACTTCCACACTACGACCCCTTTTTCGGTCTGTACACAGGTGGATGAAAACCGGAAGGAGACCCCAGTCAACAGTTTGCAAACCGTAAGAGACCCGAGGACTGGACGATGCAATCAAGTCGTTCCATGGCCCAGCCTCTGAGACCGGTATGGCTACTATGAGCCCAAAAGAGCAAGCCGACTGACGGTGCGGAACAGATCAGGTGGCGGGTTGTCCAGATCGATTAGGTGCTCACGTGATACTTCAGCCAACACCGTCAACGGCACATCACGGGTGACCAACACATCGATGAGCGTAACGAAGCGTTGGCGAGCAGCCGGATCCGTTGCTGATAATTTCGGCACACCCGTCAGTACCCAGGCGTCATAGTCTTCGACCAGGTCTATAAAGTCGCTGGTGACGGAGTTGGCCTGCAGCAGGTCTGCAAAGTCGAACCAAATTTCGCTACCGCGCACAGCCAATGCCCGCAAAGTACGGTGTTTTTCCAGCACCGTGGTGACTTCTCCGGCAGAGGGAGGATGCAATCCAGCTGTTCGCAAAGCCTCTTCGGGGTGGTGCCCCGGGGCTGCGACGAGCCACCGACCTGACGAAAACCCGGAATCACTAGCGGCAGACTCGGCGCGATAGTCCATTCCGCCATCCAGAGTACGAATCGCAAAGTGGTCGCGGAGGGTCTGTATTCCGGGTTCGATCACGTGGTGAAACATAAGATCGGGCAGCAGCCCCTCGGGCTCGTAGTTCGAGGTGATCAGCGTGGGGATTCCCTGGGCGGCGATGGCTTCAAGCAGCCGGTTGAGCAACGCAGCACTGCCCGGATCATGCACGTGCAGCTCATCGAACAGAAAGAGCTGGGTGCCGGTAAGAAGTTCCTGCAAAGTAGCATCAATCGCTTCACGGGTGCTGGTTTTGGCCCCGAAGTGCTGTTGAAGACTGCGGAAAAAATCGTGGAAGTGAACCTGACGTTTGGTCTCCAGCGGGAAGGCTGCGGCATCAAACAGTTGCGTCATAAGCCAGGTCTTCCCCCGCCCAGGTGGTCCGTAGACAAAATACCCGGTGTGATCGAGTGCGGTCGTATTCCCGCGAGCAGCTGCAGCCTGGAGAAATTGGCTGATTTCTACAGCCAATGCGTGTTGCGCTGGGTCCAAGACGATCCCACCGAACACTGTGTGACCTTGTAGAGGTGCGATCACTGCCTCGAGGTCATTTTGCAGTGGGATCTGAGTGGTGTCCATGACCGCTTATCATAGCCAATCACATGTAACAGAGCCGGAAAGTTCTCGAACCGAAGAAGCCGCCGCTGACTCTTCACTAAGTCTGCGGCGGCTTGCCAGCCATGCAGCTGACCACGTTGAACAACACGAGGATGAGCGAGCACCAATCGAGGCCGCGAAAACGTTCTTTGTCTATCAGCGTCCCCCGCCAATACAGACCGCGCAGTGTCAATATAGCCGCTGAGGCAGGTCGTTGACTCCTTAGCGACTAGCTTCCAGCCGTTGACGCTGTTCTTCGATATCAAAGGTTGCTGTGGGCCAGCTCAGGTCGAGAGATTCCAACGTTTCAATAAGTAACTGTTGTACGGCGAGACGCGCATACCACTTGCGGTCGGCTGGGATGACATACCAGGGAGCTTCGGGATTATCGGTCTCTTTAATCGCGAGCTGGTGAGCTTCCATATACGCATCCCATTTTTCGCGCGCATCTATGTCAGCGGGGGTAAATTTCCAGTGCTTCTGCGGGTTATCCAACCTGGCGGAGAGCCGCTCGTATTGTTCGTCCTTGCTGATGTGCAGCAGCACTTTCACCACGTGAGTCCCCTCGCTGGCAAGATCTTTCTCAAACTGGCGAATTGAACCGTACCGACGCTCAATTTTGGATGGCGAAGTGAGCTGGTCCACGCGATGTACTAAGACGTCTTCGTAGTGTGATCGATCAAAGACCCCGATTTCACCGTACTTTGGGGTCTCGCGCCGGATGCGCCAAAGGAAATCGTGTTGCAGTTCTTCCGGAGTCGGTTTCTTGAACCCAACCTGTCGCACGCCCTGGGGATTCATGGAACCCACCACATGGGTGACAGTGCTCCCTTTTCCACTGGTATCCATGCCCTGTAATACAAGCAGCACGGATTGATGAAGTTCTGCTGCCTGAGCGTTGGCGAACAGCAGCTCTTGGAGTTCTGCCAGCCGCTCGGCATCATGTTGTAGACGTTGTTGTCCGGATTTCTTACCTCGTGTTTGGCTGTTATTGTTCACAAATCCAGGGGTTGCTCGACAATCGAGCGTCGTAAGGTCCCGTAGGGCCCCGTCCTCATATGCGAATTCCCGTAGGGCTTTGTGGAAGGGTTGCTTCACGATAGTCCTCCAGACCACTCTCAGTATTCACGCGTGCTCCGATGCGGCCCAAATCTTGGTGCCGACTGAAACACTCAACGAGAGAACGAAACCCTATCAGGTCGTAGTAAATTGTTCGTATCACGATATATCCATCACAGTCACCGCCCACTATCGCGCCGAAACATGCTGAGGGTATTTCTCACATCTTTGAGGCAGCGGAGTGGTCTGACAACTCTAGGCCTGTAGGTTTAGCATCGAAGTATGGTCACAGTAACAATTCGAGCCTTGCGGCCCAATGACGACAACCTGCTGTTGCGTGCTACGGTCGACAATTTCAACTGGCGTAGTCAGCGCGTCACGGCCTCCGAAGTGTTGGCTTCCCCAGAAATGGTGTACTACACGGAATTCTTACCTGGGCGTGGTGACTTCGGGTTCGTAGCCATTTACGATGACATACCAGTCGGTGTCGGCTGGGCACTGTTTCTGCCCCCAAGCCGTCCCGGGTGGGGCTTCATTGAGACGACGATTCCCGAGCTGAGCCTATGGGTCGAAGCCGAATATCGTTTACAGGGTATCGGCCGCACCCTCATTCGAGCCCTTCAGCATGAGACCCGGTTTCGTGATTTATCCGGATTGAGTCTCTCGGTTGACGCCGGAAACCCCGCACGCGACCTTTATCGAAGCGAAGGTTTCTTCGACGTTGAGCGCAATGAGCAACACAGCGTGATGCTATGGCAGAGTTGATGAACACTGAGCGACATACCTAGAAATGGTGGGGAGTCTTTAGGATTTCTCGTACTTCAGGTAGACAGTCCCGTCGTCGAATATTCGATGTTGCCTCAAGTGCACATCTATGCGCGCTCCGTCGGGCAGCGCTTTCAGCCCGCCCCCGAGAAGCACGGGGGCTATGAAGAATTCAAATCGCTCCACGAGACCTGCTCGGATTGCGGGGGCCGCTGTGGTCGGTCCGAAGATTTCGATAACCCCTTCGGCCTCAGCGGCGATGCGTCGAACTTCGTGAATCTCGAGCTGAGTCACCAATTGGTCGTCATCGGCGGCCATATCTGTTGTGGTGAGGCTCGATGAGGCCACGACCTTGTCGATGTGTTGCCAGAGTCGGCCAAATACGCGTTCAGCCGGGGTAGCGGCTGGGTCATCGGGATAGGTATCCCAGAACTGCATGAGTTCATATGTTTTGCGCCCCAAGATCTCCGTGGAGACCTCGCTGATACGTTCTAGGTGCACATCGAAGATTTCGGGGGTCGGAGTGAACCATTGAAAGTCGCCGTCGGCATCGGCAATGTAGCCGTCCAGTGACATGGTCACTGCATAACTGAGTGTGCCCATAATGTGCACCTCCTGGTGAATTGGTCCCACGGGTACCAGTGCTGCGCTGGCGGTGCGGTGCTTTCTCAGATTCTACTGGTTTGCGCGTTATACGTGGAGACGCTTGGCTAATTCATGCCGGACCTCGGCACCCCGATAGACCTGTAAGACGACAAGAGCCAATACGCTGATAGCGCCGCAGATTGCCGACGGCAGCGTGGGGGTCACCCAGCCGAAGACGAGAAAACCGATCGGGGCAAGCCCTAACAGGACGGTAATACCGCTATAGATGATGTAGTCGCCGACTTCCATGCGCATGGTCCACACGCTGATCAGCAGGGCGATGATCGAGGAGCCACACACGATCGGTATTGCATAATTCAACGACCACCCGTTCCACCCGGTCAAATAATCCCAGTAGAGGCTCAACAGACCCACAAGTAGCACCAGGTAGACGATGCTCTTGGCAACATTTCGGCGTTTGCGCACCGCCATGACGGCCACCAGCCACATGGTGACCACGCCGAGCCATACGGAGCGTCCGGCACCAAATTCTGCTGGGCCACGGCCCAGGAAGAGTTGGACGGCAAATGATCCAAGGATCAGGATCAACGAACCGAAAAAGAGCATGCGAAAGACACGACGCCGTGAGAAGTTCAGGGGAACAGCTGGGAAGGGGCTTGGCGCCGCGTGGCCTTTGGTCGGCTCACCACATAACGGGCAGTGTTCCCAGGTGCCAGCAATTTCGACGGAACATTCGGTGCAGCGTTTCATGATTCACCTTCCTCGGCTAATTCAGTTTCGGTGACCTGTGCCGCCGCGACCGTGACGGCGACCCCCTGATCAGTGAGGTAACGAGCGAATTCTTTGATGTGGTCGGTCTCGATGAACGGTGAGGTGAAACTGATCGTGAGCAGTCCGGCGTGGGACATCACGCACATTTGCGGTCGGACAGCTGAGACATGGAAGGCCATGCGTCCGACGTGAGATTCGATGGCATCCGGGAGGGTGACTCGCCCGAGGTTAGACACCGACACCGTAAGCCCCCGGTTGTTGACCCAGTTGAGGCCTCGCAGGATGCCGTCTTTGAGTGGGCGTGGCACGATGCGTAATAGCGGCGAGCGCTCCACGCGCGTTAGCCGGCGCAGTTTCTTGCTGAGCGCTTCGGGTGCTGTTTTCGGCCGGAACTGTTGTTCTAGTTGTCGGCCTACAGCGCCAATATCATCGGGTCCGTCACCGTAGGTGTGATCGACGCGCACGGTCGCGAAAAAGTTTCGGGGTGACACCGAGGGAAAGAACTGTCGCAGATTCACCGGGATTGATGCCGCCATCGTACGCGGGGCATCAGGGTCATCGGATGACCGACGAAGAGCCTCAAAAAACAGGGCGGTCAGGTACATGGTCAGCGATGCCCCTTCGGATTTCGCTAAGGTCAGCACGTCATTGGCCGGGGCGGTGAGTTCCACGGCGCGAGTCCGATAATCGGGTGTGCGGGTGCCGGGGACTTGGTAGACCTTTTTATTTGCGGTGATGCTGGGGTCGACCTCGACTTCGTCTTGATCCTGAGCGCTGGTGGCACGACGTCGGAAGTACTGCGCAAAGCTATCGACGGCGAGGTCTCGGGCCGCGATGTTTTCATTTGCTGTCCCCGGTTGGGCAAGCAGTTGGGCTGTGGAAGTGTCTTCGAATTCGTATCGCTGTGGGTAGCGCAGTCGGATGTATTCGGTGACCAAGTCGGTCAAAAACCACAGGGCACCGGTGCCGTCGGACAGCGCGTGAAAGATCTCTAAAACGATGCGTTCGCGATGGTACATCACCCGAAACAGCAGTCCGGTTCGATCGGCATCATAGATTGGTGCACACGTTGGTTGGTCGTCTGGTGTGACGGTGGGTCGCAGGTCGCTGTCTTGGAGGTAGTACCAGAAGATCGCACGGCGTAGGACGGCGTGATACAGCGTATAGCGGTCATAGGTGACATCGAGTGCGGCTTGCAACAGTTCGGGGTCGACGTCGTGATCCATTTCGGCACTGAGGCGGAAGACTTTGGTGTCGGTTTCGCTGCGTGCCGCCAGGAAGATATTCGATGCGTTATCTAACCGAACCCATTTCCGTCGTGTCATGCCGAGGCCTCCGGGTGCGTGTGTCGGTCGGCATCCAGGAAGGCGTTGATCACCTCGTAGGCCTCCCGGACTGTTCGCGACAGTCGCGGCAAGACGATGAAGCCGTGCAGGGCGGCATCGACCCGATGGATGTGCACACTATTGCCTGCATCAAGCAGCGCCCGACCGTAGGCTTCGCCTTCATCGCGCAGGAGGTCCAGCTCAGCGGTGATGATCAGCGTGCGTGGCTGGTTGGTGAGGTCCTGTGCCATCAGCGGTACGACTTTCCAGTGCTTTCGAATGTGGGCATCTGGCACATATAGCTCGAAATAGGCTTGGACTTCGGCGTTTGTTAGCCGCAGGTCATTGCCGTGCTCACGGACTGAGTCAAATGGTGACGTTTCGGGATTGTGGTCCCAGTGCGTCACCGGGTATAGCAGAATCTGGCGGGTGACGCCGCGAGGATGCTCGTTGCGCAATAGCAGTGATACGACTGCGGCCAAGTTTGCTCCGGCTGAGTCACCAATGAGGACGATGTTATCTGCATTCTCGATACCGACCGGTGTGGGGTCATCAAGCAGCCGCCGAATGATCTGATAACAGTCCTCTAGGCCTGCAGGAAATGGGTATTCCGGTGCCAGACGATAATCCACAGACACCACCACCGCGCCGGTGAGGTCAGCCATATTCACACACGTTGGAGTGTAGCTTTCGACATCCCCAATGACCCAGCCACCGCCGTGAAAAAATACTAACACCTCGTCCCGGGTTTGTTCTTTGGGATGGAACACCCGAACCGGGATGTGATAGGTGCCGTCGTCTGAGGGAACTTCGTAGTCAAGTGCGCGGTTGGGTGCTCCCCGAGGAACGGCGATGTGACGTTGAAATCTGCGCACCTTTTGGTAATCCTCGCGCATGTCAACGCGGGGGGCAGCAAAGAAGCCCAAAATTGTGCGGGCAACCCGGTTCACTCGTGCACGAGGTCCCGCTGAGTTCTCGTCAGGCCCGGGGGCTGGTGGTCTTTGCATCGGTTGATCCCTTTCACAGCAGCTGACAGTCTACCCCGGAGTTGCCCAGTTTACTGCCGTCAGCCGGGATCAGGACTACAATGTGTTCTAGAACGAGGGTCATCACACCCCATCGACTATGAGAGCATCACCATGGTTACACCTGCCCCCACTGGTCAGCTTGTCCAAACCACGCAAGGCCACGATCTTGTCCTCACCCGCACCCTGCCGGCGTCGATTCGCGAAGTGTGGCAGAGCATCACCGAGCCCGAACGTACCGCCCGCTGGATTGGGCGGTGGGAAGGTCACGGTAGTGTGGGCGAAACGGCCAAGCTACAGCTGGGGTTCGAAGAGGATGCACCCTGGGCAGACTTCCGGATTACCGAATGCAATGCGCCCAGCCGGCTAAGGGTCTTAACCTATGATGCCGAAGCAGGCGGGGCTTGGGATCTCTCCCTGGAGCTCAGCGGCGCTGACGAACAAACCGAGCTATTATTCACGATGCATGGGATCGACCCGTCAATTGTCGGTGAGATTGGTCCGGGTTGGGAGTATTATCTCGATCTGCTGACCAGTTCCATTACCGGTGCACCGCAACGCAGCTTCGACGACTACTATCCGGCACAACTAAAGTACTACCAAGATCAAACACCCTGATCTTGGGCTTGCAGCCGCCCACGATGTGCGTCGCGCCGAGAACTTCTGAACCCCTGCCGAATCCGTAGAATGGAAGCTATTGTGTGGCCTGAAGAGTATCCTTGGAGGTATGGCACACAAGCTCTCGGCCACATCAAAAGCTGGGAGGCCAGCCCCTCCCCCGCAGCCACCTGGCGGCCTTGAGGCGCCGCAGCGTTTCTTACTGGCGTGCGGGCTATTACTTATTGCTTCGGGCATCTTCCACGGCATAGTTCTGTTGGTCACCGGCGGCTCATTTGACGGGCCACTGTCTTGGCGCAAACCGCTTCTGTTCGGATTGTCGTTTGGCATCACCGCAGCCACTATCGCCTGGGTCGCTTCTGCTCTGCGACTCGGTAGAACATCGTCATGGGTGTTGCTGGGATCTCTAGGGGTTGTTAGCGTGGCAGAAACGGCACTCATTACGATGCAGACCTGGCGCGGCGTACCATCCCACTTCAATTTCGCTACATCCTTCGACGCGAACGTCTTTAATGCCATGGGCATTATCGTCACGGTTGTTGCTGTTGTGCTCCTCATTTTGACCATCCTGTCCTTTACTGCGATGCGTCCTGTCCCATCGAGTCTCGCCTGGGCGATTCGGGTTGGCATGGTGCTCCTCATCGCAGGTCAGGTGCTAGGTGCGCTCATCATTTCGGCTGGTGCACCGCCAGCGGCCATGGGCGATGAGGCTGCAGTATTTGGGCCACACGGTGTGGTGCTGGGCGAGGCCGGCATTTTGAAATATCCACACGGCATCGCGATGCATGCAATTCAAGTGTTACCGATCATCGCCCTGCTGGGGCTATTGACCAGCTGGAGTACAGTCCGACGGTTGTCCATGGTGGCCGCAGCTAGTCTCGGGTACATTTTGGCGGTGCTCGTCAGCGCCATACAAGCCTATTCCGGTCGTGGTGGGCTGACGCTCTCCTGGCTCGAGCTTGGCGCTCTACTTCTTGGTTTCCTCTTGCTCGTCGGCGCCGGGCTGGCAACCCTCGTGGCGGTTGACTGGCATAAACTCCCAGTGAAGAAGCCAGCTGATACGTAACACTGAAAATAGAAAGGGCAGCTGAACCCCGACCCTTGTCGAGAATTCACCTGCCCCCTCCGCCTCACATTCAGCACACCACGGCACTGACGAGTGGTGGATTCATCTACCCAGCATGAGTGTCCTGGAGGACGAGTTCACGCCGTTCTTGGCGGGTGGAGCGGTAACGGAAGAACAGGGCCAGCAAACCCCCTGAGATGTTGTGCCACACACTGAACACTGCTGCAGGTAAGGCAGCAACAGGGTTAAAGTGTGCAGCAGCCAAGGTGGCGGCAAGACCCGAGTTTTGCATTCCAACTTCCACCGAGGTCGTGCGGGCGACGGCTTCTGGGTACTTGACCACGCGTGCTGCGAAGTACCCCACTAGGTATCCCAGGCCGTTGTGCAGAACGACGACGGCCAAAACCAGCAGGCCGGCTTCGACGATGCGGTCGGCGGAACCAGAAACCACCGCAATAACCACATACGAGATCCCCAGCACACTGACCCATGGCAGCAGCGGCAGGACTTTGTCGACCCAGGCACGCAGCAACCAGCGAACCACCAGTCCGGCAACGATTGGAATGAGCACCATCTGAACGATCGACATAGCCATCGCTCCGGCATCCACCGGCAGCAGCGTTCCGGCCAACCACAGGGTCAGCAGCGGTGTGAAGATCGGCGCCAGCAGTGTGGAGACTGAAGTCATCGTTACTGACAGCGCGACATCACCTTTGGCAAGGTACGTAATCACGTTTGAGGAGGTACCACCCGGCGCACAGCCCACCAGGATCACCCCGACTGCTAACTCTGGTGGCAGCTGGAAAACAAAGACTAAAGCCACGGCAATGGCGGGCATAATCACGTACTGAGCAATGACGCCCAAAAGAATCGGTAGGGGTCGTTTTAGGACGAGCGCGAAATCCGGGATAGTCAGGGTGATACCCATGGCAAACATAATGATGCCCAAGGCCACACTGGTGTATTGAGCCAACGGTACCGTCTGGTTCGGGAAGAGAAACCCGATGAGGAATGCGGCAATTATGATGACGGGAAAAACCGTAACCGCTATGCGGGCTGAGCGGTCCTCACTCGAGCGCCCGGCAGGAGGTGGCTGCGTCGCGGGCTCGTTGGTTGCTGGCTTCATCATCCTGAGTTCCTATCTCACGTTCTGTTTGGGGCGCACTGTCTTCAGTGCCCTATGCAACATAGCAGCCAGTAACGCATGCAAGATTGGTATGACGAGCGCGGGTATGCGCAGGGCGCTTAGGAGATGCGGTTATAAATTCGCAGGGTGATGGGAGCAAAGATCATGGTGATGAGTACTGACACCCCGACTACAACCAGGACACTTTGGAGGGTGGCCACACCGTTCATCAAGTCGCGGAGGGTCTCAACGAGTTGGGTCACCGGATTGGCCCTCACGAACGTCTGGAGCCAGTCGGGCATGGTTTCTACCGGGGCATAGACCGAGCTGACGAAGGTCAGCGGGAATAAAATGAGCACGGAGACGCCTTGGACTGCGCTGGGAGTGCGCACTTTAAGGCCAACAACCAGCCACATCCAGCTCAGAGCAAAGCTGAACAAAAACAACAGCGCGATGGCGGCAAGGATGCTGGGCACGCCACCTGGTGCACGATAGCCAAGCAGAAAACCCACAATCAAGGTAAGGGCGGTGGCAATCCCATACCGCAGAGTGTCCGCCAGCAAAGCTCCCACGAGGTGGGCAGGTCGCCACACCGGCTGGGTGCGATACCGATCAAAGACCCCCTTTTCGATGTCGGTGTTGATCGTCATAGCGGTGTACATCGTCAAGAAGAGGACCGTTTGGGTCAGAATACCGGGTAGCGCAAATTGCAGGTATTCTTCCGGGGTACCGCTGATGGCCCCACCGAAGACGTAGGTGAACATCAGCACGAACAACACTGGATAGAGCACTGCGTCCAGCAGTTGTTCAGGCACATGTCGAATCTTCAACAAGGATCGCCGAGCAAATGTCAGGACGGCAAGTCCCGGCCCGATGAGGCGTACCGAGTCAGAAGTTTTTAACGCATCGTCCAGCCGGACAGCAAGTTTTTCGTCTTGGCCGTTCTCAACGGTCATCGGATTGCTCCTGGGTTTTGGATCGCGGAGTGGTCAACGCCAAGAAGACTTCGTTGAGACTGGGCTGGCCTAACGCAAACTCTGTGACCTGGATGCCTTGCTGTTGAAGTTCTGCAATGGTCGGTGCGGCCTTTGTGAGGTCGGTCAGGCGCGTCCGCAGGGTCAATTCATCGTTGCTAAGGAGTGTTGGCGCTTCGAAGAGGGTATCGAGCAGAGCTAGCGCAGCACGCCCATCTGGTGGGTTTGCCACACGGATGGTCAATAGCCCGGAACCCACGATGGCTTTCAGTTCTCCAGGGGTACCTTCTGCCACAATGCGCCCTGAATCCAGGACGGTCACCCGATCGGCAAGCTGATCGGCCTCGTCGAGATATTGAGTCGTCAGTAGCACGGTGGTGCCAGCCGAGACCAGTGTGCGAACAGCATCCCAGACATCGTTTCTGCTGCGAGGATCCAGGCCGGTCGTCGGTTCATCCAAAAACAGCAAGTCTGGTCGAACGAGCAGGGATGCCGCGATGTCTAACCGACGTCGCATACCCCCTGAATATTTCCGAACCTGACGACTCGCCGCGTCACTCAACCCGAAGGCTGCCAGCAACGACTCGGCGCGGGTTTTTGCCGTGCGTCCTCGGTAGCCACGAAGCCGGGCAAGGAGCGCGAGATTCTCCAGGCCCGTTAGATCCTCATCAAGGGAGGCGAATTGGCCGGTCAGTGCAATCCGCTGCCGGACTTGGGCGGCTTGGGTTGCAACGTCGAAGCCCAGAACTGTCGCATGACCGCTGGTGGGTCTTAAGAGCGTTGCGAGTATGCGGATGACGGTCGTTTTTCCAGCACCGTTGGGACCCAGCACTGCATGCACCCCGCCCGTGGGGATGGTCAGGTTCACGTTATCTACAGCGGCTTGGGTGCCAAAGCGTTGAGTGAGATTCTGAGTCTCGACGGCCATGAGTTGGCTGTCTGTCTCTGGGCTAGTCATATTCACACTTTCGTGGTGGCCCAGCCCCGGGTCTTGAGAAATATTGTCAAGTCGTGGCGGTGGCGACTCTCTTGCGATATCCATATGACGTTCAGGACTGGTTTCTCAAAGAGTCCAGTAGGTCGGACGATGAGTCGTTAAAATCCGGATTTCTACATGGACAGAATTTTACGCTTGAGCTAGATAACGAACAAGACAGCGAACTGTGATCACGTCCTTGTCTGAATCTTTCTCGGACCACCACGCACCAGAATGACATTGGCAGCCCGTCAGCCATATATCAGTTCTGACGCAGTGCGAAAAAGTTCCTGCGATGGCACGTTCAAAGAACGTGATAAGTAGTTCAACAGCTAGACAAAGCAGGGTTGCGTCGATGACAGCGCCGACGATGCCTGATAACAATAGAACATGGTCAAATCAAAGAGCA
>CAZAAP010000048.1:0-13516 GCA_964482935.1 uncultured Enteractinococcus sp.
GACAAGCCGTGGTTGTTGTATCTGCAGGGCGGACCGGGCGGGAAAGGTTCGCGACCGGCCCGCGCCAGCGGATGGTTGGCCGAAGCGTTGCAACACTATAGAGTGCTGATGCTCGATCAGCGCGGCACCGGCCTGTCCACACCCATCAATAGAACGACGCTTGCACAGCGCGGCGCGCCGGTTGCCCAGGCCCACTATCTGACCAATTTCCGGGCCCCAAATATCGTGGCCGATGCCGAAGCCATTCGCCACGCACTGAGCTCTGACCCGTGGGTCACGTTGGGCCAGTCTTTCGGCGGGTTTTGCACCCTAACCTATCTGTCGTTTGCTCCTGAGGGTTTAGCCGGCTCGATGATCACCGGCGGCGTCCCACCGCTGACGGGCCCGGCCGATCAGGTCTACGAGGCAACTTACCGCCGCATGCGCGCACGCAATCGGGAATATTTCCGCCGATTCCCAAAAGATCTCGAAACCCTAACGCATATTTATCGGCGGGTGCGCCGCGGCGACGTCGTCCTGCCCGATGGTTCTCCGCTCACTGTTGGCCGTGTCCAAGCTTTGGGCATGTATCTGGGCGGCAACACTCGAATCGATGCGCTGCACTATATATTAGAAGAGGCCTTCGTGCCCGGGACCGATATTCTATCGGACACCTTTTTGGCCGCCGTCTATCAGCAGGTCTCTCGTGCGACGAATCCGCTGTATCTCATCTTGCACGAGGCCATTTATGCCCAACCCGGTGCCCAACCCACCGCTTGGGCAGCCCAACGCGTACTGGCACAGTTCCCGGATTTCAATCCCAAAAAGGCCGACACTCCCCTGCTGACCGGTGAGATGTGCTTCGACTGGTACCCACAACTCGACCCGGCATTACAATCTGTGGCGCGTGTGACCCAGTTGATCGCCGAATACCGTAAGTGGGGTCCGCTCTATGACCTTGACCAACTGGCGGCTAACACTGTTCCTGTGGCAGCACTCGTATATTCAGATGATGTATACGTGGACCGAGATCTGTCGATTGCTGCGGCGTCGCGTGTTGCCAATCTCCACGTCTGGGAATCGGATCGTTGGCATCACGACGGTCTCAGTGAAGCCGGCGGCGAGATCTTCACTCAGCTACACGATATGATCCAACCGACCTAACCCGCGAGGCGGTGCGGCATGCTATACCTGTGCTGACGACACCTCGGAGCGTTATCCACAGCTGCGTTTACAGTTGAGGGTTTTCCACTAACTCCCCTGGCCTCGTGCTGCCAGCAACCTGAAATGCCTATTGTGGGAGGAACGCGGAAACATTCGACCGTAGGCAGGGGGTGGAACACAATGGTGACGCGAGTACCCGACACCAACGAATTATTATCCGATGCCCAGCTCGAGGCCCTTTCCCCCGGTGCACTCCAAGCCCTAGCGCTACGAGTCATACAGAAACAGCACGCCAAAATCGTCTCCCCGAACGCTTATGACACGTTTACTCGCCACACGCATGCGACCGGTGCTGACTGGGGCACCGTATGGACGCAACAGCCGCACGACCCGACCGATAACAGCGCCACATATCCTTCGAAGGGCAAACACGCAGGACCTACCCCGATCCCACCTGAGGCGTTCTACAACACCCTGCCTGGCTTCGTCGATAACCTGGTCAAGAGTCGTCGAATCCAAGACGCGCTCATTGCAGAACTGACGGCCGTGGCCGAACGTGCCTATTCCTTGGATCGAGACACGATGTTGGGCATCCCAGCCGGGGTGAATCTGCATAAGTCAGGGAAACGATGGTTAGCAGATCGATTCCAACTCGAGACTCGCCAACTCACGAAGTTTTATAACCGGGCCACGCTCATTACCGGTGAACTGGCGACCATCGATCGGCTCGGGAAAGCCCCCTTGATGCCCAGGATGGCGGCGGCCTATGCAGCCGGCGAGATCCCCTCGGAAAATATGGACCGCATGGGTCAAGTTGCCGACCAGTTCTACGATTTCTACCATGCCGTGGGCTTGAGTAAAGACAATGCCACCGAAATCTTGCAAACCATGGAACCGGTATTTCTTGATGCAGCCAGAAATATGCGCCCGCAAGAATTAGCCAATCAAGCTGCAAAATGGCTCATCCAGATTGCGCACATCGTCGACCCCGATGGACCTCCGCCCGAACAGCGACTGACCAAGCTCAAGAATTCGCTCAAAGTGCGTATCGTCAACAACAAGCTGCATATTAATATCGTGACTGATGTGGTCAACCTCGAACTTATTGAGGCGCTGATTCTGGCTGGTTTAAACTTTAAGGCCAATCAGGACAAATTTCGTCGGGACAACCACGAGACCGATAGCACTGCGCCTACCACGGGATCACCTGGCAGTGCCGAAGATTTAAATACTGAAAAGCCTACCGACACTCAAGGTCGTGGGTCCAAGGAAGATAGTCAATTCGCCGAGGCAGACGACGATGATCAGGTGGCTGAAGAGCGGTTACGTCAATTTCATCACCATATGGACGAGGCAGTCCATGACTCGGAAACGTTCATAGAAACCCAAGATGGAACCAAGCTCTCCCGTGATCAAGCCCGTAAGCTCGATCCGCGAACCCGCGATCAGAAGGCGCATGACGTTTTTATGACCATGTTAAAAGCTCAAGGCAAACGATCCCCGGGTGCAGAAGGTATGGCTGAATATAAGAGGGCGCCGGCTATTTTATGGACAGTCATGGACTACGAAACCTTGCTGCGCATGCAGCAAGATCGCCTGCCAGATCGATATCGCCTAGACGAGCAATACATACGTGCACCGGGACTGGCAGGCTATGATCAAGGACCGCCGATGCATATGGATCCGTTGCAGGCCATTGTCAACGAACATGTACCTCCAGGCACGAGCGATCCGGCACCCATCCTAGGTGCCGATCCATTACTAAGTCGAGTCTGGCATCCGCCCTCTGATCCGCCAGATACTGGGAAGACCAAGACAACAGCTTCACAGAAACCACCCGACAGTCGAGGACACCCGTATGTCTCGCATAGATTTCAGACCGGTAGTATTTCTCCGGCCGCCGTCCTTCAGGATCTGTGTGATGCCAAAGTTATTCCTGCTATTTTCAACCAAGCCGGAGTGCCACTCTTTTTAGGCAAAGGCAAGCGCTTATTTAGTGACGACCAAATCCTCGCGGCGGCCATGCTGGGTGGGTGCCGCGGGCCTGGGTGTCGGGTCCCACCTGTCTGGACCGAAGGGCACCACGGTATTTATTGGTTGCACGATGGTGGAACTAATACCACCAACCTGATTCTGCTATGCAATGCTTGTCATACCCACGTCCACCAGGGCGTCTGGACCCCCACGTGGAACCATAACGGGATACTCTACTGGATCCCCGCACCATGGTTGGATCCCACACAGACCCCGGTTCGCAATACCTATTGGGATGGGTAGCCCGACTCCCAGAGCCATCGTTGTAGCAAAAGAAATTGCTCGCCAGCACGAAGCGTCCTGGCGAGCAATTCAGTGATTATCGCTTAGTCGCGAGATTCTGACTCGTCGTTGTCTTTACCGTTTGTATCAGGCGCCAGCACCGGTCCCTGGGTCGTGACAATGCGCTGAGACATCAGAGCCGGGATGCCCCGTCGGTTGGCATCTTCTAGTCGTGTTTCGTGAGCGACGCGGATAATGGCCGACCACCGGTCCTTATGTTCAATGAGTTCTTCAAGATACCGGTGTTCGGTCTCTTGAGCTCGGTGGGTCCAATAATCCATTTTTTCTGCGGCTTCTCGGCGTACTTCCGTTGGAGCATCCTCCGGGAGCTGAGTGTACCGGTGTGCAAATTTCTCGGCATTTTGCAAAGCACGCAGAGCCTTGCCCTTCGGGCTGAGCAACGAGAAAGCCACCGTTATGATGAGGATGCCGATGATCACCAGCAGGGAGAACCCGGTGCTGATTTCTACCACTGGCACATCTTCGCCGTCGTTGATGAAAGGCAGATTGTTCTGATGCAGTGCGTGCAGCATCAGCTTGACACCAATGAAACCGAGAATAGCGGCCAGTCCGTAGCCGAGGTAGACCAAACGGTCCAGCAAGCCGTCGATAAGGAAGTACAACTGACGTAGACCCAGCAGGGCGAAAGCGTTGGCAGTGAAGACAATGTACGGTTCCTGGGTCAGACCAAAAATCGCCGGGATCGAGTCGAGAGCGAAAATGATGTCCGTGACGCCGATGGCAACCATAACGAGCAGCATCGGCGTAAACAGTTTCTTGCCATTGACCCGGGTCCGGAGTTTATCGCCGTCGTAGTGCTCCGATACCGGCAGCACCTTCCGCGCAAAACGAACCAGAGCGTTATCAGCCTCGGAGCCAGCCTCATCAGCCGAAGAGAACTCCGACTTCAACTGTTGACCAGCCAACAACAGCAGGAAGATACCGAAGATGTAGAAGGCATCCGACCACCATTCGAGAATGGCTGCCCCCGCCAAAATAAAGATCGTACGGCTAATAAGCGCGAACGTAATACCGAACAGCAACACCTTTTGTTGGAACTGGCGTGGCACGCTGAAGCTGGTCATGATGATCATAAAGACGAAGAGGTTATCAACCGACAACGCCTTTTCCGTGATGAATCCCGCGTAGTATTCGATCGCGTGATTCGTGTCCCCATAAGCGAAGAATACTAATCCAAACGCCAGCGCGAGCCCGACGTAAATCGAGGACCAGATGGCGGCTTCTTTGAGCGTCGGGGTGTGTGCTTTCCGCACGTGGAAAATGTAGTCAAAGAGGACCAGACCGATGATCACTGCGATGGTGGCAGCCCAAGTAAACCCAGTAATCTCCATGAAAGGGAGTCCTTCCTAGTTTTTAGGTATCTTCAATTCCACAAGTCTCTCCCCCGACGTAGAAACGGGGCCCGCACCCGGCCGAACAACTATGTTCAACGTGTTGACGTGTACGGAACTTCTGGGATACTCCCTTGTTCTGCACAGACTATATCAGGAAAAGCTGGGGAGAAAAGGTTTAAACCGACAGCGTTGCTCAGAAAATCCTGTGAACTACGCGTGACCTTCTCGCTGCATATCACGCAGCTCCTTTTTGAGCTCCGCGACCTCGTCACGCAACCTGGCAGCTAACTCAAAGTTCAGGTCAACTGCGGCTTGGTGCATCTGATCCGACATCTGCTGGATCAGATCGGAAAGGTCTTTCGCGGGGACTGCCGCAAGTTTGGCAATCTGTTTATTTTCCGCCGATACTCCAGCTCGTTGTTGCTCTTCGGTAATGGCAGCCGTATAGCCGCGTTTGCCCATCCCGTAATCAAATCCAGTTTTGATCCCCGCCATACCGGACATCAGGTCCTGAGTATCGGCATCTTCACGTGCCAATTGATCCGTGATGTCCGCAATCTTTTTGCGCAATGGTTGAGGATCAATGCCGTGTTTCTTGTTGTGCGCGACCTGAATCTCACGGCGACGGTTCGTTTCATCGATGGCAAACCGCATTGAATCAGTGATTTTATCGGCATACATGTGCACTTCACCGGAGACGTTACGTGCCGCACGACCGATCGTCTGAATGAGTGAACGATTTGAACGCAAGAAGCCTTCCTTGTCCGCATCCAAGATTGATACGAGCGAGACTTCGGGGAGGTCGAGACCTTCACGCAGTAGGTTAATACCCACCAGGACGTCGAACACCCCTTTGCGCAACTCGGTCATCAGTTCTACGCGGCGCAACGTATCAACGTCTGAGTGCAGGTATTGTACCTTCACGCCGTGTTCGACCAGGTACTCTGTCAGGTCTTCGGCCATCCGCTTGGTCAACGTCGTCACTAGGACGCGTTCGTTGCGATCTACGCGTAAGTTGATCTCATGCATCAGATCATCGATTTGACCCTGTGTCTTTTTGACATGGATCTGTGGATCCACCAGCCCGGTGGGACGAATGATCTGTTCAACAACGCCATCGGCTTGGTTGAGCTCGTAGGGACCCGGGGTTGCCGACATGTAGACGGTCTGACCGATGCGCTCTAAAAACTCATCCCATTTCAACGGGCGGTTGTCGAGAGCAGAAGGAAGACGGAATCCGTGATCGACCAGCGTGCGTTTACGGGACGCATCGCCTTCGTACATCCCGCCAATTTGTGGGACAGTCACGTGTGATTCGTCGATAATCAATAGGAAATCATCGGGAAAGTAATCGATTAGGGTGTGTGGCGCGGACCCGGGGGAACGACCGTCAATATGGCGAGAATAGTTTTCGATCCCGTTGCAGTACCCCATTTGCTGCATCATCTCGAGATCGTAGGTGGTTCGCATACGCAAGCGCTGTGCTTCCAAGAGTTTATTTTGGGACTCGAGTTCTTGGAGCCGATCGCGCAGTTCGTCTTCAATGTCACGGATCGCTCGGGTCATCCGATCCTCGCCGGCGACATAGTGGGATGCCGGGAAGATATACATTTCTTCTTCCTCACGAAGGACATCACCGGTCAGCGGATGCAGGGTTTGAATGGCATCGATTTCGTCCCCAAAGAATTCGATGCGCAACGCCAGTTCCTCATACATGGGGATGATCTCCACGGTGTCGCCACGCACACGAAAGGTTCCACGGTGGAAGTCGGTATCATTGCGGACGTACTGCATATTGACGAATTGACGCAGCAGATCATCGCGGTCGAGCATATCCCCGACTTTTATCGTGACCATCTGAGCGATGTACTCTTCGGGTGTTCCGAGACCAAAAATTGACGAGACGGTCGCAACCACGATCGTATCTCGTCGGGTGAGTAGTGCGTTGGTGGCCGAGTGTCGCAGACGTTCGACTTCTTCGTTAATTGAAGAGTCTTTTTCGATAAACGTATCGGTTTGTGGAACGTATGCCTCAGGTTGGTAATAGTCGTAGTACGACACAAAGTATTCCACGGCGTTATGAGGCAGCAGTTCGCGGAATTCGTTGGCCAACTGGGCAGCCAGCGTCTTGTTCTGCACCAGCACCAGCGTAGGACGTTGTAACCGTTCAACGAGCCAGGCAGCCGTGGCAGACTTACCGGTACCCGTGGCACCCATGAGCACGACGTCTTTTTCGCCGCCCTGCACACGTTCGGCGAGTTCGGCGATGGCCTGTGGCTGATCGCCGGCCGGTTCGTAGGGTGCTTCGACCTTGAACGGGGCGACTACGCGGTTAATCTCTCGAGCCATACTCATGCCCAACATGTTACGCCGGCGTCCGTCGGGTGACTACTCGTTCTCCCGCTGGCTAAGGGACTCGAATGATGGTTAGTCGGTCAGTTCTTCCCACACGGCCGCGACCTGAGCTTCGGTGGCTTCCAGGGTGCCGGAATTATCAATAATCCAATCGGCCACGGCTTTCCGCGCCTCGTCGGTTGCCTGTGCTGCGATTCGGGAGCGCGCGTCGCCGGCGTCCATGCTGCGGGCATTCACGAGCCGCTCGAAGCGAGTCTCCATGTCCGTGTAGACGACGATAACGCCATCGAATTTCTCGGGGTCTCCGGTCTCGACCAGCAACGGAATGTCTTCAATGATAACGCCGTGGGCGGGGTTGGACTCGAGGGCTTTTTTCCGTTGGCGGTTGGCTTCGGCACGCACCGCCGGGTGGACAATTGCGTTGAGCTGTTGGCGGGCGGCGTCGTCGGTGAACACCACACTGGCCAGCGCTTGGCGATCCAACCGACCGGACTCGTCGAGCAGGTGCTCGCCAAATGTCGCCACGACGTCGGCCAACACCTGCTGGCCAGGCTCCATGAGCGCACGAGAAATGGCGTCGGCGTCGATGATGGTGGCGCCGCGGTCCGCAAAGAACTGCGCAACGGTGGACTTACCGGATCCGATGCCGCCGGTCAGGGCGAGGTGACGCATGATTCTCCTGGGTAGACTTGAGGCATGTCATATGCCGATTCTCGTACTCGACGTTATACCGTGGTGGCCCATCGTGCACCAGTTGAGGTGACCCTAGAAGTTCGCCGTTCCGAGTTTATCGGTATGGTGCGTCGTGTCGAATCAGAAGACGAGGCCCGCGCCTGGATCAACCAGGTCCGCGGAGTACACCACAACGCGACACACGTGGTGCCGGCGTTTGTTTTAGGTCCCGATCGCGACATCCAGCGTTCAGCGGACGACGGGGAGCCCGCCGGGACCGCTGGAATGCCGATGCTCCAAGCCTTGACGAGCTACCGCGCGGTCCACAACGGTGTGGAATATGCGGATATCTCCGATGTATGTGCCATCGCGGTGCGCTATTTTGGTGGGGTCAAGCTCGGCGCCGGCGGGCTGGTGCGCGCATACTCGGATACGGTGGTCGCTGCACTGGAGCAAACACCGCTGATAGCACGCCAACGGCTAGTGCTCGTTGAAGTCCAGGCGCCTCACGGGGAGGTTGGCCGGGTTGAAAACGACCTGCGATCGGCGAATTTCACGGTGCTTGGCACCGACTATGCTGGTCAGCAGGCGACTATTACGGTGGGAATCGATGACACCGACGACGCGCTGGCCCAGTTCAATGCACGTTTGGCGTCAATGACCGCCGGCGAACTGGTCGCCGAGGCCGTTGGCACCCAGTGGCAGGATATATCCTCATGACGACATACGATGTGACCCCGGACCCGGATAATGTCGATCGGATGCTGTTGCGCGTCCTGGACGAGACGTTGACTGCCGAACCATGGCGCCGTAGCGCTCCGATAGTGGTCATCAATGACGCGACCGGTGCCCTGAGCACCTGGGTCACTGACCAGGGACTCGAGGCGCGCTTTGTTCAGGATTCGGCTGCCCTAGCTGCCGAACAGGCTGCCGTGACCGGCGCAGTTACGACCTTCCCGACGCCTGAGGTGTTCGCCGATGCCGCGACCGTCATCTACCGGCTCGCCCGCCCTCTCGAAGCGCTCGAAGAATTATCGTGGCAGGTCGCGCGCTGGGCCGCACCCGAAGTGCTGCTGCTCGCCGGGCAGCTCCAGCGACATCTGAGCTTTTCTTTGAATACGGTGTTGGAAGGAGTATTCGATGACGTCTCTGCATCCCGTGGCTACTACAAGGCCAGAGCCTTGCGAGCTCAGCGGCCCAAACCGCTCATCGGCGACACTCCTCCGCGCTTTCCACGCAACAACACGGTCACCGTGGCCGGTCACACCCTGCACCTGCGAGCCCACGGGCTCACCTTTGGGGCCGCACGCTTAGACCCGGGCACTCAGCTTCTGCTGGAAACCCTCGTTGCCCAGCCGCCAGAACAGCTCACACCCGATGCCACGGTTGTGGACTTGGGTTGCGGCAATGGCACGGTCATCGCCGCGTTGGCCCGCAGTTTCGAGGCGAAAACCCTTATCGCCACCGACGATTCCGCCTCAGCCGTGTTATCGACGACGTCGACCCTGGCCGCCAATGACATGCACAACGTCGAGGTCCTGCATCAATCCGGTCTCGCCAAGCTGGCCGATGAGTCAGTTGATGTCGTGGTATTGAATCCACCGTTCCACGTGGGCACCAAACTTTCTAGCGACATCGCGTTTTATCTTTTCGATGAAGCGGCTCGAGCCTTGAAACCCGGTGGTGTACTGTTGACCGTGTTTAACGCATCCAGACCCTACCGACCTCAGCTGCAATACCGCATCGGTCCGACGTGGCAACTGGCACGAGATAAACGTTTTATTGTCACGCACTCAGAGAAAGCCCACCGAAATGTCTGAACTGTTCGTCAAAGTCTGCGGCATCACGACAGTGGAGCAGGTGCAGTGGGCCATCGACCTGGGGTATGACGCCGTGGGGTTGATGCGTGCGCCGCAATCCGTCCGATTCGTCGAGGTCGACACCGCAAAGGAACTGATCGCACACGCCGACGGCAAGATCGCGACGTTTGCGGTAGGGCTCACCTTCGACCAGGTCGAACCACTCGTTGATCTAGTCGACACGGTGCAGCTTTATGAACCCGCGAAGGTCGAATCGCTGGCGCTAGCTTCAGACACGCCCCCGGAATCCACCGCGGGATTGGATTACTGGTTTTATGATGCCTCGCACGGGACCGGGACGTTTGGGCCTATTCCCGATTGGGTGCAGGACGTGCCCGCCCGGTTCGTGCTGGCCGGTGGTCTGACACCCGACAATGTTGCGGAAGTGGTCGCGCAGTATCGACCAGACGGCGTCGATGTGTCCTCCGGGGTCGAAATTTCGCGAGGGCAGAAAGACTACGAGCTCATGGCGTCGTTTATTCGCGCTGCTCGTGATAGCGCTCACCGCTAGTCGCACCGTGCGCCGCGATGAGCGGGTTAAGAGGTGTTGCTGTTGGTGTCCTTGGCGATAAGCGGCCAGATGATGGCTCCAACCTCGTCCGACCAACGCTGCTCAATACCTCCGTCTCGTGCGCGACGGAAGATCATCCCACCGATCACGACGTCGACCAGGACCGAATAATCCAGGTCGGGGCGGAGCACGCCGGCAATTACTCCCCGGTGGAAATATGCCTGGACGGCTTCGGTCTGTGGACTCATCACGCGCGCTCGGAGTTCTTGGAGGAACTCGTCATCACCCGACAGTAGGCGACCGATGGCGCGAGTGCCGAGACGGTTTTCGATGAATTCAACGCCCTGCCGTAGGGTTGCGACCATTCCGGCCTGGGTGAGGGGCGCATCGTCGACGTAAGTGGGGATCCAGGTGAATTGATCTAATGCTGCAGCCAACATGTCACGGCGATCGTGATAGCGACGATACAGTGTGGTTTTTGCGACACCAGAAGTTTTCGAGACCTCACTAAACGTTACTGCCTGGGGTGCCTGTTCGATGGCGATTCGCAAGACCGCCTCAGCAATTTTTTCATCTGTTGCTTGCCGACGACGGGTGTTTCTGTCAACTTTGGGGATATTGGTCATGATGTGCCTGGAATCCGGTTCGGTGGGTCGTGGGCGTGGATTGTGTCAATTTTAGAGCATCGACAATAGTTAGTGGTTAACACAGAAAAGCCGTGCCCCGTGAGGGGCACCGCTTTTCACTACGTGGTGTGTTGACCGTTGAGGACGATCAGCTGGTTGGCATCGCGCGTGCTTCGGCGGTCCTGTTCATCGTCATCCCAGCGATAGCGAAGATCATCAGGCCAAGCCCAATAATCCATGCCGTCCACGCGGCAGCAGCCGCCGTTGCGAAGCCCCCCAACCAGGGTGACAGGAAGACGACCGCCCCAATGACGATCTGTGTCCATTCCGATGCGTTCGATGACGAGGTGGCTAAGGCCCACAAAGCTGCGGCGAGCCCAAGGATCCCGAGAGTGACAAACCACCCGGCCGGGGCGTTATCGGTCCATAACGGAGCGAGTATGAGGTACGTGCTCAGCGCGATGTTGACCCAGTCCTGCCAGGCAGTCCAAGGGCGTACCGGTGCTGCGGCAGCTCGGTGTTCTGTCTGGTGCGGTTGTTGTGTTGCAGGTGCCATAACGTCTCCTCCTGCCGTATTGAGTACAGTGAACTTCTTTGCGTCCTAGCCTGTCGACTAAGATTCGCTACTTAAAGCGTAGCGCTACTTATTGAGTATCGCCAACGGGCGTGGGTCAATATGTCTTGTGGCGAAGTTTCACGGGCTGGGCATTGTGCTGTGACCGGAAGGCGGTTATTTTTACCGGCGGGAGGCTGCTTTTTCAGGTTGAACGCAAAAGCGCCGCGGGCCGTCACTCGTCATGAGTAACGGCCCGCGGCTAGTTGCGTACTGGGTGGCTGAGTTGTTAGTTACCGGTCAGCTTTTCACGCAGTGCTGCAAGAGCTTCGTCGGAAGCCAGGGTGCCGGAGTCTTCAACTGGGGTTTCTTCGTCCTCGGAGGAGTACGAAGCTGCACCGGTGTCGGTTGGGCTGGTGGAAGCGGCTTCTGCAGCTTCGTTCAGGTGACGGCCCACTTGTTCCTTGTGTGCTTCCCAGCGTGCCTGGGCATCGGCGTACTGCTGTTCCCAAGCGGCGCGTTCTTCTTCGTAGCCTTCCATCCATTCGTTGGATTCAGGATCGAAGCCTTCTGGGTATTTGTAGTTGCCGTCTTCGTCGTAGTCGGCAGCCATACCGTAGAGGGCTGGGTCGAAGTCGGTACCTTCTGGGTCGACGCCTTCGTTGGCTTGCTTGAGCGACAGCGAGATGCGACGACGCTCGAGGTCAATGTCGATGACCTTGACGTAGAGGATCTCGTTGACGGAGACAACCTGTTCGGCGGTGTCGATGTGGCGGTTGGCAAGTTCGGAAATGTGAACCAGGCCTTCGATGCCGTCTTCGACGCGAACGAATGCACCGAATGGTACAAGCTTGGTGACCTTGCCCGGTACGATCTGACCCAGAGCGTGGGTGCGGGCGAAGACCTGCCATGGATCTTCCTGCGTAGCCTTGAGCGACAGGGAAACGCGTTCGCGATCCATATCGACGTCGAGGACCTCTACGGTGACTTCCTGGCCAACTTCGACAACCTCTGATGGGTGGTCGATGTGCTTCCAGGACAGTTCCGAAACGTGGACCAGACCGTCGACGCCGCCGAGATCGACGAACGCACCGAAGTTGACGATCGAGGAGACCACACCGGTACGGACTTGACCCTTCTGCAGTGCCTGCAGGAAGTTCGAGCGGGTTTCGGACTGGGTCTGTTCCAAGTATGCACGACGGGACAGGACAACGTTGTTACGGTTCTTATCCAGTTCGATGATCTTGGCTTCAAGCTCTTGGCCGACGTATGGGGCCAGGTCGCGAACGCGGCGCATTTCAACCAGCGATGCCGGGAGGAAGCCACGGAGCCCGATATCGAGGATCAGACCACCCTTGACTACTTCGATCACGGTACCGGTGACAACACCGTCTTCTTCCTTGATCTTTTCGATGTCGCCCCAAGCGCGCTCGTACTGAGCACGTTTCTTGGAAAGGATCAGGCGACCTTCTTTATCTTCTTTGGTAAGAACCAGAGCTTCAACGGAATCGCCAACCTCAACGACGTCATCAGGATCGACGTCATTTTTGATTGACAGTTCACGTGAAGGAATGACACCTTCGGTCTTATAGCCGATGTCGAGCAGTACTTCGTCTCGGTCGACTTTGACGACGGTGCCAGCCACCAGGTCGCCATCGTTAAAGTATTTGATGGTCTCATCGACAGCGGCCATGAATTCTTCAGCCGAGCCGATGTCGTTGACAGCGACCTGCGGGGCGTTGCTAGTAGTGGTCATGTAGTAGGGACTCCGATATGGATTAATATGGTTGATAAACTTACTGAATTTCGTGACACGGCCTGTTGACCTTGTCACAACGATTTTTGCCGAAAAATAGGCAACGTTTAATATAGTACGGTATTCATCCTGTCAAAATCAACGTAAGAACCGCGCTGTTGTTGATGAATCGCGAAACCGTGGTTCACTTTTTGACAACTGGCTGACTTCAAAGTGAACCATACGTTGCATTGTGGACTTAATGCGCGGCCTCGTGCCACGAATAGCCTTTGCCAACTTGGACATCCAGTGGGACCTTGAGGGTCGCGGCTGCTGACATCTCTTCGACCAGAATAGCCTCGGCGGCTTCAACTTCTGATTCCACAACTTC
>CAZAAP010000049.1:0-13441 GCA_964482935.1 uncultured Enteractinococcus sp.
AGCCACGCCTCCTTAGCTCAGCTGGCCAGAGCACCTGTCTTGTAAACAGGGGGTCGCCGGTTCGAATCCGGCAGGGGGCTCTATCACCCCGGAACTTCAAGTTGAAGTTCCGGGGTTTTGTGTGCTCCGGCGTGGGGGTGCTGGTCAGCGAGCCATCCTGGTCAACTCCTGATTTCGGCGAGATGTTGATAGAGCCCGGACCGATGGTCGGCTAGGCGGCAAGCCGTCCGCGCCTACTCGAGGGGTCTTGGATAGCCTAGAATGCACGCATGGCCGCAAACGGAAGAGGTGAGGAGGCGCAATGGAACATCAACAACAGCCCCAGCAAACGATAGCCCCGATTCAGTCGGTAGACCGCGCAATTCAAATCCTGCAGTTCCTCACCGAAGCACCCGAACTAAGCACCTCCGAGATCGCTCGTAAGCTCGGCGTGCATCGATCAACGGCATCACGGTTACTAGCCACCATGGAAACTCGAGATGTAGTCGAACAGGTGGCAGAGCGCGGAGCCTACCGGTTGGGACTAGGCATACTTCGTATGGCGTATCCTGTATCAACTCGTTTCGACCTAGCCCGTGACGGTCAAGCAGTCTGCGATGCGCTAGCCGATGCCACGCAGGAGACGACCAATATTGCCATCCTGGATCATGGCCATGCAGTCACCATCACGCAGAGTACCGGCCAGCAAATGGTGGGTGTTGCCGGGCAGTATGTTGGGCAGCGAGTACCGCTGCATGCAACATCAACGGGGAAACTTCTCCTAGCGCACGCCCCAAAAGAGGTGTGGCACCAATTGTGCTCGCAGCCCCTCGAAAAATTTACTGAAGCAACCCAGCAAGACTTTTCAGACCTTGCCAAAGAACTCGAAATCATTCGGCAACGCGGTTGGGCCTCAGCCATCGGGGAGTGGGAAGAGGGTATCAATGCCATCGCGGTTCCAGTTTGGGATACCACCGCGCATTTGGTCGCGGCCGTGGCTGTGACCGCCCCGGCTTTTAGGATGCCGTCGGATCGGTTTGATGAATTCCTGACGCATGTTCAGCACGCCGCTAAGGATTTTGAGGCGCGATTAGGGTTCTCGCGGGTCACACCGACTGCTCAATAATCGTCGCGTCTGAGCACGCCGTCGAACCCACGCGCACCTCTTTACGCATGACTTTCATCACAGTAGGATAGTAATTAGTGCTGCATAGTGCGAATGGTGTAGCACATTATGCAACAGCGAGGGTGGGGTTCCCACGCTACCTCACTCTCCTATCTCCTGGGGAGGACCACTATGAACGCAAATACCCCTTCCGTCAACCAATCGGATCGGAATGTGCCGATCAACTTACGCCAGTCTGGCCCCACTCCGGTGGAGATGCTTATCGATACCAGGATCAGAAAGTCACCCTATTGGCACCTGTCGATGGAGGCGGGCTGTTGGCGCGCCTCCATCTATAACCGCATGTATCACCCGCGGGGTTACGTTCGCCCCGAAGACGGTGGGGCGATGGTTGAATACGATGCGCTCGTTCATCACGTCACCTTATGGAACGTCGCTGTTGAGCGTCAGATTCAAGTTAAGGGGCCTGAAGCCGAAGCTTTCGTCAACTTCGTCATCACGCGTGACGCCACTAAGATCCCGGTCATGCGAGCACGCTATGTCATTCTGTGTAATGAAAACGGCGGCATTCTGAACGATCCGGTGCTATTGCGGGTGGCAGAAGACGAGTTCTGGTTCTCGATCTCAGATTCCGATCTTGAACTATGGCTGCAGGGGGTGAATGTCGGTGGTCGATTCGATGTGGAAATTCAAGAAATCGACGTCGCACCAGTCCAAATTCAAGGCCCCAAGTCGGTTGATCTGATGGTGGACCTCTTTGGAAGCCAGGTCGCTGACCTGCCACCATACGGTCTGATGGCCAGTGACGTCTCAGGCTGTGAGGTGATCATTTCGCAGACGGGATTCTCGGGAGAGAAAGGATATGAGGTCTACCTCCATAACGCCTCCCAGCATGCTGAAGTCTTGTGGAATGCCATCCTGGAGGCTGGCGAGAAGCACCAGCTATCGGTTATCGCCCCAGCCCACCACCGACGCATTGCAGCAGGCATCCTGTCCTGGGGACAGGATATGGACCAAGAAGTCCTGCCCTTTCAAGTCAATCTGGCCTACCAGGTACCCCGCCAAAAGACCGCCGAATATATCGGCAAGTCGGCGCTCGAAGCGGCACGAGCTCAAATCGAGTCTGGAAGCCACCCGTTTACTCACCAACTAGTCGGCATGATCATGGGAGGCTCACCGATCGATGACTACGCACCGGACTTCTGGCTTATTTCTACTAGCTCGGATAGTGAACCTGTCGGGTATGTGACCTCCCCGTGGTACTCACCGGAAATCGGGCAGAACATTGCGATGGGTTACGTTCCAATCGAATATTCTGCACTGGGGACCGAACTGTGGGTCCACCTTCCTGAAAAGTGTGCCGATGTGCCGGGCAGTCCGGTCGCCGCAGAGGTTGTCGACATGCCGTTTCGCGAATCGGTCAATCCCAACCAACGCGAGATCCTGCGCAATAAGGGAATGGATGCCGCGATCTAGTCCCGACCCCTACATCACAAGGCCCCGCATGCTGAAACCCCAGCGGGGCTTTGTCTGCGAAAAGAGCAGTTCAACCAGGGTAGAGGTCAAGTAGCTTGGGCGTTGCCAAGTGGCACTACGTTGGAGCGGTGACGAACGGAGTGATCACCGGAAGGGGTCTGTAGGATATGTTCGATAAACTCCGAGATCCAGGGCGGTAGGGGCTGCCAACCGGTAAAATATTTCTCCCGGTTGGAAACCTTTTCAGCATGGTTGTAGGTGCTGCGCAACGCCTGGGTGATCTCTTTCTCCCGAGCCGCAGGAAAGAGTTTGGCCCGCATCTCACCGTTGGTGATGGTCCGTTCGATGATCGGTAAGGTGCGCCAGTGCTTGAATGCCGACGACGCCGCATAGGCGCCACCACCTCCGTGCTCACGCGCTGACGCGTTGACCAACCACGCATATAAGAAATCGAACTGGCACAGCGAGTTTAACAACGCATCCGTTTTACGGGTTTTATTGGTGTGCAGCCCAAAGTCATGCATCACATCCGGTCGAACCAACGGATAGCTCCGGGCCCACGACAAGCCTTCCGAGATCATCGCGCCATTGTCGTCGGCGTCGTCATCGGTAGCATCAATGGGACGAGAGGTAAACGGGTATTGATTATGAGCCGAGGCTTCGATCTGACCGTAACGGATCCATGAGCTGTAGCGAGGGTGAGCCGGAGTGCGCTGGAAGGGTCGTAAGACCAGCTCGGGAATCAGTTCCCAACAACCTAGCCGGACTGCGGCCGCACCAAATAAATAAGCGGCCACGATTGTGGCCGCTACTGCACTGGGTGACTTCGCAATGGAAGTAAAAGCATCGTACATGGTTCCAATGGTCTTGATCGCCAAATCATAGTCATCGGCCAGCATCGCTTCGCACCCGACACCCACCAACCTGACGAGAGGCTTGATCTTGTCGTCAGCCAGGACGATCTCTTCTCGGGTGTTCTGTAAGAAAATTTTCAGCTCGGCTCGGTTCCCCTGGCGAATATTTGCCCGGATGGCACTCGAGACTGTCTCATCGGCTAAAAACGGTTCCAAAGGCACATTCACCTTGCCCCCGCCACCCATGGCTTCAGCCAATTTCGACATCAGTGAGTTGATATCGCTGGTCGCGGCTTCTTTCATCTGCTGATCATGTTTGGCCAGCACAGACGGCCAGTCACGATAGCGCACCGGCACGTTGCCGGCGCCATCACGAATAAATATCTCCCCGGGCCGGAACACGGTTTTGGTTTTCATCCGTCCCTTGCCGTTGGGACTGCTGAACTGGCCCACCCGCATCATGGGCACCGGCAGGCCCGAGCGGGTCGAAAAGATCGCGATGACGACGACGTCGCTACCGTTGACTCGATGAATCTGAGATACGACTTCGATATCGGCCTCAATGTATTTGCCGATCTTGTCGCGCAGCGTCGCGCCGTCAAACATTTGGGGGTTTTTGATCCGCCAGGGGGTCGTCGGCAGGGTGCCTTCATCAGTGATGCCGATCAGGATGTACCCGCCGGGTGGACGATTGGCCATCGCAACGGCATCTTTGACAAAATCCAGTTCGTGTTTACGATCGCGCAGATCAAGTTCAACTTTAAATTCAAGCTGGGTCTGTTCGCCGAGTCGTAGAAGTTCTTGAAGTTTTTCCTCGTCAGTTCTTCCGTCCCATACCACTGCCATAAGTGATCCCATTCATGTGAATTTATGTGGGCGCATCCGAGTGCTCCCTCGACAGGACCGAACGAGCTTGGTGCAGCCTTCTGTCACAACGGTAGCGCAGAATTGTGCCAACCCGACAGGGTCTTGGGCGACTTCTCAGCCTTTTATTCCATTTGAAATCTGACGGTTGGCTGTTGTTTACACCGAATTGGTCTACCGCGATATAACGTGGCTCTCAACAGGCGCCCGGGCCTTCCGCCGGGTGTTCCCAGCAGTCCCGCATCGGGCTGAATGCGTACAATGGTCTCCGCATGTCAGAATGCTCCCGGACTATTGGCTGCGGTGATAGCGTGATCTTGAAACGTAAGGAACGACAATGACACAGCCTCATCACTCCACCGGAGATACCTCGGGCCCCTCGTGGACGAGCCCCGCCGGGCACTACATGGGACAATCACAACCCTGGCAGGGACAATCTGGTCCATACTATGACCCAGCCCAGCACTACTACGACCCGCATAATCCCGCCGCCTGGCACCAGTCGGCTCAGTATCCAGGTGGAAGACCACCAAAGAAGCCGGTGTATAAGCAGTGGTGGTTTATCACGATCCTTACGGTGGTGATGATCGGATTGATCGCCATCGCAATTGCTTTAACCACCGGGGAGAAGTTGGATAACGACGTCGCCCAACCGCAAGGACCAGACGCGCCTGCAGCGCCCCTGCTGCCTGAGGATTCGACAGGCAACGGGGAGTCCAGAAGAGTTCAACGTTCAGATGACGGCCGGTTCGTTCTCGAAGACGGTGGTACCAAAGAACAAGCTCTCGCCGAAGCCCAAGAACGCATCGACGCTGGATATTCGCACTACGGCCCAACAGATCTCATGGACGTGCTGCGCTATGACGGTTATCAAAATCAGGCCATCGAGTATGCCCTGAATAACCTGAACATTGATTGGGATAAGCAGGCTCTAGGCGTCGGACAGCGTATGGGAGATAGCGACTACGGTGGCTACTCGGCGCAAGAGATTCGCCAGCACCTCGTCCGTGCGGGGTTCATTGACGACGAGGTCCAATATGCCATGGATAACCTCGACATCGACTTCAACGAACAAGCAGTTGCGGCTCTGGAATCTTACCGCGATATTTTCGATGATCGCACCGAAGATGAGATACGTGAGTATCTGCACCAAGCCGGTTTCCAGGGGTCGGAAATTGACTACGCGTTCGACAATATGGACTAGTCAAACCCTAGACTTCTCGTAGCCGTTTTGCGGTTTGGCGCACTGCAAAAAGTGTGGGATTCTAATACTGTATTTCGACTTGAAGTCCTAGGTTCCGCAAGCTGCAGCGGGCTAGGATACATGCGTCCCGGGAAGAAGAAATCCCGGGACTTTTCCTTGGAGGGAGGGCGGCTGTGGCCAACGAACAACGCGGTGCATTCGAAACCGATAAGCAGGTAGAAGAACCACAATCTGGTCAAGAGTCGGTGGATAGCGTCCACAACCCGAACGAACCACCCGCCGAGGTGAGTATCATGCCCGTGATCCGTCCGGCGGTAACCCTACCGAACCCGGACGTGGACGCTCGTCAACTGGCCCCGCACGTCGCCGAGCCCGAAACGATACCTGAGGACCCGGTGCCGACGTCGGTGCTTGCCTCCGGTGAGGAGACCGAAACCGTCGCTCCAATCCGGGACCTGCCGAAACCCGATCAAGAAGCTGCCTACGTGCAGGAAAAATCGGCTCCGGATACTCGCAAATTTCCGGCGCTCACGACGTGGCGACAAGCCTTCCAGGGACTGACGGATCGCACAAAAGACAAAACGGTCGATCACGACGGCGGTCGAGCCAGCTTCACCGAGGAATACGCGCCCTATACCGAAGCGCTGCCCACCCAGGCATTGCGACTGGTCGACCGTCTCCAAGATTCGCCCTATCAACTCACCGGGGCACGCTATAAGGCGGTTGCCGAGGCGAAAGATGCACACAACACGATGCTGTTGGCGCTCAAGTTGGGCGAAACCATGTTCCGATTTGGTGCCGGCGCCCTGGAGGTCGAAACCTCGATCATCGTGGTGACCCAGGCCTACGGTGTATTCGATGCCGAAGTCGACATCACCAACCAGTCCATTTCGCTCAACTTCGCGCCGGTTGGCGAACCACCCGCCACCTATCAGCGTGTTGTGCGGGCCTGGGACTCCGACTATGCGGGCCTAGCTGATCTACATCAGTTGGTGACCGAAATTGCTGCCGGAGAAGTCGAACGTGATGACGCGCATGCTCGACTGGCAGCGATCCGCCAACGCAAGAAAACCTTTCCAACCTGGTTATCCTTTGTGGCCAACGGTGTGTGGGCCTCTGCATTTGTGATCTTCATCGGGGGGACCTGGTTTTCAGCACTGCTAACCCTGGGTGTCTCCTCCCTGATCACCGCAACCGTGTACCTGATGGGACGCTGGCGGGCCCCGGACATCTTTGCCACGCTGGCCGGCGGCTTAATGGCCACATTGATCGCCTTTGGGTTGTATTGGACCGAAGTGTTTCGCGACCCGGCCTTGATGATCGCAGCCTCACTGCTGACACTATTGCCGGCACTGCGAATCGCCTCGGCCCTACAGGACGGCATTAACGGTTTCCCCGTCACCTCGGCCGGACGTATGGTGTCGGCATTCCTCACCTATGTGGGCCTGGTAGCCGGTATCACCATCGGCATTGTGGTGGTCAGTATGCTGGGCGCACCGGAAATCGATATCACGGCGCTGCCCTCGCGACAATACCCACATTGGTTGATCACCCTGATCGTTGGGCTTGCCGCCATGGGGATGTCCACCGCTGGGCAAACCCGCCTGCGACTCATCCTACCGACCGGACTGGTCTCGGCCGTGGGATACCTCGTCTATGCGGGCGCAGTCGACCTTGGGTTCGGCCCCAGCATCGCTCCGGCAGCAGCAGCCGTCGTCGTCGGGTTCTGCGCTCGCATTGTGGCGCTGAGCCTGGGAGCACCTCAGCTGGTCGTTGCTGTGCCCGCCAGTATTTTCTTACTCCCCGGGCTGATGATCTTCCGGGCAATGTATGAAATTGGCACCAACGTCGACATGATGTCTGGCGGGGTGATGGTACTACTACAGGCCTCGGTCATTATCATGGCCATGGCGACCGGGCTGGTGCTTGGGGACTCGATGGCCCGCCCGCTAACCTCCGGTCTGAAGTCCAACGAACGTCGACGCTCTGGGTTACGGTAGGCGAGCGCGCTCGCGGTTAAAACAGTTCACTTTGGGCAGGCCGCTCCAAAGTATTAGCCGCCCAGTCGATGGGCTCGATCCCGTGATCAGTTAAAAATTTATTGGTTTTGGAAAACGGTTGGGAGCCAAAGAATCCGCGCCGGGCCGACAGGGGAGACGGATGAGCCGAGGTGAGCACCAACGTGTTGTCGGCGGTGAACCTTGGCGCCAGGGTCCTGGCTTGTCCACCCCAGAGGATGACCACCAGGGGAGTGCCGCGTGCGGCCAGACCATCGACCACTGCATCAGTGATGGCCTCCCAACCTAGATTTCTGTGTGACCCTGCGGCTTGTGCAGTGACAGTCAGTACCCGGTTGAGCAAGAACACGCCCTGGGCTTCCCAGCCGGAGAGATCCCCGGTATCTGCCGGTGTGATGCCCAGATCATCTTCGAGTTCTTTATAAATATTGACCAATGACCGTGCCAGGGGACGGACGTCGGGATCCATCGCAAAACTCAGCCCTACGGCGTGCCCCGGCGTCGGGTACGGATCCTGGCCGACGATGACCACCTTGACGGCGTCGAAGGGCATGTGGAAGACGCGTAAGACATTGTCGGGTGCAGGTTCGATGTGTTCGCCGTCGTCGCGACGTGATCGGATGTGCTCGAGGAGACGTTCCAACTGCTCGGAGACCGGCTCCAGGATTGGATGCCAGGAGGGGTGGATTTCGGGCCAGGCAGATAAGGTCATGAGGTTAGCCTAACGAATCTGCAAAGATACGGTAGTTTAGACTGGTGGCGATGAACGATCTGAGAGGGGTTGCATGGCTGGGCTGAGTGAGATCGACCAGCAGATGCTGGAGTTTGAAAAACGCTCTTGGCATTACGCAGGGGCAAAAGATCGGGATATCTCCGATACTTTTGGCATGACACCGACCAGGTATTATCAAAAACTGGCGCGGCTGATCACCACCGAACAGGCTTATGCATACGACCCGATGTTGGTCGAGCGCTTATTGAAATCTCGTTCAACTATTCACCGTGCAGAAGGTATGGCATCTTGAGTCAGGACGTCAAGACTACTTCCAAATATCCTCGTGACCGCTTCGACGAGGTCGAGCCGTATACGACCCAGCAGGGTGCTCATCGCAAGGAATTCGCCCCACCGAAAGGGGCCGGACAGCTAAACGCCATCATTCTGGCCGGCGGTGCTGCACTAGCTATTGGTGTGGGATCCTATTTGTGGCTGGCGCCCAGCGATCCGCTGAATCTGTCCTCACCGGAGCCAAGTGAAGCCGCGAGTGCTCCGGTGGATGAGGAATCCCCCGAGCCCACGGAAGAGCCGGAAGAAGAGGAAGAAATCGTAGAATCGGAACCGGTAGAAGACCCTCAGGCTGAAGCAACCGAGGATCCGGAGCCTTCCCCGACCCCTACCGAAGAAGAAACGGAAGAGCCTGAAGAGGAAGTCAATTACTCTCAGCCGATCTCCGTGTACAACGCTTCGACTATTCAGGGATATGCGGCCTCAGTTGCTCAAGAGCTGAGCGCAACTGGATTTAACGTGCCGGTAGCGGATAACTGGTCCGGTAATATCCCAGCTCAAACTACTGTCTTTTATTCCAATAACGAAGCCACTGCCATGGCAGTGGCCGAAGAGGTCGGCGCAATCGCTGTACACGAACCCTCAGTAGAGGGCGTGCTGGTTGTCTTAGCAGCCAACTAACACTCTGACCAATACTTGCACTCTAGTGTTCCGAGTGCTAAAAATAGATTTAGCACTCTCCGGGTGTGACTGCCAAACGTGCATCCGGAAGGATTACCTCACCATCAGCTGAAACTCTGTGCACCGCCACCCGGTTAGGTGCCGGAGTTTGCCGTCGCGGGCACTGTGGTGCAGGTGTGGAACCTACTCGTCCCGAAAGGACCGTGCAATATATGGCTAAGACCATTGCATTTGACGAAGAAGCTCGCCGCGGCCTCGAAACGGGTCTAAACACCCTGGCTGAGGCAGTCAAGGTTACCTTGGGCCCACGCGGGCGCAACGTCGTACTTGAGAAGCAGTGGGGCGCTCCCACCATCACGAACGATGGCGTGTCGATCGCTAAAGAAATCGAACTCGAAGACCCGTACGAAAAAATCGGTGCTGAACTCGTCAAAGAGGTCGCCAAGCGCACCGATGACGTAGCCGGTGACGGTACTACTACCGCAACCGTTCTAGCCCAGGCTCTGGTGTCTGAAGGCCTGCGCAACGTTGCTGCTGGAGCAGACCCAATTGCTCTACGTCGTGGTATCGATAAAGCCGTAGTTGCTGTAACTGCAGCATTGCAGGAACAGGCTCGTGAAGTCGAGACCACAGACCAGATCGCAAATACTGCTGCGATCTCAGCCGGCGATGCCGAAATCGGCCGACTGATTGCTGAAGCTCTGGAAAAGGTCGGCAAGGAGGGCGTTGTGACTGTCGAAGAGTCCAACACCTTTGGCCTTGAGCTGGAACTGACCGAAGGCATGCGCTTCGACAAGGGCTACATTTCCGGCTACTTCGCCACCGATGGTGAGCGTCAAGAAGCCACCTTGGAAGATCCATACATTCTGATCGTCAACTCCAAGATCTCCAACGCTCGTGACATGGTTGGTATCCTTGAAAAGGTCATGCAGTCCAATAAGCCACTGCTGATCATCGCCGAAGATATTGAAGGCGAAGCCCTGGCAACTTTGGTTGTCAACAAGATCCGCGGCACCTTCAAATCAGTTGCCGTCAAGGCCCCAGGCTTCGGTGACCGTCGCAAGGCCATGCTCAACGACATCGCCATCTTGACCGGTGGCCAGGTCATTTCTGAAGAAGTTGGCCTGACCATGGAAAACGCCACGCTCGATATGCTGGGCACCGCCCGCAAGGTCGTCGTGTCCAAGGACGAAACCACCATTGTCGAAGGTGCTGGCGACTCGGACCAAATTGCCGGTCGCGTCAACCAGATCCGCAGCGAAATCGAAACCACTGATTCCGACTACGACCGCGAAAAACTGCAGGAACGTCTGGCCAAACTGGCCGGCGGTGTTGCCGTGATTCGCGCCGGTGCTGCCACCGAAGTCGAACTCAAAGAACGCAAAGCTCGTATTGAAGATGCCATCCGCAACGCAAAAGCCGCTGTTGAAGAAGGCATCGTAGCCGGCGGTGGCGTTGCGCTGATCGAAGCTGCTCAGAAAGCCTTCGCTGATCTCAAACTCGAAGACGATGAAGCCACCGGTGCACGCATCGTCCAGATCGGCGTAGAAGCCCCACTGAAGCAGATCGCACTGAATGCTGGTTTAGAACCAGGCGTGGTCGTTGACAAAGTCAAGAACCTGCCAGCCGAACAGGGTCTTAACGCAGCAACTGGCGAATACGTCAACCTGCTGGAAGCTGGCATCAACGATCCAGTCAAGGTAACCCGTTCTGCTCTGGAGAATGCTGCTTCGATCGCAGGCCTGTTCCTCACCACCGAAGCTGTTATCGCTGACAAGCCAGAACCAGTCGATCCAGCAGCTGCAGCTGCAGGCATGGACGGCATGGGCGGCATGGGTGGTATGGGCGGCATGATGTAAGCCTGCTTACCCAAGCAACACGAAGATAGTTAGTATCTTCACGTGCCCCGGTCTAGGACCGGGGCACGAGTGTTTAACACCGGCGCTGTTCTCTCATCCGTTATCTCGGGACTAGAATGTCCTGGACACCTCAGAAGGGACCATTACGTGGGCAAATTTTTCCGTGCCGCTCGAAACTTGAGCCTAACAGCGGGCGCCATTGGTGTAGCAGGTGTTTGGTATCGAAAACGTGCAGAACGACTGCAGTCACTGCGAGCACAAACGGTACTGGTGACCGGTGCCGGCTCTGGTCTCGGGAGGTTACTGGCGATCGGAGCTGCCCAACGCGGCGCCTCCCACGTAGTCGTCTGGGATATTCATGAGCCAGCAGCTCGAGCTGTCAACGATGAGATCCTAGCCCTCGGCGTCGATGCGTCCTATGACATTGTCGACTTGGCGGATGATCGTTCCGTCGACGAGGCCGGGGCGGCAGTGCGTCAGCGCATCGGTGGGGTTGACTTTCTTATCAACAACGCTGGGATTGTTTCCGGCAAACCGTTCCTGGAACAGACCCACGACGACGTGGAACGGACATTCCAGGTCAACACGTTGGCCCTCTATAGAGTGACACGACAGTTCCTGCCCAATATGCTCCACAATAACGTGGGCTCTGTCACGGTCATCACCTCTGCGGCCTCGTTGACCGGGGTGGCACGGCAAACCGATTATGCGGCCTCAAAGTGGGCAGCCCATGGTTTCACCGAGTCGCTCCGTGCAGAAATGCGGCACCAAGGGCATAAGATCCACACCCTGTCAGTGCATCCCTTCTATGTGGATACCGGCATGTTTGCCGGGGCGAGTTCACCGAATCCGCTCTTACGGATGTTGGAGCCAGACGAGGTCGCTGAGAAGATCTTCAGAGCTCTAGAAAACGGAAAACGACAGCTAATTCTGCCGGCCAGTGCTGCGGCGGCTAATTGGCTGAACGTCCTGCCGGTACCAGTAGCTGATCAGCTGCGTGATCTATTGGGTATTAACTCGACCATGGATCACTTCACTGGACGATTATCTGTGGAGTGCTAGTCGTGAGCTTTCCCGCGTCGTGGATAGAGCTCGGACATCAAGTTGCGTCGTGCCGTGCGTTCCCAACGACGTATTCCCGTATCTGTGTTAAAAATTGGATTGCGGGCCAGCATTCGACGTAAGAATTTTTCTCGACCGGCCGCGAAATCTTCGTCGCTGACTTTGATGAAGTCTTGGCGAATACCTTCTCGATATCGCTGATAAGCACTGGAGCTTCGCGATAGTACTTCCAGGTCGGCGTCGCAGAGGACTTTGCCGCCGTAATCTTCTTCGTGCGGGTCGTGGGTGAAGGTCAGTCGAATTAGGCGGGCCGCCTCTATGATTTCTGGCCCGGGTACACCCAGTTCTGGTAGGACTCGTTCAGCAAGTCGGGCTGAGTCTTCTTCATCTTGTCCGGGCGGAAGGACGGGACTAGCACGATAGATAGCGTCATGGAACCAGCCGGCGAGCTTAACGGCTCGAGGAAACGGTCCCATGGGTTCGCCCTGACGTTCCAGGTAGTCGATGTTTTTCAAGACTGACATGAGATGCGTTAGACCATGATAGTGGCGATGTTCTTCGTTCCACCGTTCCAACAGCGAATCACAAATCGGGGTCCGTTCCAGTTCAGATGTGTTGGGAAAAAGACGATCAAAGCGTTGGTGAAGGATCTTTTCGAGTTTGGATGCGCGTTCTACAGCGGTAATCCGCAACCCCGATTTCACCAGGCGTCGCACAAGTTCAGATCCGGAAACTTCTTCAGCTCCAGCGGATACCAGAGCTTCGTATTGACTCACGGGGACATCGTAATGATCGCCGTCGAAAGCATTAGGCGAGATCCCGTTTGCACGTGCAAACGCGTGCAGCTCTTCCAGCGACTCATCAGACACCAGATGAGAGAACACGGTGCCATGAGCTGGCCACCGTGCGGGATCGATCAATATGGCCATGTCCCTAGCCTACCCACCAAACCTTTCACCCGGTGTTATGCCAGGCCGCCGGGCGAAAGGTTGGGGCAGGGGCTAGCCGCGGAACATGGCTGCGTTGGCTTGCTCTGTGGCTTCATACTGTTGGCCAGCATGCTGCATGGCCTCGCGGATAGAACGCAGCGACTCTTCGACGCGCTGTTGGGTGGCCCGCCACTCAGTGACCACTCCTTGGAAATTCGATGAAGCCTGGCCTACCCACGATTCTTGTAATTGACGCAAGGCAGCATCCATCGTGTTGACTTCGGCTTGAATACGATCGGCAGTGGACTGGACATTACTAGCTTTAGCGAAGAGTTCTTGGACATCGATCTGAATACGAGCCATCACGGATCTCCTTTATAGACGAG
>CAZAAP010000050.1:0-12793 GCA_964482935.1 uncultured Enteractinococcus sp.
GAATCCGTGGTTGCCCAGGCCAACGGTGGGTTCTTCTCGGTTGACTCGAACCGGGTGACCATCGCCGCAACACAAGCGGAGCTGTCAGCCTAAGATGCCGTCGTGGCTGGCCTGGACGCTTCTCGGGATCGCGGTTGCAGCGTTCGTCACGGTTATCATTATCGCGTGGCGACTTTTCATGCTGTTGAGAACCCCCGGTTCCTTTAATGCGCGCCTGGTCAGCAAACGCGATGACGAAAAACCCGGCAGACCGGTCGTGGTGTCATATAACGAATACTCGGTCGAGATGTTCGCGGTCTATTCGATATGGCCCCGTCCGCTTGCCAGCGTGCCTCGACACTGCCTCGAAGTTTCCCGGTATCCCCGTCGGACCCGAATCCGTTCGTGGTTGCTACTGCAAGACACCGAGACCGGTGACGAGATAAAGCTCATTGCCGCACATGCTCATATCTCCGAGCTCACCACGTGGTACGAATCCGGTCCCGCTATCGGAATCGGACATTGGCGCGAAGCGCCGCGACGACGACAGCGTCGCCGCTATTTCTAAATACACAGAACAATCGGTCGACAGGGTACGTGGATGGCCCTGTCGACCGATTGCATTTAAACCCTTGTTGGGCGGCTGTCTGGCTCGTTAGGCCTGCATCGCAGCGCACACCAGATCGTGATCGACTCCGGCACGCACTAGGTCGTCGTGTATCGCCAAAAGATCTTTGCCACCTGAGGCCAGTGTGGTGCCACTATGCAGTCGCGGACCAGTAACGCCTGGGTAGTCGAGAGTGATGTGTCCCAACCGTGGTAAGCCCTCCGTCAGTGGCGCTAGACCCGCAGGCACAGTGGCCGCTGACGCATCAGACACCAAGCGGATCGCTTCAGGCCAGTGGGCGAACCACCACCGGATGACAGCAAGATCAACATGATAACCGTCCGCAATTAACTCTACGACTACCGTGCCGTGCTCAACTGCTTCAAGCACGGCCAAGATCGGACCTGGTTCGCGGTGATGAAACCCGCGCATTGCATTATAAAAGTGCGTGATGGTCACGGGCTGACCGGTCAACGCGAAAACGGCTTCGATGCCATCGCGCATCTGTTCATACGTCGCCGCGGTATGTCCGAGAGCGGGTTCAATCCCGCTGGCGATCAACTGCTGTATTAGGTCCTCAAACCCCGGCTGTTCTGGCGCCACCGTCATCATCGTGATCATCTGGCTCACATTCTGAAATTCCAGCACCGAGGTCATCACCGTTTCGCCCCGCGGGTCACGCGGTGACAGAATCGCTGCTTGCGGGTGAGCGCCAGCGAATTCGGGTGCTAGGAAGGGTCCTTCCAGATGTACGCCCTGGATCTTGCCTGTGAGATATAGGGCAAGCAGTCGTTCCAAAGCGCCGGTTAGGGTGGCAAGTTCAACGGTGGGAAGGGAAGCGACAACGCCGGTGGTCCGGCGGGCCGCCAGTACATCCAGGGCGGCGCGAATCGACGAGTCATCAGAGGTGGCAAAATCCACCCCGGCCAAACCGTGGATGTGCCGGTCAGTGAATGTCGTCGTGCACTTAGAAGAGTCGCGAGTCGGCATCGTCGACGCCTCGCATGGCATCGTAGTCCAGCGTGACGGTGCTAAACCCGCGGTCCTGGGCCAAGACCCGAGCCTGAGGTTTGATCTGCTGGGCGGCAAAAATGCCGTGAACCGGGGCGAGTAACGGGTCGCGATTGAGCAGCTCGACGTAACGGGACAGTTGCTCGACGCCGTCGATATCTCCACGACGCTTCAGCTCAACCGCGACGGTCTCCCCGGTTGCGTTTTTGGCCAGGATGTCAACCGGTCCAATCGCGGTCATATATTCGCGACGAATGAGTTTATACCCGGAACCCAGAAGATGAATTTGTTCGGCCAGCAGGCGCTGCAGGTCAGCTTCAACGCCATCTTTGACGAGTCCGGGATCGACACCGAGCTCATGACTAGAGTCGTGTTCGATACTGTAAATACTTATAATCAAATGGTCATCGGATTTCTGCGACTGGACGGTCCAGATGCACTGGATGCCCTCTTGGGCTTCGGTTTCTGATGGTTCGGAAATCAGTACTTTGGCCGGGGGAGTCATCCAGTTGAGTGGTTTATATGAACCACCATCGGAATGGACTAAGACCGCACCGTCGGCTTTGATCATAAGCAGGCGTTTGGCGGGTGGCAGATAGGCGTTGAGCCGGCCAGCATAGGTGACAGAACATTCGGCAATGACAAGTCGCATAACGGGCATTAGTCTACTGGGTATTTACGGGTTCATAGTGCAGCCCGACAGCTCGGCGAGTATGTGACAATGGGTGTCATGGCTCGCAAGAATAAGCGTCGTCGGGACCAACACCCCAAACGCGGCAGAAGAACCCGACCTGTGGGCGAGTTGAACCGAGCCGTCTTTGATACCAACTATTCGCACGAAGAAGCTTTTGACGGCGGATGGCACGTCCGTCAGGTTCCGGCCTGGCGCGCAGCGAAAATCTATACCTGTCCGGGCTGTTTGCGCCCGATCCCACAGGGCCAGCCGCACGTGGTCACCTGGCGTTCCGACTGGCTTATGGGCGACGACGACGCCGGACAACAACGCCGTCATTGGCATAGCGCCTGCTGGCATAATCGACGGCAAGACCTGCGATATTAGCGGGCATCCTGATATGGCACGTAGACCTCCCGGACCAGCACAAGAATGCCAGCAACAGCCGGAATGGCCATAAGTGCCCCGAGGACGCCCAACAGTGATCCGCCAGCAATGACGCCGATGACGGCCAGCGAGCCGGGGACAGCCACGGTGCGCTGCATGATTTTCGGCGAAATAATGTAAGCCTCGATCTGCAGATAAATGAAGTAGATCGCCGCGAAGATCAGTGCCGCTTGCCAGCCGGCAAAAAGCGCCAGCAGAGTAATAACCACACCACCGGTCACCGCCCCTACCAGCGGGATGAAGGCCATGAACCCAGCAAACAGGGCCAACAGGGCGGCGTACTGCAGATCGGCGATCGATACGGCGATGAACGCCACAATGCCATTGAGAGTGGCTACAAGCGTTTGACCCACAATGTAATGTCCCACAGAGCCAGAAATTTTTTCAGACAGGTACTCCAGTCGTTCGCGGCGCGAGCGGGGTGCCAGGCGGTAGAGCCATTTTTTAATCGTTGGAAGCGAAGCCAAGAAATACAAGGTCAAAACGACGACAATCAGCACCGAAAAGCCGACATTGAAAATGGCGGTACCCACCCCCAAGATGCCACCCAGTAGCGTGGTGATATTCGTCGTATCCGAGACGAACTTATTGACCTCGGTGGTGATGACCGTGGCGACATCAAATTCCTCATCAACGGAGCGGAAGAAGTCCGAGGCGATGAAATCCGAGACGACCGTTGGCAGGATTTGGACGAATTCGCTGGTCTGTTCGACGATTACTGGGATCAAGATAGAAACAAAGATCGTCATGATCCCTAGCAACAGCGCTACTGCGGCCGCCACCCCCACACCGCGAGGTGCTCCGAAGGACTGCACCTTGGTCACAATTGGATCCAGACCCAGCGTGATAAAAAACGCAGCCAAAATCCAAACCAGCAACTGTACGTTGGAGGAGACCAGGACGTAGACCGCAAGTGCTAGGCCCACACCAACGGTCAGTAAGAAACCAGTTCTGATAGGCCGCGAGATGAGTTCTATCGGCGTCGCCCGGGGTTGGTCGGGGGCCAGGTCTTCGGCTCGAGTGATTGGCGTGGTCGGATACTCATCTGGGTCAGGTACGCGGAACTGTTGCTGGGCGCGCCGATCCGCCAGCTGGTCACGTGCTCCTGTGAGACGTCGCTTGAGATCTTTGAACAGGTTCGAAAACGTCCCGCCCGTACTCGGTTTATCCGCCACGACTACCACATTACGGCAGGACGGTGCTGCTGCGGCAGACCCGAACGGCGCGGTGAGCGGGGGATTGCTACTATGATGGAAAACTAGCCAGGTGGCATCAACCCGGTGCGCCAAGCGGAGCAATCGAACGTAAAAGGTGGCAGCTTTTGAAAACTCTGGGCGGTATTGGCGCCATAATTCTGGGCGTTGTCGCGATCTTAGTATCCGTGGGACTGCAAACAATTTGGGCACCCCCGGCTGAGTTCAACGCGAGCACCGAAACAACCCAAGAAGCCCCGTTGACCGTCATTACCGACGGCGTGGACTTCGATCCCGATGAAGCCATCGAATATACCTTGCGCGGCGATGGCGAGTTCACCTTAATGTACGGTCAGCTGCGCGACATCGAAGCCTGGGTCGGTGATGCTGCGCATAACCGCATCGACGGGGTCAATACCGACGTCGGGCGCGGCGAGGACCCGACGGTCAATATCTCCTACGTCGAGGGCGAAAGTGAAGTCCCAAATCCGGCCAGTTCGGATCTCTGGTTAGCCACGCAAGATGTCACCGACGAAGTCACCCAGCGCTGGACACGCACTGACGCCGGTGAATGGGCACTGTTAGTGGCCGCCGATGGAACCGCACCCGCTCCCACCGAGTTCAGTGTTTCCTGGGTCAATGTTGAACCCAACTCGTCGCTGATTGTGCCCCTCATGATTGCCGGGATCGTGTTGGTGTTGCTGGGTATTGCCCTATTGATCTGGCGGTTTATCGAATTCCGACGACGTGCGAAACGCACATCGGGACGTCGTGCTGTAGTTCGTGGAGACTACACCGGCCTGACTGCCGCCGATGTCATGGCGGGCAGCGAACCGTCAACCGAAACGTTATCGGTCGAACAAATCGACGCCGGGGAGCCTATCGCACCCCCGGATACCGATCAAGCCACCGAAGTCGTAACCGGTGTTCCGATAACCGGTGCTGCTCAAGATGAGGCTGAGCACCGCGAGGATACTGGTGCCCCTAAAGAGGATGCAACGCGGCACGATGACGACGATATCGACGATGATCCGCCGACAGCCGGCGGATCGACAGCGGCCAATGCTGAGGCGACAACGGAGAACCTCCCGCTAACCGATGATCCCCAAGACGATGCAGATGAGACCGACGATCGCAAGGACAACGGCTTTTTACGGCGCACCGTGACCGTAGTGTCGGCAGTTGGTTTAGCCATTGGTATGGGGGTCGGCCCGGCACATGCCGAGTCGCAGACCCCACAAGAAGAAGACATTTCAGATCAGGTTGACCAGGAGCAACTAGAAGAAGAAGTCGATCCCGAAGAACCGGATACGTTCCCCGTGGTCGTCGACGCCCAATTTGACCAAATCCTCCACGCCGTAGCGGCCACCGCCAATCGCGGAGACGAAGCCCTCGATGCCGATGTGCTCACCGGCCGGTTAGCGGGCCATGCGTTACGCTCACGCCAGGACTCTTACCGCAACAACGCTCTTGAGGACGAGTATCCGCGCCGCACGCCGGTCGCTTCGGATGAGGTGCTGGCAACCTGGATGGATCGAGATGACTCCTTCCCGCGCACTATTTTCGCCGTCACCAGTGATGACGAAGGTTCCGCGACCCAGCTGTTGGTCTTGCGTCAAGCGGACCCGCGGTCGCAGTATCAGCTAGTACAAAACGCCCCGTTTGCTCCCGGAACCGAACTGCCTGGAGGCAGTCTGATGGACCATAACGTAGAAAACATGGCCAACGACGACGCCTCCGAGCTGGTCATGTCGCCGGATGCCGCCGTGGATGCCCTAACCGAATACCTCACCGATCCGGCTTCTGATGCCGCTGATCAGATCGCTGACAACGAGTGGATCGACATGATCCACGAACACCAGGACAATCTAGAAGAAACCCACAGCGAAAACGATGTCGACGCTTCCGTGGCCCGGGCAGTCTTTAGCGACTCTGTCACCTCGGTGCGCCTATCCGACGGGTCGGCGCTTGTCTTTGGAACCATGAACTCCCTGGAATCGCTGACCCCAGACGACGGCGCAAGCGTCGACCTAACCGACCTGACCCAAGAAGTGGGCGGCTTTGCGTCGTCGTCTCAAGAAGACGAGGTCCGGATCCGCTACCGCGAACAATTCGCGCTGCTGGTCCCACAAGACGGTGAGGTTTCGCTGGCCGGATACGAGACCGTCTTATCCACCGTGGAATAACCAGAGCGTTAGACTGGTAATCACGACCACGAGCCGAATCTGACAAGAAGAGGATTATGACTCAACAGCCTGACTCCACCCCGTCGCACTCGCGCGACGCTTTTGACCTGACCCAACTATCCGCCCAATCCGCGAGCGCCGAAACCGGCACCAAACGTTCCTGGGTCCTGCAAGACGTCGACCAACAATCCCTACAGAACTTGCTACAACACGCGGCGACCGTTCCGCTTATTATCCACCTCGCCGCCCCCTCAAATCCCGCATCCGATCAGATTGATGCGGTCCTGCAGCCAGCCATCGACGCTCGCGCTGGACGCATGGTCATGGGACGCATCAACACTGAAAAACATCCACAACTGCTACAAATGTTTGGGGTACCCGCCGGTCCGATGGTCGTGGCCCTCATGGGGCAACAGGCCTTGCCGCTGTTCAATGCGCCAGTTGCCGCCGAACAATTAGAACAACTCCTCGATGAGATCAATGCTTCAGCCGTCCAGGCGGGCATGGCCGGGACCGTCCCCCCGCTGGTGGAAGCCGTCGACGCCGAGGGTGACACCGTTTTGCCACCGCTACACCAAGAGGCAGAAGCGGCACTGCAGGCGGAAAATTACGACGACGCCATCGCGGCCTACGACAAAGCCCTGGCCGAAAATCCGCAGGACGACGAAGCCATCCGAGGCAAAGCCCGGGTCGGTCTTATGCGACGCACCCGCGATATGGATCTCCAACAGGTCCGGGCCAATGCAGCGGATAACCCCAACGACCTGGCCGCACAAACCGCGGTCGCGGATCTCGATTTGCTCGGCGGGCACGTTCAGGATGCCTTCGACCGGATGGTGAAGTTCATTGCCCGCAGTAGTGGCGAAGACAAAGACGCCGCACGCGTGCATCTGTTGGAGCTCTACGCCGTCGTTGGCGATCAGGACGAACGGGTGGCAGCCTCGCGCCGGAAGCTGGCCGCCGCGCTGTTCTAAACTGACCGATCATCACCTTCCATCCCCCGTCCGAGACGAAGTTCAACCGGACGGGGGATAAGTTTTTTCGCATAAATTTCTACACTTGAACTATGTTCGAAAAAACTTCTCTCCCCGATCCCGACCACGCGGTCGTCATCCGGTCGCTGGGCAAACAATTCGGCGAAAAGATCGCCGTCAACGGTATCAACCTGACGATTCCAGCCGGGTCCTTCTATGGGTTTGTCGGACCTAACGGCGCCGGTAAGACCACCACGATGTCCATGATGACGGGCCTGTTGCGACCCGACCACGGACAAGTCTGGGTGCACGGCATCAACATGTGGGAAGCCCCGCACGAGGCCAAAGCTGTGCTCGGTGTGCTGGTAGACGGTGCCGCAGTTTTCCCGCGACTGACCGGCAACCAGTTGATTACCTATTCCGGCCTGCTGCGCGGTATGGACGCCGACGTCGTCGCCGAACGCGTCCCCGATTTGTTACGTGTCATGGATCTGGAAGAATCGGCCAATAAAATGGTGGCGGACTACTCGGCGGGGATGACCAAAAAAGTCAGCCTGGCCGCCGCGATGATCCATTCGCCACAAGTGTTGATCCTCGATGAGCCGTTTGAAGCCGTCGACCCGGTCTCTTCGGCACGGATCCGCACTATCCTCAATGAGTATGTTTCGTCAGGCGGGACCGTGATGATTTCATCTCATGTCATGGACCTGGTGGAACGTACCTGTGATCACGTTGCCGTCATCGACAAAGGCGAAGTCTTGGCCTCTGGACCCATAGCCGAGGTTACCGATGGCGCCTCTCTAGAAGACCGATTTGTTGGTATGGTCTCCAGCGAACAATCGGGGGAGGGCCTGTCATGGTTTCGCACCTAGTCCGACTGCGCTACCTGTTCATGTGGAACGGGTTTCGCCGTTCCGTAGGGACCATGATCGGCGCCATCTTTTCCACGCTAGGATTTTTGTACTTCATCGTGATGGCCTACGTCATGGCATTTTTCGTCGCATCCGCACCGCTCGACGAGGTCTCCTACACCGACCGTGGCGCCATCTTCGTCTTGCTAGGCACCGCTGCGCTCATCGCCTGGGTCGTTGGGCCCATCATATTGTCGTCCAGTAATCCCTTCACCAATCCCAAGAACTTCTTGACGTTTGGGATACCGAATAAGTCATTTATCCCCGGGGTCATTCTCGGCGGCGTGCTTGCCCCAACAGGTATTGGCACCCTCGTTTTGCTCCTCACCGGCGCGGTGTTGTGGGGCTGGCAGCCAACTGCGATGCTGGCCGGTGTTATCGCAGCGATTATGGGTACCTTCATGTGCGTGGTGTTCATGCAGGTTATCGTTGGTGTGCTGACGAATGTCATCTCCCGCCGCGCGGTACGCGATGCCATTCAGCTGATCGTGCTGGTCCCGCTGATGCTCACCGGATTTCTCCTGATGGGTGCTATCGAGACCATCCAAGAATTCTGGGACCTGCTGCCACAGATTGCCTCCTGGGTTGCGTTCACGCCGCCAGGCTTTTTGGCGCTGCCCTGGTTCGTCGCCCAGGGTCAGTGGGGGATGGCCGCGCTCCATCTGGTGGTCATGCTGGCCTATATCGCCGGAGCAGTGTGGGCCTATCATGCGATCGTCAATCGGGCGACCGAAGCTGCCGGGACGTCGAAGGAACGACAACGTGAACAGGCTGGCGTCGGGCTGCTGGGCCGAGCAAACTCGCCGATGCAAGCCATTTGGGCTCGCTCTTTGCTGTACTGGCTCAAAGACCCACGCTATGCCGCCAGCCTGATCATGGTCGCGGTCTTTATTCTGTTCGGTGTGTTAGAAACTACCGTATTAGAATCGACGGACTTTCAAACATTCACGAAAATCTTGCCTGCACTGATCGCCTACCTGCTAGCATTTTCGATTTCAGCAGACCTGTCCTATGACTCCACTGGATTTTCATTACATGTCACGACCGGAGTGCGCGGTATTGACGATCGGCTCGGGCGCGTCTTTGCGTTGCTCACCTGGGCGTTACCGCTTGTGATTATGCTGACGGTCGCCATGGTGTTCGCAACGAATCTATGGCACGAACTGGCGGCCTGGCTCGGCCTATCGATCGGTGTGTTGTTATCCGGGACCGCATTATCTGCCGTTGTTTCGGCCCGCTACATTTACCCGGTGCCACCACCGGGAAGCAGTCTGATGGCCCAACCCGAAGGCGGAGTGGGCCGCACGATGCTCGTACAGACCCTAGGGATGGTCGTCCAACTGGTCCTGGTGCTGCCGGTGGCCATCCCCGCCGTCGTCGCCATAGTGCTCGACAATCAAGTGTGGGGGATAATCACTGTCATGATTGGCGTGCTCTACGGAGCGGGCGCGCTGTGGGCCGGGGTGAAGATCGGCGCCAAGTGGTATGACAGGGCACTTCCAGAGACCTATCAGTCGATCGTCAAGGTTGCGGCGTTATACTAAGCACACGGCCTGTCGCGGACGCTTGCGGTCCGCCGATCCGACTACAATGGAAGGCATGAATCCGATGAACTTTGTGAACGCTTCGTCCACTGATCACGACCCGCACGATGACGGCGGCGCAACCGGTGTGCTGGAGCGTGAGGAGCAGCTCCACGCAACAGAACCCGGTGACCACGAGCGATTCAAGCACTTCGTGCAAAAGGACAAACTCACTGAAGCCATCATTAACGGCACCCCCGTTGTGGCACTGTGCGGTAAGGTATGGGTGCCCTCTCGTGACCCCGAACGCTTCCCGATGTGTCCGGCCTGTCAAGAAATCTGGGACAGTTTAGAATCAGAGGATAATTCCGACGACTCTGGCAAAGGCGGAGGCTTCTTCGGCTTCGGTCGCAAAAAGTAAATACACCACGTCACAAATGTTGACCACCCCCGTCTGGTGGTCAATATTTGTTTGTCTTCCACACGAATAACAGGCCATGAAGGAGGCTGTGTAGTCACTCATGAGTGATGCGCTGTTTCAGATCGGAGAAGATCTTCCACCCGCCCTACCAGAACGGGCCGCGTGGGGGACGGCACCGAAACTACGGCAATGGCAGCAAGAAGCCCTTGAACTGTATTTCGCTACACCGCGCAAAGACTTCATGACCGTTGCGACACCGGGTGCTGGTAAAACCACCTTCGCGTTGCGGGTTGCCAAAATGCTCTATGAATCCGGTGTCATCTCACGCGTCACCGTCGTTGCGCCCACCGAACACCTCAAAAGCCAGTGGGCAGACTCCGCAGCACGCATCGGCTTAGCGATCGACCCAAACTTTAAGAATTCTGACGGGCGGCATGGTTCCGAATACATGGGGGTGGCCCTCACATATGCCCAGGTGGCCTCAAAACCTATCCTGCACCGGAACCGTACTGAAGCCGCCCGGACCCTGGTCATACTCGACGAAATTCACCACGGTGGTGACGCGCTTTCGTGGGGTGAAGCGATCCGGGAGGCTTTTGAACCGGCTACCCGGCGCCTGTCGTTGACAGGTACCCCGTTTCGGTCGGATGACGCGCAGATCCCGTTCGTCGACTACATCGATGACGGCACTGGCGTACTGCGCTCCCGTGCGGATTACACCTACGGATACGGCCCGGCCCTTCGTGATTACGTTGTGCGACCAGTTATTTTCATGGCCTATTCGGGACAAATGCGCTGGCAGACTTCAACAGGTGAAGTTATGGAAGCCCAACTGGGCGAGGCCGCGACTAAAGATATGACCGCTAGCGCCTGGCGCACAGCGTTGAACCCTAAGGGTCAGTGGATTCCAGCGGTCCTGAAAGCAGCCGACCTTCGCCTAACTGAGGTACGTCGCAACGTGCCGGACGCTGGGGGACTGGTCATTGCAACGGATCACGAGGACGCTCGAGCCTACGCTGACATTCTCGAGAAGCTATCTGGCGAAAAAGTCATCACGGTGTTATCGGATGATCCCACCGCGTCGTCTAAAATCGAAGAATTCGCTGAAGGGACGCAGCGCTGGATGGTGGCTGTGCGCATGGTGTCGGAAGGGGTGGACGTGCCACGACTGTGTGTTGGGGTGTATGCGACGTCGACTTCAACGCCGATGTTCTTCGCGCAGGCGGTAGGCCGTTTTGTTCGTTCGCGCAAACGCGGCGAAACTGCGTCCGTGTTCTTACCGTCTGTGCCCAAGCTCATGGAGCTGGCAAATGAGATGGAAGAAGAACGTGATCATGCGTTAGAACTCGATACCGGAGTTTCTGTAGAAGATCTCGAAGACGCGCCTGAAGAAGACCTCTTACGTGAAGCCAATCAGGCAGATTCGGCTTCGTCGTCGTTAACGGGTGCAAAGTTCCAGGCGTTAGAGTCGCAAGCACTGTTCGATAAGGTCCTGTTTGACGGTGGTGAATTCGGCACCGGGGGCGCGATTGGCTCGGAAGAGGAACTCGACTTCTTAGGGATCCCCGGCTTGTTGGACGCCGACCAGGTCTCGACGTTGCTCAAACAGCGACAGGCCGAACAACTGCGTCGCCAACCGAGTCCGAGACCCACAGAAGACTCTGCGGTAATTGATCACCGGCAGATGAAAGAGTTACGCAAAAAATTGTCGTCATCGGTTGCGGCATGGTCTGCACGCACCGGCACACCGCACGGCGTCATTCATAATAAGTTGCGGGAGATTTCCGGCGGGCCAGCGGTTGCTCAAGCAACCAAGGAGCAAATCGAACAGCGCTTAGAAGTCCTGCAGGGCTGGTTTGTGGGACGCAAATAACGCGTCGTAATAGACGGGCAATTTGCTTTGCAGCGCCCCCAGCCCAGGACGAATTATAAGCGATGTTGTCCAGTGAAGAAATTTCGGCGGGTTCTTTAGTATGTTGGCCGCTGGACGGACTGCGTTGTACCACGGAGCGCGGTGGTCGACCGGGCAACACAGGTCCGGTCGTCATAGCGTAGGTGTGACCCAGTAGGGGTCTTGATCCGCATGGACTGTGCGTTGCCGTGGTGGCTCCACCCTCGATTTTCTTTGGTCTGGTTGTAGGTACCACAAAGCCCGGAGGAATTATCCCACCTGGGTGGGCCGTTATCTCGGTGCGGAGTGATGTGGTTGATGTCTTGGATCAGAGCTTCGCAAAACGGGGTTCGACAAATATTGTCACGCAGCATCACGAGCTTGCCCAGGCCGGTTGGAAAGACTCGAGCTCTCGACTCCAGGCTGATGAGCTGGTGAGCGCCTGGGTCGGTGAAGAGCCGGCGCAGGAGGACCACTACATCCTTATTGGCTAGCTATTGCCGAGCAGCTGCAACAGGGATGGGACCGTGCCCAGCGAGCCACGCCGGGGTATCCCTAGAGCCAAGAGCCTCTCGGGTGTCATCAGGAGTACGACCTCAGCGGGAACGTCGGTGACTGCGACTTGTCCGGTACCCCGTTCGACTAACGAGTCGAACATTGGGACAGTCCATCGGCAGCGGGACGAATCTTGACGTGGCGTCTGGCCTCGGCTTTTCGGAGTCGCTTCGCTGCGCCTCGCGGATCTAGGCGTTGAGCATGAGCGCGAGCTTCGTTGGTGATCTGGCGCGGTCCCATCGTAGGCAGCCGCTCAGCTAACACGGCATCCACCTCCCGACGATGCTTAGGTGACAGTCAAGAGATTTCTTTTGTTAGTGCCTGAGCGTGTGCTTGCCGAATCTGGCCGTTCTTGAGCGAGGCGAATGTCCGAGGCAAGTCTTGTAGCAATGTTTGGGCCAGTTCTAGATGCTGGGTTCCTC
>CAZAAP010000051.1:0-12569 GCA_964482935.1 uncultured Enteractinococcus sp.
GGGTCTCTCGTGGCTTCTATGGTCAACTGCTTGATGCTGGGATTACCATCCTGCTCTATTCAGCTTCGATGATCCATGCCAAAACCGCGACTATTGATGGCGAATGGTCCACCGTGGGCACCGCGAACATCGATCGACTATCGCTGTCCTATAACTACGAGACCAACGTAGAAGTTATCGATCCACGCTTCGCTTCGGAAATCGAGAAAGTTTTCGAGGCAGATTCCGGACATTGTGAGGTATTAAACTCCTCGGACTGGCGTGACCGGAACCCCATGGCACGTGCAGTAGAGATCGCGCTCATGCCGCTTCGGTCGTGGCTCTAACCAACCCCTTCTGATACTGCCGGTCGTCCCTTGGGAGGGTTACGTACAGGTCCCTCAACCTTTGACGTCACGAAGTTAACAGACATATCGTGTACGATAATCTGTCCCACCGACTCTGTGATGGGTCGTTCTTCGCGATGGAAAGGACCCATGATGGATTCAACCAATATCGGACCTTCTGCAGCCGAATCGTTGCACACCCTATTGGCTACCAATCATGATATTGCAGATTTCATCAACGAATTGGCAGCACTGGCTGCCGCCCAAGTCGTTGGGAAAGCGGATGCTTTGTGCGGGATATTGCTTAGCCGAGACAAACGCACCACGGTCGTAGGCCATAGCAACCAACAGGCCAAAGAGATGGATGAGATTCAAGCAGGTTTCGACGAAGGACCATGCTTGGAAGCCCAGCGGACGCACACCGTTGTTCGAGTTACCGATGTTCAACACGAGCGACGGTGGCCCAACTACATGGCCACCGCGCGCGAATCCGGGTTAAGAAGCATCATGGCGATCCCATTGTCGCTCGAGGACAAAGCAACGGCAGCCATGAATTTCTATACCTCAGAGGTGGACGCGTTCGGTGAGGACGACGTTGTCCAAGCGCGTCAATTTGCCAAGCTGACGTCACTGGCCGTAACCGTAGCCCTACGGCTTGCTATCTCAGCCGAGGCAGCCGATGACCGTCGCAAAGCGATGGAGTCACGGACCGCGATCGACATCGCGGTGGGAATCATCATGGGCCAACAGCAATGCGATCAAGACGAAGCGTTTAGGATCTTGGCCGAAGTATCCAGTCAGCGCAACGTCAAGGTCCGCGATCTAGCTCGCGACCTCGTGGCCTCGATCGGTAACTCTCAGCCGACGACCGTTTTTGAGGACTAAACGGGCGGGGCGATTTCACCGGCTCGGCTAGACACCGGTCCCTGTGAGATGACTTTCACCGAACAGGGACCGACGTCTTTCAGGCTGCTGTATTTCAGGATCTGGTAAAGACCCCAATGGAATCCATGTGCTGGGTTTCAGGAGCCAAATCATAGACCTCCGCTGATTCAAGTCTCCAGCCGTAGGCGTTAAAGCGGCGAGCGTCCCGGGCGAGCGAGGTCGGACCACTTGCGATATACACGATCTTCGTAGGTTCCAGTTGATGGATCCGACTGATGACCGCACGCCCAGCCCCCTGGCGAGGCGGGTTTAAAACGACGGTATCCACGTTGCGATCTTCGAGACCGCCGGCGGCAAATTTCAGCTCCGGGGTGCGTAACCAACTGGTCATCACCCGATTCAGATTCCCGTGCAGGACAGTCGCCTGCGCCACAGCCTGCAGATTGACCGAAGCGTCCTGGCTTGGAGTTACACCGGCTTCCACGGAGAGGACCGCGCCGTCGGGACCCACAGCATCGGCCAAGAAACGAGAGTATAAGCCCGGCCCCGCGTAAAGGTCGGCGACCACCTGGCCGGGTTGGGGATCAGCGGCCTTCATGACCGCTTCCACAAGCGTGACGGCACCGTCGCGATGCACTGGCCAGGGGCGCTGACTGGAGACTCGAAAACTGTGCGTGCCATATTTCTGGGAGGCAACCTCCTCTTGCACCCAGGAACGACCTCGCAGAGTGATGGTTTCTTTCGCCTGTCCGCGTTCTTTAGCCGGTATCGTCACGATCGCAGAAACGTGCTCCGGCAGTCGAGAAAGTTGACGCTGCCAGAAGGCGACGTGAGCTTGGAGACTTTCCTGATGCTCCATAACTTGTGTGTGAGGTGTGATAGTAATCAGTGCGTCCCGCCCATGGTTAGGGGTGGCGACTGCCACCCGTAGGGCTCCGGTGAAGTTTAGCTCCCACAATTCCAAAGCATCCAAGTGTGCAACCGCCAACGGAATGTTGCGCACGGGAACAGGTTGGCCATGGTGATGGACCGGCAGGCACAACCGGCCGGTCGCGGACACTAAAAATGTATTGCGGGTTCGCCAGCGCAACCCAGCGGCGCCGTCACTTTCGACACCGATCACGGAGACGTCTATGTCGTCGAAGTTTTGTCTTCCAAGGCGCACCATAGTGTCCCGAAATACGGTAGCTTTCAGTCGCCGCTGATATTCCACGACGATGTGGCCGTATTCGGCTCCGCCAACGGGCAGGCGTGCCGCCGCATGAGCTCGCAGGGGATCGGCAAGTTTCCACTGGTGGGCACGACGAAACTCCGAGGGTTGGATGACCTCGATGGTATCGGCTAACCAGAACTGTCCCGAGGGGCCGGTTCCAGTGCGTTTCACCACGACAGTTTCTCCAGGGATCGCATGGCGAACAAATACGACCCGGTCATCGTATTGAGCTACGCAGTGTCCCCCGTGAACCATTGGACCAACTTCCACAGTAAACTGTGTAGGTCCCTGGGAAACAGTCGGTGTTTTCGTCGCCGTTCCCGGAGACGTCGGATTCATGATGTTGGTCATTTGGTGCCCCCGTTCTGTGCAGTCTCGACATCCAGTGCATCTGCAGCGGAGCTAGTTTGTAACTGCTGCGTAATGTGGGGGTGCATGTCATGCTGACGGGGCGTCTCGGTTAGACCTGCAAGGCTGATTACCGGAGGTTTTCCCGTAGCTTGATGCTCAGAGATATAACGCTGAAGGCGCGTGATTCCTGCGGGATCGAGATCAGTGATGTCCAGCAAATCGATGGTCACGCTGGGGCATCCCTCAAGCGCTAACGCTGGATCGAGTACTTCGAAAAGTGACGGACAGCTTTCTGCCGTCAACTGGCCTGCTACTTTAACCCGTATCGGTCCGGGCAGTTCATCGGCCTGTATGTGGGCCCGCAGTATATGCTCCACTTACCCTCCTGTTTAAAAGTGGTATCGCAAGAGCCCACTGCTGGACCTCCGTCGACTCTAGTACAAGATCGCACAGCGTGCCGAATTCAATGTAACGAATTGGTCATAACCTCAAGATCTCATGGCGCATAGGACCCGCTGAATTGTTAGACTCCGCGCATGAGCTTTCTTGCACAATCGCTACATAGCATTGATGGCGCCGGTTACGGCACATATAAGCGCATCCAGGGAACCCACCGGTTAAACGCGGATATGGAACTGTGCATTGATCGGGTGCAATCCGACCCCTTCGCACCACCGTCGCTTATCCAAGTGCGTGTACCCATTGCAGCAACCCAGATGACCGCCGATGTCCGTGATCACACCGTGGCAATTGCGACTGCAGATTATCTGACTCGCCGTGTACACCAGGCGATACGTGAGCACGTACCCCATGGTGATAAGTCGACGGGCGGGCTGAGTATCGATGTACCAGGACAACAAGTATTAGAACGCAGCTCGGTCGTATTTCGCTATGATCCCACACCGCAGGTTGTGGTGCGCATGGAGGCAGCCCTTCCCGCTCAAGGACGTCGTATCCAAGGTCGCGCAGCCAGTCGGCTACTCACTGAGAATCTGCCACACGTCATCAGCCACGCGCTGCTGTCGGTCGACCATGAAGCACTGCACCGAGCTATCGCGTTACTCCGCGACCAAATCAGTTTGCGCGAGCTTTTGCTAGAAAACGATCTCGTAGCCTTTATCGCCAACGGTGCGATCCTACCGCGGGCTTCCGGAGATTCTGATCTACCGGCCGAGCAAGCTGTCTCCTTCGCGGCACCGGCGGCCCTCCAGCGCAGCTTCGAACTACCTTCGGGGCGACAGATGACCGGGATGGCACTGCCACGAGGCGTGACCTTGATCGTTGGTGGCGGGTATCACGGCAAATCCACCGTGCTGCGAGCGCTTGAACGCGGCGTGTATAACCACACTGGCGGTGATGGTCGGGAATTTGCCATCACCGTGGACGACGCAGTGGCGCTGCGCGCGGAGGACGGTCGCAGCGTCGTCGATGTCGATATCTCAACGTTCATTGGCAAACTTCCTGCAGCTACCGATACCAGCCGGTTTGTTACAACCAACGCTTCGGGTTCAACCTCACAGGCTGCGGGGCTGATCGAGGCACTTGAAGCTGGCGCGACCACATTTTTGATCGATGAGGACACATCCGCTACGAACTTTATGGTTCGTGATGATCGGATGCGTCAGTTGGTACCGGGCGATAAAGAACCGATCACTCCCCTCCAAGACCGGGTGCGGGCTCTGTGGGAAGATCGTGGGGTTTCCACGGTGCTGGTCGCTGGCGGCTCGGGCGCTTTTCTTGACGTTGCTGATCGAGTGTTATTACTCGATCACTACCGGGTAGTCGACATTACGGACCGGGCGCGGCAGTTGGCGCAACCGATCCCAGCCCAGGCGCCCTTCCCATGCCCCGGGGGTCGGGTGGTGCAGTCGCTGGACGATAGGGGCCACGGCCGGCACCGCGACACGAAGAAGTCTTGGCAGGCCAAGGGTGTACACACGCTTCGCCACCCCAGCGGGACGGTGAATCTTAGCGCGATTCAGCAGCTGGTGGATGCTTCGCAAACTCACAGCATCGCCGCCATCTTGCGGATAGTAGAAGAGCGCGCCGGTGCAGATCAAGAGCTTCGTGAAGTTGTCGCACAGGTATTTACGCAGATTGACCGCGAGGGGCTGGATTCGATCTCGGCATTCCGTGGTCATCCAGGGCGGCTAGCTCGGCCACGCCCGCAAGAAGTTTTCGCTGCAATCAACCGGATTCGAAGTCTTCGCGTTCACCGGTAGTTGGCTATGGTCGCCTGTGAACTACTCTGACCTACTGTCCTGGAGTTATTTCAACTGGTTGAGGTGCTGTCGCAGGGCTGCTTCAAGGTCGACGTCGTTGGTCCGGGCGATGCGGACGAGTTCAAATAATTGGGCGCCCACATCATCGGCTGTAACCTCGATCGTGGCTGCGGTTGCGGTGGGTTTTTCCCCGAAGGTGTCTTCGGGTTGTCGTCCGGCACGGTCTACAATTTTCGCTGCGGCCGCCAGCGCCGGAAGCCCGGGTGGCAGGTCAAAAATCGACGAACGTGCGGCGTCTTCTACAGCAGCGCCGTCGCCTTTTTCACCCTGCTTGATCTGCTCCCAGTTCTTTTCCACGTCGTCCACCGTGACGTTGCCCAGCTGCTCCTCGGAGAGCAAATGCCCTTCGGCGTCAAAGACGTGGGGGTTGCGACGGATCATTTTCTGACTGATCGCATCAGCGACGTCGTCAACGGTAAATGCCCCGGCCTGTTCGGCAATCGCTGAGTGCAGCGTCACCTGGAATAGGACATCGCCGAGTTCTTTGCGGAACTCTTCATAAGTGCCGTTGGCAGGTGCGAGGTCATCCCACTGTGTGGCTGGAACCGATTCGATGACTTCTACAGCCTCATAGGCTTCTTCGATGAGATATTCGGTCAACTGGTGGTGGGTCAACTGCTGCGTCCAGGGGCAGTATTCGCGCAGCTGGGCGGTGATCCACACGAGTCGTTGCAGGCCGGTATCTGCCATGTGGCGGTTAGTCCTTGTCGTCCTCGTCGTCGAATTCTACGAAAAATACGGGGGCGTCCGGATCGTCCTCATTGACGCCGGCGATGATGTCCATCCAGGAAAATTCGATGAATTCGCGCAGCTGGTCGCGGGCGTATTCGGTTTGGAAGGCGCCTTTGACGGCGTTGAGCTGGAATTCGAGCAAATCGATCATGGTGTAGCCGTAGGTGGCGGCCAGGGTGTAGAGCTCATCGGTCAGGCTGACCCCGGAGATCAACCGGTTGTCCGGGTTGACGGTGACGGCAAAACCGGAGCGGTATAGCAGATCGAACGGGTGGTTGTGCAGGGGGGCGTCTTCGGGGCCGGGTTCTACTGCTGCGGTTTGAATATTGGAGGTCGGGCACAGTTCCAGCACGGTGTTGTTATACAGGGTGCGGTTGGCGACGTCACCCCATACCATGATGTCTTGTTCGTCATCGAGTTCAACGTTTGACAGATCTTCGATCATGTTGACACCGTGACCGATGCGCAGCGCACGGCCGGCGGTCAGGGCACCTGCAATTGAGTCGAGGCCGTCGGCTTCTCCGGCGTGGATTGTGATGGGCACGAAGCGTTCATCGAGCCAGGCGAACACCTCGGCAAAGCGAGTGGCCGGAAAGCCGTGTTCAGGCCCGGCGATATCGAATGCTACAACCGAGCCTTTGGGCCGGTGACGGTGAGTCAGTTCGGCGATGTGCTGAGCGTTGTCGACAGTGTTCTGACGCATGGCGCACAGAATCTGATGAACTTGGAGTCCGCCGTCGAGTTCTTGCATGGCTTTTTCTAACCCGGCGGTAACCGCATCCACGGCTTGATCAAGGGTGAGCCCGCCACGGGTGTGTTGTTCAGGAGCCCACCGAACTTCACCATAGACCACACCGTCGTCGGCTAAGTCCATCGCGAATTCATAGGCGATGCGTTCGAGGGCCTCGGTCGTTTGCATCACGGCCGTGGTGTGGTCAAACATTTCCAAGTATTTCGGCAGGGAACCCGCATTGGCGGCTTCGGCGAACCATTCACCAAGTGCAGCTTCGGAGTCGGCTGGCAGTTCGTGACCGATGTGTTGGGCCAGTTCCCAAACGGTTGCCACCCGCAAGCCACCGTCGAGGTGGTCGTGCAGGGATACTTTGGGCAGGCTGGCAAGATCAAGGGCAAAGGGGTCCAGGTTCAGGTCGTCTTCTGGGCCGGGGGCTTCGGTGTCTGTGGATTCCTGTTTCATCACGAGTCTGAGTCTAGGCTAGTTTCATCGTCGTCGGCATCTTGGCCGAGATGTTTGTCCATCCGGTTGCGCATGAACCGTTTGATGCCACGGTCGATGAGCCATCCCAGCAGGGCGGCAAAAACCAGTGCCAGGGCGATTTGTAAAACGGTGTTATCTAACCATCCCGAAGTGAAATACCCAATCGCCAGGGAATAGGCCGACCAGATCGCCGCTGAGACAAAGTCCAGGCTCATGAATTTGAGGACCTTCATACGGGTCGCTCCGGCGATGAAGTTCACGGCCACTCGGCCCCCGGGAATGTGGCGGGCCGTAATAATGACCAGGGCACCCGAGTGGCTGAGGGTTTGTTTCACCCCGCCAATCGCTCGGACGACCGAGCGGGTGCGCATCCAGCGGAACCGGGTGACCCCGATGGTTCGGCCCAGCCAGTAGGCAATTTGGTCGCCGATGAAGGCACCGAACCAGCCCATGAAAAAAAGTTGCACGAGGTTGATGCCTTCGCGTTGATCAGAGATCGAGGCGAGCGCCACCAGGATGGACTCAGACGGGACAACCGGAAAGAACCCATCGATGAGGCTGAACAAGAACACAGCAAGAGGCATCCACCAGGCCCCTGCTGCTTCAAGGATGAGCTCTTCAAGAAAGTCCAACAAGTCTGTGGTTCCTACCGTGTGTTACTTGATGACGTCGATGATCAGGTCGAGTGCGGTGAAGGTATCGGCGACGTCGATCGCGTCTTGCACGAGGGCTTGTGCCGGTGCGATGCGGTCGTCAGTTTCGGTGTAGAGCGTCATGAGGGGTTGCCCAGCGGTGATCCGGTCGCCGGGTTTAGCATGCAGTCGGATGCCGGCGGTAGCTTGGACGGGTTGGCCTTGGGATTGCCGTCCAGCACCCAAACGCCAAGCAGCCTCCCCCACGGCACGAGCATCCAGTCGGGTTAGTACTCCGGTTTCGGGCGCGGTGATGGTGTGTTCATGGGGTGCAGTGGGCAAAGGCGCGTCCGGGTCGCCGTGTTGTGCGGTGACCATCGCACGCCAAGAGTCCATGGCTTTACCGTTGGCCAGGTGTTCGGCGGGATCGGCGTCAATGCCGGCCCCGGCGAGCATGTGTTGCGCCAGGGTCAAGGTCAGTTCCAGGACGTCGGCTGGTCCCCCACCGGCAAGCACTTCCAGGGTTTCCGCAACCTCGATCGCATTGCCTACGGTATACCCCAACGGCGTGTCCATGCGGGTCAGGACCGCGGTGGTAGCCACCCCGTACTGTTTGCCAAGCCAGACCATTTTTTCGGCCAGTTGGCGTGCGGCAGTTTCGTCCTGCATAAACGCGCCCGTGCCGGTTTTCACATCGAGCACCAGGGTGTCGGTGCCTTCAGCGAGTTTCTTGGACATGATCGATGAGGCGATCAGCGGCATCGAATCCACGGTCGCGGTGACGTCGCGCAGCGCATAGATTTTCTTATCGGCCGGGGCCAGTTCGGCGGTGGCCGCACAGATGACCCCACCCACGGTTTGCAGTTGGTTATGAATTTCGGTTTCGGTTAGATCAACGGTGAAACCTGGGATGGATTCCAGTTTGTCGAGCGTACCGCCTGTGTGGCCCAGGCCACGGCCCGAGAGTTGCGGGACGGCGACCCCGTAGGAGGCCACCAGTGGGGTCAGCGGCAAGGTGATCTTGTCGCCAACGCCCCCGGTTGAGTGTTTATCCGCGGTCGGTTTCCCAAGCTGCGAAAAGTCCAGCGTGACCCCCGAGTTGAGCATCGCGGTAGTTAAGGCGAACAGTTCGGTGTCGGTGAGCCCTTGGAAATAGATGGCCATAGCCAGTGCCGAAAATTGTTCATCCGAGACCTCACCGTTGGTATAGGCATTCACCATCCAGGTGAGCTGGTCGGCGGTCAGTTGGCGACCATTGCGTTTAGCGGTGATGATATCGACGGCGGTATACATATCTAATCCTGCAGGTTGTTCGGTCCAAAGGCGTGCGGAAGCAGCTCGGTGAGGGTTACAGACCCGGTAGCCGTTGCGATGGCGAGTTCGGCCGGGGCGTGTTCGAAGAGCACCTGGCGGCACCGACCACACGGGGTGATGTAGTCGCCGTCGGCATTGATACACACCAGGTGGGTCAAGCGGGCGTCTGTCGTCAGTCGCCAGGCGGAAATCATAGCCACTTCGGCGCACTGGGTGAGCCCATAGGAAGCGTTTTCAATATTGACGCCAGTATGCACCGCACCCCGCTCATCAAGGGCCGCAACCGCGACAGGGTAATTCGAATAAGGCGCATAAGCACGCGGCAAGACCTCGGTCGCTGCGGCGTGCAACTGCTCATATTCCTGCATCAGGCGGCTCCGACGAGCGCTCGTAGCGCGGCCTGGGTAAAGATTTGCATTCCGACGCCGATCGCGCGCTCATCCGGGTTGTAATCACTTTGGTGCAGATCATATGTGGGCCCCGAGGGAGTCCGAGTACCCAGCCGAAACATTGACCCCGGGACTTTTTTGGTCATCCAGGCAAAATCTTCGCCACCCATCGACTGGTTTGCTAATTCGATGGTTCGGGAGCCGAGTTCAAAACGCGTGGCGTCTTCAATGAGGTCCGTTTCGGCTTCATTGTTGACCACCGGCGGGACCCCGCGAACATGTTCCAGGTGGACTTTCACGCCGAAGGGTGCGGCCACCTGACCGATAATTTCATCAAGCAGCTCGGAAGCGGAATCCCACGCCTCGGCCTCTAACGTACGGAACGTCCCGGCCAATTGCCCGGTGGCCGGAATCGCGTTGGGTGCATGCCCGGCTTGGATATGCCCCCAGGTCAGCTGTGCCCCGGAGCGCACGTCAATGCGCCGCGACAAGATCGCCGGCACCTGTGCTGCGATTTGGGCCAGCGCGTAGACGACGTCCTGGGTTTGTTGTGGCCTGGAGGTGTGGCCGCCGCGGCCAGTCAGTGTGACCCGAATGGTGTCGGTCGCCGAGGTGATCGCACCGATTCGGGTGCCAATCGTGCCGACGTTGAATCCTGGGTCAGCGTGCAGGGCGATGATCCGTGGAATCTCCTCCAGCACGCCCTGACGAATGACCTCAAGCGATCCCCCAGGGATCTTTTCTTCGGCAGGTTGGAAAATGACCCGGATCCGTCCGGTCAGATCCAGGTGATCGACCGGCACGATGGCCTGCTTGGTCAACAATCGGTGCAACGTAATTGCCGCTCCCAAAGACACCGCGGTGTGAATATCGTGACCACACGCATGAGCGATCCCATCGTGGACTGAAGCGTAGGGTAAGCCCGTGTCTTCTTTGACGGGCAGGGCATCGATATCTGCCCGAATGCCCAGCACGACCGGGCCGGTACCAACATCTACCCAGGCGCCGGTGCTCTCCAAACGGTTGGGCTGTAACCCATGGCTCTGGAGGGTTTCGACGATTTGATCGGTGGTGCGAAACTCCCGAAACGATAGTTCCGGGTGCTGATGAATATCGCGTCGGAAGGCGATGACTTCATCCAAAATCTCATCGACGGCCGGCGCGATGCGGGGCAAGCCCGGGTCATCACGGACCGGTTGTTGGTCGGAACGTACCAAGTTGGGTGGTGTTTTATTCACAGCACATCATCATCCCCGTGTGCTTTGATCGATTCCACGGCTTGTTTAACCGATTGCGCATGCTCGGTGGTCGTCACCAACAGCGCATCCGGTGTGTCTACCACCACGATATCTTTGACGCCGATCAATGCAATGACCCGTGACGTGTCGGTGACGACGACACCGTTGGCTTCATCCGAGTATACGCGCGGCGTTTCCCCAATCACGGTGACTCCGGAATCATCGGCGGCCGGATTCAACCGGGCGATAGCCGCGAAGTCACCGACGTCGTCCCAGGTGAAGTAGCCTGGAATGACCGCAACGTCACCGTCTCGGGCCGCCGGTTCCGCTACTGCATAGTCAATGGCGGTTTTGGGTAAAGCATGCCAGATCTCGGGTAACACGTCGTCGGCGTTGCCAGACACCAGAGCTTTAGCGATCGTGGTGACACCCTCGTAAAGTTTCGGCTCATTGGCAGCTAGATGCTCTAACAGCAGTTTGACCGGGGCGACGAACATACCCGCGTTCCAGAAGTATTTGCCGGACTCAATATAGGCCTGGGCGACGTTAGCTTCTGGTTTCTCCACGAACTCGGCCACCTGGTACGCCGAGGGAGCGCCATCGACTGTGAGCTTGTCGCCCTGCCGAATATATCCGAACCCAGTGGAAGGGTACGTCGGTTTGATACCGATCGTGACGATTTTTCCAGTGGCGGCTGTAGCGATCGCTTCCACCACTGCGGCGCGAAAAACCTCGTCTGGGCCAATGACCTGGTCGGCTGCAAATGACCCCATGATCGCGTCCGGATCACGTTCCATCAATACTGCCGCAGCCAAACCGATTGCAGCGGCCGAATCTTTGGGCTCGGGTTCAAAAAGGAAGTTGTGATTGGCGATATCGACCAGTTGTGCACACACCGCGGTCCGGTGGGCCTCACCGGTGACCACAATGACGTTTTCTCCGGCCAGAGGACGCAGCCTATCGTAGGTCGCCCGGATCAACGTCTGGCCGGATCCGGTCAGATCGTGAAGAAATTTAGGCGCTGCAGCACGTGATAATGGCCACAGCCGTGTGCCGACGCCGCCGGCGGGGATCACCGCCCAAAAACGGTCTAACCCCGGTGAATGAGATGATGATAGCTGCTGTTGGTTCACCCAAACTACTGTATTGCAGATCTCTGGCAACTCGCTGAAGTTACCAACAGCCCGGTCTAAAATGTCGTATTAACGATTCTGTGGCTGGTTAGTATTAGCCTATAGCTATAGGACGCAACTCGCACCGGCGCTGAACGCGAGACTAAATCAGGTCTAGGCGCCAAAATCCTGCGTGCTTTTGGAGGTTTCATAGTGTCTACTGCGACAACCGCGCAGCAGTCGCCTCCTGCCGGAAAGAAATCCGGCAGAGGAACGCTGTATCGCGGAAAAGAAGGTATGTGGTCCTGGGTTGGCCACCGAATCACCGGTGTGGTGATTTTCTTATTCTTATTAGTCCACGTGCTGGATACCGCACTGGTCCGCGTCTCGCCCGAAGCCTATGACGCCGTGATCGGTACCTATAAGAACTGGTACATGGCGCTTGGTGAATCCGGTCTGGTAGCCGCGGTCATCTATCACGCATTTAATGGCATACGTGTTGTACTGATCGACTTTTGGGACAAGGGGACCAAGTACCAACGTCAGATGCTGTGGACCGTCATGATCCTTTGGGTCGTCGTGTTCGGCGCATTCTTTGTACGCCACATGATGCTGGTCCTGGGAGGTTAACGCACATGGCTACTCAACAGATCAACATTGCCGCCCCCCGTTCCGGCGACATCGATCCAAAATACTTACGTAAATCCGCCTCGAGCAGCTCAAACTGGGAAATGTTCAAGTGGCTGTTCATGCGCATCTCTGGACCAATTCTGCTGGTCTTAATCTTCACGCACCTGTTCTCCAACCTCATGGTCGGCGACGGGGTGCACGGTCTGAACTTCGGGCTGGTTGCTGGTAAATGGGCTTCCCCGCTCTGGC
>CAZAAP010000052.1:0-12233 GCA_964482935.1 uncultured Enteractinococcus sp.
ATATGTCCGCGCGGAAGGAATCGTCGTGGTTCAGAACAAACATTTTAAAGCTCGTATTCGTGAACGCATGGCCAAAACCGGCGAGCGGTATACAATCGCTCGCCGCCATTTGTTGGCTTCTCGCCCCTCGCCATCAGTGGAAGGGAGTGTCATGTCAGGGTATTCCCACACACCAGTCGGAACTGAAGCATTGGCGAGCCAATATGATGCGGCCCTGTGGCATCGTATCCTCGCCCAGGCCGGGGTTTTGAATCCAGCCACGCATCTGCCCTTCAGTACGGCGATGCTTTCCGGTCTTGGCGGAGGAATCGGCTTTATGGTCGCCACATTTTCCTACCAAGAGCTAACCACCGCAACGGTAGTGTTGCGCGCACACCCCGAGCCCTACACCGAGCGCCTGCTGGAACGTTCTGGAGCGTCTCTCGAGCGAACCGTCACGACCAGTGCTCGAATAGCAGCGCAGCAGCTCGATGCTGCGCTCAATGCAGGGAAAGTCTCCGTGGTGCGCGTGACGCACGGGGCACTGCCGTGGGTGGTCTCTGATGCTGTCGAATACCAAGATTCGATTGATGTGGCAGTGGTCGGTCAACACGGGGATGATCTACTGATCGATGGCGGGGGCACAAGCCTGGGGGAGGAAGACGTCGCACAGTTTCATCGCGCCACGAGCTCAGAGCTAGCCCTTGCGCGCGGCAAACGTAAAGCCGACAAGCATTGGGCGGTCAGCGCCGCGGCAGACAGTAGCGAAGGTAGTCTCGAGCAACTGACCGTCAATGTTCGTGTAGCCATCGCTGAGACCACCGGTCGACTCTTGGGCACGCTGCCGCTGGAAGGTATCCCAGCATCGTGGCTTCCTAAGTTCGGAGTCGAAGGCATGCGAACATGGGCAAATTTGCTCCGCGATCAACGCACAAAGCGGGGCTGGCCGTCAATGTTCTCGGACGAACAACGGCTCCAGACAGGCTTGCGCATGGTCCAAGATACCGCCTACGGCCCACGCTGGGGCGGGCTGGGTGGCCTTCGTGGCCTGTATGCGGATTTCCTCATCGAAGCATCGGCATTGCCTGGTCTCTGCCAGCTTGAAGAAACAGCCGAGGCGTACCGACAACTCGCTCCGCTCTGGGATACATTTATGGATACTGTTCTCCCGGACGTGACAGCGGACAGGCGGGTGGAACTCTTTGAACAGCTGGCCCAGCAACTTGATGAAATTGCAGTACTGGAAGAAAACGCAGCCCGGGCGCTTGCGGCAGTGATTGATGCTCGATGACCCTGGCCATCACCACAGGCCGACACCCCATCTAGACCTGAGACCCATGGGCGGGTAACACCTTCGAGCGTGCTATCCGGTCGTGGATCGAGCGGCCTTCTCTGAGGGCAACGCTCGCGAGCATCGCAGCCACCAGCGGGTAAGTCACGACGGTTGCACCTACAGTTAGGGGGTCCATTTCGTCAAAACCACCGAAAGCAGCTCCCACAGCAATGGTGTGGCCGGCCTGCCAGGGGAGCCCGATCTTAACGGCGTTGCGCAGCAAAGCTCGACCAAAGGGAAGTTTTTGTCCCTTGTTGGTCTTGACGAGCAGTCCGTAGCGACGTTTACCCGGCGTCGCCGCAAGTGGCGAGGACTCTCGAGCTGCGGCGACCACGGTAGCCACCAGGGGTGGGAGGGCGCTAGCTGTCAGCACGAAGGCACGCTGATTGCCCCATCCAGCTTTCAGGGCGATGATTCCGAACGGCACGGTGGCCCCTGCGATGCCAAGATATCCCAGGCAATCGCGTGCGTAGGCTTTGCCTCGTTGTCCGGCTAGTGAATGTATCTCAATCATAGAAGGAGCTAAGCCTGTCAGCTGGGGGTCTGTCAACAGGTATCACTCTGCGGCCTTGGATGCATTCCTAAGCAGCTATGCCGAGGATATGTTGAACAATTAAGTGGATCCCGAGAGCGCGTTATTAGCCTAGGGGTACCTTGTGAGGAGAGCCAATGTCGAATTTCCTATTGCTCCACGGAGCGGCCTCAACAGGTTGGTTTTGGCACCGAGTTACCCCGGAACTCCAGAACGCGGGCCACCAAGTCGTCGCACCGGATCTCCCGTGTGCCGATCCTGCGGCAGACCTTCACGCGTATGTCGATGTTGCCTGCGAGGCGGCCTCAAGATTTGGTTCTACTCCGGTCACCGTGGTGGCTCAATCCATGGCCGGACTGATGGCTCCGGTGATTGCAACCCGTCGTCCAGTTGCACGCGTCGTGCTCGTGGCGCCAATGATCCCACGGCCCGGAGAAACCGGCATGCAGTGGTGGCAAGCTACTGGCCAACCCGAAGCACAGCGTGACTACCTCGAGGATCTAGGCTTTTCAGCACGCGACGCTGAGAATCCCGAAATCGTCTTCATACACGATTTTGAGGCGGACTTGAAAGCCGAATCTCTGCAGCACTTGCCACACCAGTTTCCGACGCCGATGGAAGCACCGGCACCTTTCCAAAAGTGGCCCGCAGTACCGACCCACGTGATAGCTGCCGCAGCAGATCGCCTCTTTCCCTTGGAGTTCATGCGAGGCCAGGCGCTTGATCGCCTCGGAATAGTAATTGATGTTATACCCGGTGGTCACCTGGCGCCCCTTACTCAGCCCAGCGCCCTGGTCCAGCTCTTGATTCAGTATGAGACGGGCGCGCAACAGCGAACCTAGCTGCCCCGGCCGATCGCATGAGCGTTGACCCGAGATCTACTGGAAAGTATTCTGCGAAGAACACGAGCCCGTACTGTCCGGCAGGAAAAGCGACACTGAACCACTCGAGGAATTTCAAGGGCCAACCAGTGTGCTGCGTTGCTTTCCGACTATTCAAGGATCCTCATGTCATTTCAGGCATATCTCGATGCGATTGAAGACAAAACAGGACTAACGCCTCGCGAACTTATCGACATCGCCAAAAGTCGTGGCTATGACGTCTCAGAGGTCAAAGCAGCCACGATTCTTGCCTGGCTCAAGGAAGACTATGGTCTAGGCCGCGGCCACGGTATGGCGCTTGTACATGTCATTAAAAAAGGCCCAACGATCGATAGGAAACATGTCGGGACCACGGGCGCTCATCGCGATGAGACAGACACGCTCTGGCTCGACGGTAAAGAAAGTAGGCCACAATGATCACCGTCACCAACCGCCAGGCCGTATTAGACCCCGACTCCACCACGGCACTGTTTATCGGAGCTGATCATCAAGCAGACGTTTCGTTCTTCTGGGTCGACTCGCCTCCAGGGGACGGTCCAGAGTCCCACTGGCATCCCTATGCAGAAACCTGGGTAGTGCTGCATGGCGAGGTTGTGATCGAAACCCCAGATGAGCAACTCCACGCTTATCCCGGAGACATCGTCACCGTGTCGGCCGAAACGATTCATCGTTTCCGCGCTCACGGTGAGACGAACCTGCGGATGTTGTGCATCCACCCATCGTCGACAGTGATCGAGGAAAAGGTATAGCCAACCTGCGAGGACGCGGCAAATAAAAAAGACCGTTGCATACATCATTATGTACGCAACGGTCTTATCCGGGTGAGTGACGGGGATTGAACCCGCGACCTTCTGGACCACAACCAGACGCTCTGCCGACTGAGCTACACCCACCATAACGAGTTGCCCTCGCAAGGTGATTGCCATCAGGCAACGCGTTTTACTATAGCCCAGATTTTTTGATTTACCTAATCCGTATCTCGGACCATCTCAGGTTCAACATATAAAACGAGCTCATCGCGAATTTTGCGAGCTTCATCAACGCTCGGGCCCGGGGGAGGGACCATAATCGCTTCGCGGTAGTAGCGCAATTCATTGATCGAATCTGTGATGTCACCAAGGGCCCGGTGATTGCCAAGTTTCTCAGGGGATTTTTCGTAGGCGTAAGGGTACCAGCGCTTAGCTAACTCTTTGATCGAAGAAACATCCACAATGCGGTAGTGCAGGTGGGCTGCCAGTTGTGGCATCTCTTCCATCAAAAAGCGCTGATCCTGGCCCACGGTGTTTCCAGCTAACAGTGCCGTGCGAGGTTCGGGGCAGAACTTCTTGACGTATCCCAACAGTTGTTGTTCGGCCTCTTGAGCGCTGACGCCGTTCTCCCATTGTTCCGCCAGGCCGTTTTGGGCGTGCATTTCCACAACGACCGGATCCATCTGTTCCACGGCCGCCGTCGGAGGCTTGATTATGACGTCGATGCCATCGTCCAAAATGTTCAGATCTGCGTCAGTAATAATGATGGCGACTTCAACGAGTGCGTCGATACCCGGATACAGTCCGGTCATCTCAGCGTCTAACCACACAAGGTTGCGGTCACGGTCCTTCGAGGCGGCAGAAGCCGGGTCGAACGGTTGAGGGGTTGAGGTGGTGTCCAAGATAATTCTCCTTGCTCCAGGTGTCGATGCTTAGCCTACCGATGTCCGGTGATACATTTATCCCCAACGTCATTGATATCAAACTGATCCAATGAAAGCTGTTAATGACCACCTTGGAAGATGCCCGTCGAGGCACACGCATGCATGCCTGGCCCGCCATCGCCGTCGGGTTTCTGGGATCCTTCGTCCTTTCTATTGGATCATGGTCAGTCGGCTGGGTGGCTGCAAATTCCAGCATTAACTCCGCCCAATGGCTCGCACCGTTTCGCACGACCGAACTCGGTGTCACCATTGGCACCATCATGCTTACCTTCGGAGCATGGGGGATGATTTGGGGCTGGTTACGGCTCGGTCGTGTCCTGCGCCGTCCTGCGCGCAGCTATAAAGGCAAATACGAGTTCCCGCCGGACAGTATGCGCACGATTAACTGGGCGGTGGCCATCTGGTCGCTGCCCCAACTGTTTGCGCTGACGATTTTTTCACGAGACATGCTGGCCTACCTAAACCAGGGACGCCAGGTGCTGGCCGGTCAGAACCCATATGAACTGGGCATCTCAAATCTGCCCAACTGGTTCCAGCTGGGCACCGACACGATGTGGGCCGAAGATGCGACCCCGTATGGGCCCATGTTTCTGTGGATCGAAGCCGCCGTCGTGGCGATCACCGGCGCCAACCAGCCCGATGTTGCAATCTTCCTGTTCCGGCTGGCCTCACTGGCGGGTGTAGCACTGATTATGTATTACGTGCCCAAGCTTGCCCAAATGCAAGGCTGGGACCCGGCACGTGCTCAATGGATCTCGGCCGCCAACCCGCTGTTCATCATTTCGTTTGTCGCCTCCGGCCACAACGACTCACTGATGATTGGGTTCATGGTCGCGGCAATTTACGCCGTCTGGCGCGGCCACGGCCTGCTCGCAGTGCTCCTCATGAGTGTCTCGATCGGCATGAAGGTCATCTCGATTGTGCTGCTGCCCTTTATCGGCCTGTGGTGGGCTGGCCGCAACGCCTCCAGACTGAAAGTCCTGTGGTACTGGGGTATCACCCTAGGGCTGACTGTCATCATTATGCTTGGCGTCGGCTGGCTCAACGGGTACGGGCTGGACTGGGTTAGAGTCATCGCTGGCACCGGGTCGATCTGGAGTTACTGGTCCCCGGTGGGTGCCGGGGGAGAACTGTTACGCGTGCTCGTTGTCGAACTGGGCCTGGGCGATGGTGAATGGGTCATGCCAGCCGTTCGGCTGGCCGGGCGGATCCTATCCGTGGTCATTGTGTTGGTCTTGATGTTCGCGGGCACCTACGACCAAATTCTGGCGCGCGCCACCTGGTCATTTGCTGCGATCGTGGTGCTATCACCGGTCATCCACCCCTGGTATCTGCTCTGGCTGCTTCCGCTATTTGTCATGCTGGGCATCCGCTCCAACTGGCAGCTACGCTGGGTAATCTTCACGGTGGTGTTCTTCACAGCCTACGGGGCCGGGGATCAACTCTATGTGTGGCAGTTCTTAGAACTTGGCAATTCCATGCAGACCCTGTCATGGGTGCTCTCCATTGTCTTGGCCGCTTGGGTGCTGTACTACGATCCGTGGACGTCGCCGATGTTCAAAAACCAATGGCATCTGCGCCAAACCTGGTGGCGAATCGTCCTGGCCTTTCAGCGGTGGAAACGTCAACGCCAACAAGCGAGGCGCTGATGGCTAAGCGGTTTGTACCTTCCAGGATCGACACCGACCCCGGCCACCACATTCGCGTCGGCCTGGCAGCCGCAGTGATCATTATGATCGCCTCCTGGGGCGTCGGATGGCTCCCACAAACCCAAAACTCCTGGTTCGCGGGAACCACCATCCTGACTCCCTTACGATTCTGGACCCCCGGCGTCACGGTGTGCGCGGTTGCCCTCGTTGCCGGCGGACTGATTCTGGTGCGCTCGTGGCTGCGCGTGGGCCAAGCCCTGCAATTGCCCTACACCACCAGTGATTCCAGTATCGGCAGCGTCAAAGAGGGTACCCGGAAGCATCGCGTCCACGACTATAAGCTCGCCGTCATCAACCGGGCTATCCGCTACTGGACCATCCCGTTGATCTTTAGCTTCCCCATCATGTCCCGTGACGTGTATTCCTACCTGGCCCAGGGCCGGTTACTGCACGCCGGGCTGGATCCCTACGGTGAAGGGGTTTCGGCGGTGCCCGGTTGGTTCATGATCGGTGCAGACTCCCTGTGGGCACAATCCCCGTCGCCGTATGGTCCCGCTTTTCTGCTCCTGTCACAACTCGTATGGTTTGTGACCGACGGCGGACCCGAATGGGCCATCTTGATCTTCCGGGCACTATTTCTCGGTGGTATGGCCATGTGCATGTGGGCCATCCCGCGACTGGCCCGGCGCTTCGGAGCCCGGGGCGACTGGGCCCAGTGGATCTTTATCGCCAACCCGCTCTTCGGGCTCTACATGATCGCCGGCGCACATAACGACACGCTGATGCTCGGCCTGCTGTTGACCGGTCTCTACTTCATCAATCCCGCCTGGTGGCCACCCACAACACGCCGTCGGCGCGTCCTACTCGGCTTCGTCCTGCTGGCCTGCTCCATCGCAGTCAAACCGCTTACCGTGCTGGTTCTACCCTTTGCCGGGATGCTGTTACTCTGGCGCTCGGGCGCAAAGATTCCCTACCGCGCCCGCGTCGTGGTCTGGGCACAGTCGGTAGTCGTCGTCGGGCTGGTGCTTACAGCGTTCGGTGCGATAACCGGCCTGTGGTTCGGCTGGGTCCCGGCCATGATGACCTCAGGGTCTGCAGCCTTCCCTTATGCCCCCTTTGGTCTGTTTGGTCTGGGCATCGGATGGCTGGTCGATCTCATCTGGCACACCGGCATCGAGCCCGCCGCAGAGGTGGTTTATAGCCTCGGCACGCTTGCCATCGCCGCGGTAACCGCCTGGCTGGCACTCTTACCGAAACCAAAACACCCCGTGTACTCGGCGGCCATCGCGCTGACGACGGCGATCCTGGCCGCCCCGGTCTTCCAACCCTGGTACATCCTATGGGTCTTACCGATTTTTGCTGTGACGGGTCGCTGGCGCGGCTGGACCTCGGCCCTGTTGTATCTGTTAGTAACGGTGCTGGTAATTGTCGGAGTCGTGGATCAACTGGCCGTGTCACAGTGGATCCCTCTATTGCCCCTGCGCCTCCTCACCGGGACCATCGGACTGCTCGGTATCGTCGTGCTGGTCTTCATAGACCCGCTCACCCGCAGGGCCTTCCCGCACGCTCGGCAACCGCTTCATCGACTCGTGTGAGTTTACTGCGCGGCGTCCAAGTTGGACGTGGCACGAGAGGTGAAATCTCAAAAGGCTCTTGCAATACGCTGTGACCTACATTACTGTCATATTTCACATATACATGAAGTATATATCTCTGAAATATCAGCCGGAATTTCCCGCAACTCAAGAGCAGGATAGTAATGGACAAAACCACCACCCACACGGCCACCTCTACGCAGACTGGCCAACTCACTCCCTTAGACGAAGCCAGCTTTCGACCTATTCACTTGCTCGCGACCATCTGCGTCCTTGGTGGCGCATTTGTGGACGGCTACATCCTCGGCATCATAGGTCCCGGTCTCGTGGCCGGCCAATCCGAGCTGCAGCTCGGGCCGCTGTCACAAGGTCTGATAGCGTCCAGTGCCTTAATCGGGGTGTTCGTGGGTGGACTGATTTTTGGATCGCTTGCTGATAGGTTTGGCCGACGTCCGGTGTTCTTTTGGAACCTTTTTGCATTTGTGCTGCTGTCATTGCTGCAGCTCGTCACAGTTGGAGTGTGGGACCTGGTACTGATTCGCCTGGCCTTGGGCTTGGCGATCGGTGTCGAATACGCGGTAGGGACCGCGGTGCTTGCCGAATTTTCGAAGCGGAAGGGTCGCGGCGTCATCCTTGGCAACTTCGCAGTGTTTTGGATGATCGGCTTTGTCTGCGCCTTCTTGGTTGGAGTTGCATGGACCGGGGATAACTGGCGACTCTTGTTAGCCACCAGCGCTGTCCCCGCCTTAATCGTATTTATTCTGCGTACCCGGTTGCCGGAAACTCCCATGTGGCTCAAGGCTAAAGGGCGCACTGCCGAAGCTGAGGCAGTCGTTCGCAAACACTACGGCGAAGGATATTACATCCCCGAAGTTGTGCTTGATGACAGCCAACCGCGATTACGAGAAATCTTTACCCGCGACAACTGGCGCACAAGCCTATATTCCGGTTTATTCTGGTTCTGCCAGGTGGGCCCGTTCTTTGCAATCTTTACATTTCTCACCCCGGTGTTCGATAGCCTGGGCCTCGAACAAACTACGACCACTGAAGTTTTTCTCAATTTCATCCAATTGGCCGGAGCAGGTTTTGGTTTGTTGCTCCTGCACTGGCTGAGCCGACGCGGATTCGTCATTGTCACTTTTGCCATCATCGCTTTAACTCTTGTGGCCCTGGGACTATTGCCCGGAACGAGCCACTGGGTCGTGCTTCTCTTTGGGCTCTACCTATTCATGGCGCCGGCTGCTAACAATATTCAATACGTATATCCCAGCGAAATATTCGACACTCGCGTGCGAGGCACCGGCATCGGCTTCTCAGCGGCTTTCTCTCGTATTTCCGCTGCTGCCGTGACATACATGCTGCCGTGGCTAATGGCTCAATTCGGAGGCTCTATCACAATGTTGATCATGGCAATCTTCCCCATCATTGGCTTAGTAGCATCGATTATGTGGGCGCCGGAAACGAAGGAGACGTCCCTGACCTAAATCTGCTGAGCTTTCAAAATGTGCTGAGCCACTACAATGGGTTCAGCACATTTTGTGGTGTCGAGCCAGAGCAGGAGTCGCTTCATATGGGGGAATCGCGCCCGCCAGTACATCGCACACTCGCCGAACGAGGCTACGAACGATTGCGTGACCTCATTATTTCGGCTCAGCTTGAACCTGGTCGGCTCATAGATGAAGAACACATGATTGAGCGCCTGGGGATTGGGCGGACGCCATTACGTGAAGCGATGCGACGCCTGCGTGCCGAAGGACTCCTCGAAATTTATCCGCACCGCGGGACCTTTGTTCCGGGGGTGACCGTTCGTGATCTGAGACAGATTTCAGAAGCCCGCCGCGTCTTGGAAGGCTATGCCGCAGCTCGAGCGGCTCACTCAACCTCGGAAATTTTACGAAAAGATCTGGCCGTGGCCTATGAACAGCTCAAAACCCTGGAAGACACCGACGCAGGGCGGCTATTGGATATCGATGCACGCATGCACGAAACGATTTATCGAGCTATGGATAATCCGTATATTGAATCCACGCTTAAGCACTATTTCACCCTGTCGCAACGCATGTGGAACTATGTGCTGCCGCGTCTTCAAGTGATGAAACCACACGTTGACGAACACCTTGCTCTCCTCCAAGCTGTAATGGACCAGAAACCTGACGAAGCCGAAGCACTGGCCATCAGCCACGTGACGAATTTTGAACAAGCAGTTCTAAAAGCGCTGTGAGCTTCAAGGTGGGGCAGTGGAGATTTATTGATTCTCAGTAAATTCAGGGTTGCCATCACCTAGCTGCAGGCGGCAGGGTAAAACCATGAATACCTCACGAACGGACCAGCCTGTACGAGACGTCGTGATCATCGGAGGAGGAGCAGCCGGCCTCAGCGCCGCGCTTGTCCTAGCCCGTGCGCGGCGTGCGGTAACGGTCCTCGATGGAGGCCAACCACGTAACGCACCGGCCGCAGCGGCTCACGGACTGTTGGGTAATGAAGGTATCAACCCACTGGAGCTGGCAGCTCGTGGCCGAAAAGAAGCCCAAAGCTATGGCGCTGAGATTGTCGCTGCCCAAGTTGCCACAGCCCAACCTATGGGTGACGACTACCTGGTCATTCTTGATGACGGCCGCGAGTTCGTTGCTAGTCAATTAGTCATCGCCTCCGGTGTGCGAGACGTGCTTCCAGACATTGAGGGGCTGGGCGCACGATGGGGTAAAGATGTGGTCCACTGTCCGTACTGCCATGGCTGGGAGATTCGTGACCGACCCCTGGGCATCATTGCCACGAGCGCGACCTCGGCTTATCAGTCCATCCTGTTTCACCAGTGGAGCCGAGACGTCACCTTGTTCAGCAATGGTGTCGAGTTCGGACAAGAAGAATTAGACACCCTTGGTGCAGTAGGTATTCCGTTGATTGATGACCAGGTGGCAGCAGTTGAGGTGACCGACGATGCAATCTCCGGGCTGCGGCTGGTAGACGGCCGAACCGTGGCTGTTCAAGCAGTCGGGGTCTCCAGCGGCATGCGAGCGAACCTCGAAGGGCTTGAAGCTCTGGGACTGGCGACTGAAACCAATCCGCAAGGAACCTTCTTGCGTGCCGACGACACCGGTCACACGAACGTGCCTGGTGTCTGGGGCACTGGCAATGTCATGGACCCAGACCTACAAATCAGCGAATGCATCTCGCACGGCGCCCGAGTGGCCGTAACCATCAATAACGATCTCATCTTTAGCGCTGCCGAAGCTGCGCTCGCGGCAGCACGCCAAGACGCCTGAAGACCCCTGGAGTAGAGGGTTCAGGCGTTAAATAATGCCGGCATCTGAGAAGGTTTGTGGCCTTGTCAGATGCCGGTTTTGCGCCCCAGGAGGGACTCGAACCCCCGACCTACGGATTAGAAGGCCGTTGCTCTATCCAACTGAGCTACTGAGGCAACAGGGGATAGTCTACCCAAAACGATGTCCACAACTCGAACTTGCACCCCGTGTTATCCACAGTTTAGCGCTCCAAAGTTCTCGATAGGGCGGGTATCGCCTTGACTGAACACATATTCGAAGCCTTCTTCGAATACCTGTTGAGCGAAAGGATAAAACCATGAAAACCCAACTGACTGTTCGAGGCAATGTGGCCACCGCACCGCGACGAGTCGTTACCGATGCTGGCATGGTGATTGTTGAGTTTCGGCTTGCAGCGACCGAGCGATACCTCAACCGCCAAACCCAGGAATGGGAAGACGGCACCACCTCCTGGTATACCGTGACCGCATTCCGACGTCTTGCCGAGAACATTTTCCGCTCGTTCTCAGTGGGGGACCCAGTGGTGGTGTCGGGCAAGCTGACAATCAAACAGTGGACGTCTAAAGATGAGACGAAGAAAGGTACGACACCAGAGATCATGGCGGATACGGCAGGCCACGATTTGCTACTGGGTTTCACCGACTTCACCCGGTACACCAAATCCAAGCCTCTGCTGGTGGACGATGACTCGGCCGATGGACCACTGATCGACCATGGATGGGAAGAACCCGAACCGCTGTCTGCCTAATGTTCGCTCCTAAGTAGATCGGTTGCCGCGCGGAGTAGGAAATTACGTTCTGCCGCGGTGACCGACTACTGTAGAGCACATGGCCGAATTTATTTACCAGATGATCAAAGCTCGCAAAAAAGTGGGCGACAAGGTCATCCTCGACGACGTAACCATGTCCTTTTACCCCGGCGCCAAGATCGGTATGGTCGGACCCAACGGTGCCGGTAAATCCACCATCTTGAAAATCATGGCGGGCCTGGATGAGCCCTCCAACGGGGATGCCTGGCTGTCACCTGGCTACTCAGTAGGAATCCTGCTGCAGGAACCGCCCCTGACGGAAGACAAAACCGTATTAGAAAACGTGCAGGAAGGTGTTGGCGAGGTCTTCCAACAGTTGCAACGTTTCAATCAGATTTCGGCCGAGATGGCTGATCCTGACGCAGACTTTGAAGCTCTCATGGACGAAATGGGCAAGCTGCAAGAAGCCATTGACGCCGCCGACGGTTGGGACATCGACTCCCAGATCGGTCAGGCCATGGAAGCCCTCCAGTTGCCACCCG
>CAZAAP010000053.1:0-12227 GCA_964482935.1 uncultured Enteractinococcus sp.
CCTGTTCGTGGTCGTGCTGCCACTGATCCTGGGCTAGCGTCAGTCAAAGGAAACATCGTGTCTGCTGAGACTCAAAATACCTCACCTTTCCAAGCCATGCCTAAGCGCAAATTTGGCTATCACACCCGCCAAGTCGACGAATTCATTAGCGAAGCCCGCCGCGCTTATGAAACCGATTCCGGTATCACCGCAGATACCGTACAGAATAAAACCTTCGATCTGGTTCGTGGCGGCTACCGACCCGACCAGGTTGATCAGGTTCTTGAGCGTCTCGAGGATGCACTGCGACGAGCCGAACGCGACGAGTTTATCGCAGCCCATGGGCAACAAGCCTGGGATTTGCAACTAATCGAAACCCTCGAAGAACTTATGGGGCGACTCCAGCGTCCTAACGGTGAAAAGTTCCGGCGCGCTGAACCAAATATTCAGGGCTACAACATCGAAGAAGTCGATGAGTGTATGGACAGAATCACCAGCCACCTGCAAGATGAAGAACACATTCGGCTCACTGATGTCCGCAATGCCACCTTCAGCGCAGAAAAAGGTCACCGCGCCTACGATGAAGCGCAAGTTGACGCCTTCCTTCTAGCCGTGGTCGAACTGCTCGTCGTGCTCGACTAGGACATTTATGACCCTCGTACTGGCCATCGTCGGCATCCTCATCATGGTCGTTGGTATTGCGGCCTCTATTGCGTTGCATGAGATCGGCCACCTCGTTCCAGCCAAACTGTTCAACGTCCGGGTGACCCAATACATGATTGGGTTTGGCAAAACCCTATGGTCTACGACCAAAGGCGAAACCGAATATGGCATTAAAGCCATCCCCTTGGGCGGCTACGTGTCTATGATCGGTATGCTGCCGCCCAATAAGCCCGGCGAAACACCCTCCAAGGCACGCAGCCAATACTTCCAAACGATGGCCAGCCAGGCCCGCGAAGATGCCGCAGCTCAACTCACCGAGAGCGATACCGGCCGTACATTTATCTCCCTGCCCGTGTGGAAACGGATGATCATCATGCTGGGCGGGCCGTTTATGAACCTGCTCATCGCCTTAGTCATCACCGCGATTCTAGTCACCACCGTGGGAGTCGCGACTCCCACCACAAAAGTGCACGATGTGTTCGAATGTATGACCGAAAGCACTGATGCATCCGCACTCGATGCTGAATGCGACCCCCAGGATGAAGCATCACCAGCCTGGGAAGCTGGCTTGCGACCCGGTGACGAAATCACCCACTTCAACAACCAGCCGGTCGACGACTGGGAGGCACTGTCCGGAAGCATTCGGCAGCGCGCCAATTCTGAAACAGCCATAACCTATGTGCGCAATGGTCAGGTTGTAGAAGAAAGCATCACTCCGGTCCTAACCCAACGCCCAGTGCTAGACCGATTTGACCAACCCGTCACCGACGCCAGTGGTGACGTCGTGACCGAACCGGTCGGATTTATCGGCATGTCGTCGCTCGTGGAAAGCCAACAGCAACCGGTCACGGCTACCTTCTCCGTGGTTGGTGACCAAATCGCCGGAACTTTTTCCGTCATTACTGTGCTGCCTGCCAAACTCTGGGATACCGCAAAAGTCTTGGTCACAGACGGCGAGCGCGATCCAACCGGACCGGTCTCAGTCGTAGGTGTTGGCCGTATCGCAGGCGAAGCGGCAGCTCAACACGACATCCCCGTTACCGATCGCGCCGCGATGCTGTTATCCCTACTCGCCGGGCTCAACGTAGCGCTCATGGTCTTCAACCTCATCCCGCTGTTGCCATTAGACGGCGGCCATGTGGCGGGTGGACTATGGGAATCCCTCCGCCGTGGCTGGGCCAAACTACGTGGCACGCCCGACCCGGGGCCTTTCGACATCGCCAAGATGTTCCCGCTAACCATCGTCGTCTTCGGCCTATTATTAACTATGGGGATCTTGCTGATCGTCGCAGATCTCATCAAACCCATTACACTGTTCTAACCGAAAGGGTGACCGTGCGGCATTTGACCCGGACACTTCGTTGGTTGCTTGATGCCGAAGACGCCGTCGCACGAGCAACCGGTGACACCGTGCGCATTTTAGCCAACTCGGACACCGCAGCCCTTCGTGACCTCGTTGCTCATAAGCCAGTCACCAACGCCTATGTGCAGTCCATTCTGGACACGGGCCGCCGAGCCGGACCCATTGGTGGTTTTGCTCGCGGCATCTTCCTGGGAATCTTCGACACCACCCACCAGGACCAGCTCGTGGCGGCATGTTGGGCGGGGGCGAACATCGTGCCCGTGGCAACCACCGTCGAACACGGCGCCTATTTCGGTCAGGCACTCGTCGCCCTGGGGGAACACTTTGGCTCCATCTTCGGCCCGCAACCGGCCGTTGAGGGTATTTGGGACGTGTTGCGCTTCGGACCGCAAGCGGCTCGTGACATCCGCAAGGACCAGCCATTCATGGCGACCGCCAGCCCGGCGCAGCTCTCTGCCAACCCCAACGTGCGGGTAGCCACTGAAGCGGATTATGACGACGTCCTGCCGGCTTCGGTGGCGATGTTTACCGAAGAACTTGGGTACTCACCGCTGGTCGATGGTTCAAATGGCTACCGACTGCGCGTTCGCCAGCTGATTGCCAAGGGTTACACGATGGTCGAAACCGGCAAGGACGGGGTCGTGTTCAAAGCCGACTTCGGTATCGTCACCACAAGCGCGATCCAAATTCAAGGCGTCTGGATCGCTCCGGATGCCCGCGGTCAAGGTCGTGCAGCACCTGCCATGGCCGCCGTCGTCAATCGCGCACTAGAATTAGCACCCGTGGTGTGCCTCTACGTCAACGACTACAACACCGCAGCCATCAAAACCTATCAACGGGTTGGTTTTGATACCGTTGATCGCTTCGCTACCGTATTGTTTTAATGAATCACTCGGAAGGGGCAGACATGTATAAACGTCTGGCACTTGTCGCCGCCGGCGCACTTATCGTCACCGGTTGCTCCCAACCTCGCGAAGAGACCGCGGTGGAAGTCACGCCGCCACCCCCGGTGGAAGTCCCCACCCAGACGGTATTCCACCAGGCCATCAAATCCGTCATGGATGACGACGCCATTATCTCGGTGGGGGTACCGGCCCTCGAATCGCTCAATAATGCGAGCGCAGAAATTGCTCAATATACACCCGACCCCGCCGAGTGTGCCGGCACGGTTGACCCTGACTTTTATACCACCAACGACGTCGCCGTAGGGTTTCAGTCCCGAACTGGGGACAATACCCACATTGCACAAACTGTCGTCGCCGTGGGTTTCGAATCCGCCGATGATGCCAGTGCCTATTTCACCGCCCGCACCGGGCCGTGGACAGAGTGCTCAACCGTAGATCTTACGATCGACGAAACCAATGTGCTCACCCTGCATTACGACGCCACCGGGTTGGCCAATGCCGACGATCTTTCCGTGCCCGAAGTATTAGCCGACGCAGACCAGGACATGGTGCTGACCTCCCGGGGTGAACTGTCTGGCGCTTTTGAAACCTCCGACACTCCCGTCCCGGATGCCGGTGCGTTACCCGACTACGTGATTTCTCCTGATGAAGTACCCGAGCCCGAAGCCGAAAACATCTCGGTCACCAACGCCACCGTCGTGACGCGTTTTGATACACAAGTTTTTTGGACCACCGTGGAGCCCGGCCAACGAGTCGATGAGGCCGTTACAACCCTCGCCGAGGTTGTAGAAGCGGTGCATGCCCAACAATGAAGCGGATACTGACACTGCTGGCCGTGGCCGCACTCGCACTGACGACCGCGTGCACCGACCGCCCTGCTCCTGCTGAACCCGAGACCACCGCGACCGTAACAGAAACAGTGACGGCCGAGCCGACTGACGCCTTGGTCTCATCAGAAGATGTCGCCGACCTTATTGCCCGTCTCCTGGATGCTCCAACCTCAACCGACGTCGCTGTCGACAACGAAGCGGTAGTAGGCCTGGAAGAGGCCCTCACATTGTCTGCTGAGGAACACGAATGCCAGATGGTTACGGATACTGTACCCAAGGTCGCAGCCTACGGTGCGATCAATGTACAAGAAGATAACCCAGAAACTGTCACAGGCCTCGCTGCCTTTGGTTTTGCTACGGTCACCGATGCCGCAGCATTTGTCGAGAACCTGCAAACGGTGCTCGAGGAGTGCGAGGCCGCTAGCTACGAGGTGGTACCGCTGACGCACCACACGGATGAAGCCTTCGAAATCCGGGTCGAATCCTCTGATGAACAGGCTGCTTCCCTGGTGTTATTACGAAACCAGCACTGGGTCTTAGCCAACGTGTCGACACCCCCGGCAGATCTCGCGCTGAGCCTGACGTTAGTCGATCAGCTCGATGAAATGCTGCGGTAGACTACTTGCCAGATAACCCACCCTTGACGAACGGAGCCCTCCAAGTGCCCTTGCGCATGTCCTCCTTATTCCTTCGCACCCTACGTGATGATCCAGCAGATGCCGAAGTTGCTAGCCACAAACTACTTGTCCGCGCCGGATACATTCGCCGTGCGGCACCGGGTGGCTATACATGGTTACCGCTGGGCCTGCGGGTCAAAAATAAGGTAGAAAACATCGTCCGTGAAGAAATGAACGCCATCGGTGGACAAGAAGTGCATTTCCCTGCACTGCTTCCCAAAGAACCCTACGAGACCACCGGACGCTGGGAAGACTATGGCGACGGCATCTTCCGTCTCCAAGACCGCTCCGGGGCAGATTTCTTGTTGGCACCGACCCACGAGGAAATGTTCACTCTGCTGGTCAAAGACCACTACTCGTCCTATAAAGACCTACCGGTGTACCTGTACCAGATCCAGACCAAATACCGTGACGAAGCCCGTCCACGCGCCGGGCTGTTGCGCGTTCGTGAATTTATTATGAAAGACTCATACTCCTTCACGATCGACAACGAAGGTCTCAACGAAGCCTACGATAAACACCGCGCTGCTTACGTTCAGATTTTCAAACGACTCGGTTTGGAGGTCGTTGCCGTTGAGGCGATGGCCGGTGCTATGGGCGGGTCGCGCTCCGAAGAATTCCTCCATCCGTCTGATGCCGGCGAAGATACCTTCGTGGAATCGCCTGGTGGTTACCGCGCCAATGTCGAAGCAGTCACGACCGTTGCCCCCGAGTCCATCGACTACACCGATGCGCCAGCCCCCGAAGTCAAAGATACTCCTGTGTCGACGACGATTGCTGCACTGGTTGATGTCGCCAACCAACTGGCCCCCAAAGCCTCCGGGTCTTGGGAAGCCGCCGATACCTTGAAGTGTGTTGTGTTGACCGCGGTGCTTGATGGTGACCAACGCCAAGTTTTTGTTGTAGCAGTGCCCGGCGATCGCGATGTTGACATTAAACGCCTTGAAGCTTCGATCGCAGAAGCACTGGCTGTCACCGGAGAACCCTCAATCGAACCTGCCACCGAGGACGATATCGCCAAGCACACCAAACTTGTGCCCGGTTACATCGGCCCGACCCTTCTGCAAGACGGGGAAGCGATCCAAATGCTGGGAACCACATCGGAAACCGGTATCCCGTTTTTCGTTGACCCCCGCATCGTTGCTGGATCAAGCTGGGTTACGGGAGCCAACGAGGATCAAAAACACGTCTTTGGTCTGGTCGCCGAGCGCGACTTCACCTGGGACGGCGTCCTGGAAGCCACTATAGTCCGTGATGGAGACCCCGCTCCGGATGGTTCCGGGCCGCTGGCGACCCGCCGCGGCATGGAAATGGGTCATATTTTCCAGCTGGGACGCAAATACGCCGAAGCGTTAGACCTCAAGGTGCTCGACGAAAATGGAAAACAGGTCGTTGTAACGATGGGTTCCTATGGGATCGGTGTCTCACGTGCCGTAGCTGCGTTAGCCGAAGCGCACCACGATGACAAAGGATTAATCTGGCCGATCAACGTCGCACCGGCGCACGTGCATATCGTCGCCACCGGTAAAGACGATGAGATTTTCACTACCGCTGAAGACTTCGCCACCACCCTCGAAGCATCCGGCATTGAAGTGCTCTATGACGACCGTCGAAAAGCTCACGCCGGAGAGAAATTCTCCGATGCAGAACTTATCGGTATCCCCTTGCACCTGATCGTCGGTCGGGGATTGGCAAAAGGTACTTTAGAACTCAAAGACCGGCTCGCCGATACTCGTGAAGATCTTCCCGTCGAGGATGCCTTTGAATACGTAACGAACCTCGTGCGCAAGTATCAACAACAAGCTAACTAGAACTTCGTGGGATAAACGCAGGCGATCCGAAAAACTCGGGTCGCCTGCGTTCTTGCTTTCAGGCGCCATGATGGGCGAATGCCCGACGAGTTTAGAATTCAAAGGCGAATGGTGATCCTCCGGGCTGCCAGGTAGCTTCCCAACGAATCATCTGCCACAGGCCAGCCAGCGCAATATCCCGTTGCTGGGGTGTTTCTGCTAACAGATACAGTTGGGACCATTCAGCAATGAACTCATCAGACATCTTCAACATGTGCCGGGTACCGATGGCATCAGCAAACCGTAGCTCATCATCCACCGCAAACGTCAAGGGTACCTCGGGTGCGCATTCCGCTGGGAATAACCGATGTAACGCCTGAGCGCTATCCTGTGCTTGCGCTTGTTGGGCACGCCAGGTTCGAGTATCTACAGGACGAGCACCGGCCATCGTTGAAAAATAGTCGATCCCATAGAGCTGTAGCATCGCGTCATCTACTGACTGTGCGAACCGTGAACCGCATGCAAATAGCTCAGCACCCTCGGCAGCTTCAGGAATAGAATCGATGTTTGGCAGCGTTACATTAGAGGCTGCAGCAATGCGCATCATGCGGGTTAATTCTTGCGTGTGCTGGACCGGGGTCAGCTGACTGGATTGTTGCGTGACACTGTCAGTAGTTTTTAAAAAACCGGCTGCCAGCCAGACGCCTAACCCGATAAGGGCCCCGAGTGCAATGATCAATATAACCCCACGCCAACGTTGCGGGTTTGGCTGAGTAGTTGAGCCGGTTAGATTTTTGGTCATCACAACTTGGTATTGTGTCACAGTTATGCTCAACTACACCAAAACATCCCCGAGATTGGTACAAATGGTGTACCGCTACTTCAAGGAGCACATCCCCGCATTATGGTTAACCGTCGAAGTTTTGCAAAGAATTATCATGATTCACAGCCCGCTGTCTCGGAGATGGATCCGCTGCAACGCTCTGAGCTGCAAGGTCTTATCGCAGCTGTTGTTGAAGGCCAGGGCTTGTGGTGTGAAGAAGTCCTCGTTGGCGGCTCCCCGGGAGACCAGGTGCTGTCCGTTGTGATTGATCGTATCGATGACCAGGATGGCGTGAGTCTTGACACTATCGCGCTAATTACTGAAGAAGTTTCTGGTGCGCTCGATGCCCAGGGTGATGTCATTCCCGGTCTGGGTACCGAGCCCTACACGCTAGAAGTCTCGACCCCAGGCACTGATCGGCCGTTGGTTCGCAAACACCACTGGGAGAAGAATCTCGGGCGGATCGTCCAGGTCAGTATTGACCAAGATGAACCCAGAGAAGCACAAATCCACAACGTCGACGCCGAGGGTGTCGAATTGTCCATCATTACACCCGGAGCCAAAAAAGGCATGCCTGCAAAACACGCGCCACCGGTGCGCTATGAGTACGAACGACTGGCCAACGCCGTGGTACAAGTTCAGCTAAAGTAGCTGAGATACGCTGATCAAGATCAGCCATAACTACACCCCAAAATCGAATCACAATTGAATCAAACTCCTGGAGGAACCTGGTGGATATCGATATTTCCCTGCTTCGCACGCTTGAGACTGAGCATGAGATCCCACTGGATCAGCTCATTGATACGATCGAGCAAGCCTTGCTGTTGGCCTACCATAAATCTCCCGGCGCTATCCCGCAGGCCCGCGCTGAGATTGATAAGAAAACCGGCAAAGTGACTATCTGGGCTGTCGAATACGGCGAAGACGACGAACCCATTGGCGAATTTGACGACACGCCCTCCGGATTCGACCGCATCGCTGCCTCGACCGCTCGCCAGGTGATCGTTCAGCGTCTGCGCGATGCCGAAGATACTCAGGTCCTAGGAGAGTTCCGGGACAAACAAGACCAAATCATCTCCGGAGTCATCCAGCAGGGGACCAATCCCCACATGGTGCAGGTCGATTTGGGCAGCGTCGAAGGCGTTCTTCCACCGGCAGAACAAGTCCCAGGCGAAGACTACACACACGGCACCCGGTTGCGCTCATATGTCGTCTCGGTAGGACGTGGCAATAAGGGACCATCCATTACACTGTCGCGTTCCCACCCTGGGCTTGTTCGCAAGCTCTTCGAATTCGAAGTTCCAGAAATCGCCAACGGTACCGTAGAAATCGCGGCTATAGCACGCGAAGCTGGTCATCGCACCAAGATCGCCGTCAAAGCCAATGAGTCGGGCATTAACGCCAAAGGAGCCTGCATCGGCGAAATGGGAGCCCGAGTTCGCGCGGTCATGACTGAACTCAATGATGAAAAAATCGACATCGTCGACTATTCGGACGATCCGGCACAATTTATTGCTGCAGCGCTGTCCCCGTCAAAAGTCACCAAAGTTTATGGTGTGGACGAAGCCACTCGCTCAGCCTCCGTGGTGGTACCGGACTACCAGTTGTCGTTGGCGATTGGCAAAGAGGGCCAGAACGCCCGGCTTGCTGCCAAACTCACCGGATGGCGGATCGATATCATGGGGGAAACGGTGTATGAACAACAAATTTCGGGACAGTCAACGCCAGAGGACTAGTCCCTTTGGCGTCAAAGTGCCTAGTTGCGTTAGACTATTAAAGGTTGACGATCGTGTGACAGAGGTGGAGGCCTATGGCCAGCCATGAACCAGTGCGTTTATGCATCGGTTGTCGCACACGAGAAAACACGACCAACTTGGTACGAGTAGCGCTCGACACAACTAGTGATTCCCGATCCCTAGTGATTGACGAGCGTCGCGTACTTCCGGGACGGGGTGCTTGGTTGCATCGCGACCCGAAGTGTTTTTCCATCGCGCTACAAAAACGCGCTTTTGCCCGAGCTTTTCGCGGTCCAGTGGACAGCGAGACAATCGCACAAGCGCTACAGAAGTTGCCGGCGGGAAACACCAACACACCGAACATTGATGAAAGCGGGTCAGAGATCTGATGGATACCCGGTGAGCACACGATGAGTGCCCAACGATGAATATCAAAGTCAGCTCACAACACATGACGAAGCGCTCGCGCCGAGTCATGTGTATGACAACAGAGCATATAATTCGACCGGCCAGAATCGCGGTAGTGTACTAACTCAGTGCAGACCACGATTCAGCCAGAACAGGAGAATCGTGGCGAAACTGCGCGTCCACGAAGTTGCGAAGCAACTTGGGATTACATCCCGCGAGGCGCTGAATAAACTCGAAGAAATCGGCGAGTTTGTATCTTCAGCGTCCTCAACAATTGAACCACCGGTAGTAAAGCGTCTGAAAGCTGAATATGCTGATGCTGCTCCGGCAGAAAAACCAAAACCAGCTGCAAAAACGGCTCCAAAGCCTGCTCCGAAGCCTCAGGCTAAAAAACCGGCAGCACCAGAATCCGAACCAAAAGCTGAGTTGACCCCAGAGCAGGCCGAGCCTGCCCCAGCTGAGCAGCCTAAACCTGCCCAAGAAGCTCCTGCGGCTAAACCGGCCGCCGCGCCGAAGCCTGCACCAAAACCCGCTGCCAAACCAGCGTCGCCAACACCGGCTGCCAAACCTGCAGCGGAGCCAGCTCCGAAATCTGAGGCAAGTAAGCCTGCGCCGAAGCCAGGGCCAAAACCACCGGCTCCTCGTCCTGGGAACAATCCGTTCCAGTCCAAGGAAGACACCACGGCACCGCGCCCTGGTCCCCGCGGTGGCACCCCCCGCCCAGGCAACAATCCCTTTGCACCCCAGCAAGGTATGCGGCAAGAGCGCGGGGGAGGTCCTCGTCCGGCCCCGGGTCGTGGCGCGCCTAAACCCACCCCACGCAAGGGTGCTCCGAAACCAGGAGTCAAACCAGCAGGGAAGCCAGCTGCACAGCAGCCACGCCCTTCTGGTCCACGCCCATCGCCGGCGATGATGCCCGGCCAAATCACCCCACCCACCCCGGCAGATGCCGGTCGTGGTGCCGGCCCTCGTCGTGGTGGCGGGGCCCCCGGTGGCGGCCCACGTCGCGGTCCAGGCCGTGGCTCCGCACAGGGTGCATTCGGTCGTGGTCCACAGACCGGACGTCGTCGTTCCAAGAAGCGTCAGCGTCGTGAAGAACAGCATCAACAAGCACCGGTAATCGGGGGCGTCAAGGTACCTAAGGGTGACGGCGACACCGTGATCCGCCTACGTCGTGGATCTTCGATCGCGGATCTTGCCGAACGCATCAAGGCCGATCCAGCAGCACTGGTCACCGTGTTGTTCCACCTAGGGGAGATGGCAACCGCCAACCAGTCCCTGGATGAAGAAACCTTCGCAGTTCTGGGTGAAGAAATCGGCTACAAAGTCGAAATTGTCTCCCCAGAAGAAGAAGACCGCGAAATTCTCGATGCCTTCGATATCGACCTCGATGAAAAAGAAGCCGCAGAAGACCAAGAAGCACGCCCAGCGGTCGTGACCGTTATGGGTCACGTTGACCACGGTAAAACTCGCACACTGGACGCCATTCGTTCCGCACGAGTCCGCGAATCGGAAGCCGGCGGCATCACCCAGCACATTGGTGCCTACCAGGTAGAAGTGCCCCATGATGGCCAGCAGCGTACGCTGACCTTTATTGATACCCCGGGTCACGAAGCGTTCACCGCGATGCGTGCCCGTGGTGCCAAAGTCACTGACATCGCCGTGCTGGTCGTGGCCGCTGACGACGGCGTTATGCCTCAGACCATTGAAGCGCTGAACCACGCCAAAGCCGCCGAAGTACCAATCGTGGTGGCCATCAACAAGGTTGACAAAGAGGGCGCGAACCCGGATCGTATCCGCGGTGAGCTTTCCGAATACGGCGTCGTTCCAGAAGAATATGGTGGCGACACCATGTTTGTGGAAATCTCAGCCCTGCAGAAGCAAAACATTGACGGTCTGCTGGAATCCATCCTGTTGACCGCTGATGCCGCTCTCGAACTGACCGCAAACCCAGAACGCGGAGCTCGTGGTGTGGCGATTGAAGCTAACCTCGACCGCGGTCGAGGCCCGGTTGCAACCGTGCTGGTCCAGACCGGTACTCTGCGCGTGGGTGACAACATGGTCGTCGGCGACGCTCACGGTCGTGTGCGTGCGATGTTCGATGAATACGGTGATGCCGTGGACAAAGCCCTCCCGTCACGGCCAGTACAGGTCCTGGGTCTGTCCTCCGTGCCACGGGCCGGCGATGTCTTCCTGGTAACCGAAGACGAACGAACTGCACGTCAGATTGCCGAACGTCGTGAAACCGCCAAGCGGAACGCGACCCTGGCTCGTCGTCGGAAGCGCATCACCCTGGAAGAATTCGACCAGGCTGTTGCCGAAGGCAAACTGGATACGCTCAACCTCATCATTAAAGGTGACGCATCCGGTCCTGTTGAAGCACTGGAAGACTCGCTTATGCAGATTGACGTGGGCGGCAAGGACGAAGTCCAACTGCGCGTCATCCACCGCGGTGTCGGTGCGATCACCCAGAACGACGTCAACCTGGCCACCGTTGACAATGCGATCATCATCGGATTCAACGTTCGCCCAGCAGAACGCGTTGCAGAGATGGCGGATGAAGAAGGCGTTGACATGCGCTTCTACACCGTTATTTATGACGTCATTGATGATATCGAGCAAGCTCTCAAGGGCATGCTCAAACCGGAATACGAAGAAGTGATCATCGGCCGCGCCGACGTTCGCGAAATCTTCCGTTCCTCCAAGGCCGGCACCATCGCCGGGTCCATGGTGGCATCCGGAGTCATGCGTCGAAACGCCACCGCACGCTTGCTGCGTGACGGCCGAGTCGTTAGCGAAAACCTCACCGTGGGCTCGCTGCGCCGCTTCACCGACGATGTCACCGAAGTCCGTGAGGGCTTTGAATGCGGTATTGGGCTAGGTAAGTTCAATGACATTCGCGAAGGCGACATCATCGAAAACTACGAAATGCAAGAGAAGCCACGCGCTTAGCTTGCACTACCGGGGCGCCCCACACCGGGACGCCCCGGTTCAACCCACCCCCTTTGAGGAGCCCTTCAATGGCAGATCACAACCGTGCCGCACGACTGGCA
>CAZAAP010000054.1:0-11853 GCA_964482935.1 uncultured Enteractinococcus sp.
TCGAGGTCGACGAACCGATCGTGGAAATCTCCACCGATAAGGTCGACACCGAAATTCCATCACCAGTCGCAGGAACCGTCCTGGAAATCTTAGTCCAGGAAGATGAAGACATCGAAGTTGGACAAGCTCTGGCCGTCATCGGTGACGAAGGTGAATCCGCATCGGACGCCCCGGCTGACGATTCTGCGGCTGAAGAAGCTCCTACAGAGGAAGAATCCGCAGAAGAGACCACGGAAGAAGCACCAACTGAGGAAACCGCCGAGGAAGCACCAGCTAAAGACACGAGCTCGGCTAATGGTGATTCCGGTGATGCCCAAGAGGTCAAGTTGCCTGAGCTTGGCGAATCGGTTACCGAAGGTACGATCACTCGTTGGCTGAAAGAAGTCGGCGACGACGTCGAAATCGATGAACCGATCGTGGAAATCTCCACCGATAAGGTCGACACCGAAATTCCATCACCAGTTGCCGGGACCGTTCTCGAGATCAAGGTCCAAGAAGACGAGGATGTCAAAGTCGGTCAGGTCCTCGCGCTTGTTGGTTCCTCTGACGGTGCTACCGCAGAACCAGAACCTGAATCGGCACCAGCTGAAGACAAACCAGCCGCTGCCGAAGAGCCCGCGGCTGAGGAAGAAGCTGTAGCCGAAAAAGCGCCAGCCGAAGAACCAGCAGAAGCACCAACCCCCGAGCCAGAAGCTCCACCAGAGCCTACGCCAGCTCCTGCTCCAGCAGCCGAGAAATCCGCAGCCTCCCCAGATGAGACACCACGCGGCGACGGCTACGTCACCCCGCTGGTGCGTCGCTTGGCTCGTGAACAGGGCGTAGACGTGGCCGAAGTGACCGGCACCGGTGTAGGCGGTCGCATTCGCAAGCAGGACGTACTTGCTGCTGCAGCAGCAAAAGAATACGAAGCCCGCCAAGCTGCACCTGCTGCCGCTGCGGCACCAGCTGCTCCAGCCTCGCGTCCAGCGCCGAAAGACCCATCCTCATCGATCGACCCATCCAAGCGTGGTAAGACCGAGAAGGCTTCTCGCATTCGCCAGGTTATCGCCGACCGCATGGTCGAATCTCTTGACACTTCAGCTCAGCTGACCCAGGTCCACGAGATCGACATGACCCGCATCGTAAACCTGCGCAACCAGGTGAAGGCACGCTTTAAAGCTGAAAACGGTGTCAATCTCACGTTCTTGGCGTTTATTACCCAGGCAGCTACTGAAGCTCTGCGTGCACACCCTGTGTTGAACGCTCAGTACAACGCTGAAACCAAGGAAATCACCTACCATGACCGCGAAGATATCGGTATCGCCGTAGATACCGAGCGTGGTTTGTTGGTACCAGTAATCAAGAGTGCAGGCAACCTGAACCTCAGCGGTATCGCTAGCGCGATCTCTGATCTGGCGCTGCGCACCCGGGACAACAAGGTTAAACCAGACGAACTGTCCGGTGGTACCTTCTCGATTACCAACCTTGGTTCCTTCGGTGCTTTGTTCGACACCCCGGTTATTAACCAGCCGCAGGTCGCCATTCTTGGGCCAGGCAATATCGTCAAGCGTCCAGTGGTGATGACTGATGCGGATGGCAATGATGCTATTGCCATCCGCCATATGATGTACCTTTCGTTGACCTATGATCACCGAATCGTCGATGGTGCCGATGCTGGTCGCTTCATGAGCCAACTCAAGAATCGTCTTGAAGCCGGTGAATTCGGCGGTCAACTGGGTCTCTGAAAGGAACCACTGTAATTCTATGGAAATTGTCCAAACCATCTTCATTGCAATCCACATCCTGTCGATGGCAGCCATCGTTGGAGGTTGGCTTGCCAACTTTAAGAACCCAACGGTGACCAAATCGCAGTGGTATGGCGCGATTTTTATGATCATTTCTGGTGTTGTCCTGTTTGGGCTCACCGAGATGCTTGGTGACCCGGATGGTGCGCAACGCATCAAGCTGACCATTAAATTGATTTTGGGGGTCATGGTGTTCATCACCGCCCTGCTTGGTCGTCGCAAAATTAACCGTGGAGAAGAGATTTCTACCGGTCTAGCCCACGCGACCGGCGGAACTGCCGTTATTGCAGCCCTCGTGGCAACTCTATGGCGCTTCTAGCAATGTAGAACTTACGCAAAAGCCGCAGAGAGCTATTGTTCTCTGCGGCTTTTGTCTTGTCACTACCTGCTGACGCCTGCTTACAGGACTGCAACCATGCGCCAGCCGTCCGGTGTCTCCGCAACTTCTAGTTGCAGCTGTTCCTCGAGTGACTCCATCTTGCGAATGCTCTTGCCTGTGGCATCCCGCTGCGTGTAGGCCTCTATCCGCCAGGTGACCTCTAAAATAGTGCCGCTAGTAGAATGATTGACGCTGTGTACAACTGCTCGCATGCGTATTCCGTCAAGAGAGTGGCGCGTATCAGCCAAAGCAGACAGAGCCGCTGTATCTTCGTCAAATACCGGTGACTCAGTGAGCGCATATTGTACGACGCGTTGTGGATCTGCCGAAGTCCAGGCTGCCGTTCGTGCTTTGGCTAGCCTATCGACGACAGCTTGAAAATCCTCCTGGTCGTTGCCTGCAGTCCCCTCCTCGACAGCGGCTGCATCCTGGGCTTGCTGGTGGGGCACGTAGGTCGCAGTAAAAAGGACGCCAGCAGCTAGGACCAGGCTGCCTACAGCTAGGAGAGTTCGTTGAATTCTTTTGCCCGCTGGCCGGTGGAGAGACTGCGACTTCACAGCTGGAGCTTGCTGAATTATCGATGACTTGCGTAAACGTAGCGATCGTCTGTGTGGAAGGTTCTCCTGGAGTTGGCGGGTAGGCAGCATTAATGCGTAGTCCTCCCCCACCGAAGCATGCAGGTCAACAGGTTTGGGTGCTGCCCAGTGTGCGACGGCCGTAATAAATCGGTCAAGGTTTGGACGCAGTTCAGGACGTACATTCAAGCAGGCTTCGAGGAGGTCTACGATCTCCAAGTCCAATTCAGGTTGTAACGTGGTAAGAGGAACTCGGTGCGCTGCGGAACCGGGGATCGCCCCGGTCAAACAGAACCACGCAACAGCCGCTAGAGCATAAACATCTGCGCCTGCCCCCAGGCCGGTTATCTCCTCCCGAGGTGCGAGTAGTTCTGGTGCTACAAAGCCAGGAGTTCCGGCGCGGACGTGATTATGTGCTGTGGCTCTCGTAGAACCGAAATCAATCAGCACCGGTCGCCCACTCAGGTCAAACATGATGTTACGCGGTGAGATATCCCCGTGCACGATTTGTCGCGTGTGTAGGTATTGCGTTACTTGAGCCATCGGCAGTATTACCGTCACCACCTGTGGGAGGCCCAGCGGACCAGTGGCCTCAATGAGCCCGCTGAGCGTGCCTCCGGCCATGAATTCCCACAGCGTAACGTCCCCCGGCAATAGTGTATTGAGCTCAGGATGATCATGAGGATCGATCGGTTGGATAATGTTTTCGTGCGATAATTGCCAGGCCAGTTTGGCCTCGTGCGACAGTTCAGAAACGGTCTCAGGAATACGCGGAATTTTGGCGGCGACCTGGTGGCCTTGGAGTGAATTTTCAAGCAGCCAGACCTCTGCAGTAGCACCGGATCCGAGATGTTTGACCGCTTGCCACTCTTGCAGGGCCTGGAGCTGAGGTGGTGTAAACCGTGGCGACACTCGTTCCATGAGAGATCGAGCCTTGGGAGCTGTAGAGAAGTTCACGGTGCACCTCCTGAGACGGGTATGCTCTATCATGCCCGAAAGCGTACAGGTACGATTAAGTTATCCACAGGGGTAAGGGCTAGAATAGGTTTATCATGGCTGAACAGAAATCTTCCGGCGCATCAGAAGCGCCAAAAAAGGACATTAAAACCGTAAAGGCTGAGCAGAAGGCCCGCCGTAAAGCTGAAAAAGTCGAAGCGAAAGAACGCAAGAAAGCCAACAAGGCAAATAAGCGTGGCTTCTTCAAACAAATCGGCGATGTCTTCAAGATGACGCGCAAATACGATCCATCCGTACTTTGGTGGATGATCGGAGCATTTGTTGCCGCGCTCGTCGTCGGCCTGGTGATTGGCCTGCTGACCGGCTCGCCTGCGTTGTGGACGCTGATGTTCATTCCGCTTGGGTTGCTTGCCGCAATTATCATCATGAACAGGAAGGCCCAGAAGGCAGCCTTCGCTCAAATTGAAGGTCGGCCGGGAGCTGCGGGAGCTGCGCTATCGCAACTGGGTCGTGGTTGGGTTGTTGAAGAAGAGCCCATTGCTGTCAATCCACGGACTCAAGAGACGGTCTTTCGTGCTACAGGCAAAGCGGGTGTGGTCTTAGTCGCCGATGGTGAATACCACCGCGCCAAGAAGCTTGCCGAAAAACAGCGCAGACACATGGAACGTTTTCTTCCGAACGTTGACATCCGCGTGCTTCAAGTCGGCCCTGGTCCCAATGAAGTGGAATTGCATGAGGTGAAACCGACGATTAAACGTATGAAGAAAACGTTGAACCGTCACGAGGTGCGTGCCGTTGAACAGCGGATTTCTTCACTACCGAAGAGCAACCTTGGCATTCCAAAAGGTGTAGACCCCTACCGGATGCGTCCAGACCGAAAGGCTATGCGCGGTCGCTAGCAAGCGCGTCCAACACTAATATCTGGCCGGTACTGCGGAGATCACATGTGAATCTCTACGGTGCCGGCCAGTTTGTCATGCAAACCTCGACCATCCCGATCAATAATGATGACTGGGATCACCAGGCCAAGTAATAACGCGCGAATAGCTGCTTGATACAGCTTGATGGTCGCGCCTCCAACCTGGACGACTTGTATTCTGAACACGCGTTTGCCAAGCGTCGTGGCAAATAGCCACAACAAGGCGAAATGCAAGACGACAAATATTCCCAAAACTAGCCATTGGTTGTTGGGATCGATCATCATACCGATGCCAGAAGCGATGAACCAATCAATAAAAACAGCTCCAATGCGGCGCGGATACGACGCAGCAGAGGCCGGACCTGTCTCTGGCAGACCTAAAAACTCGCCGGCCCATCGGGGTTCTCTAGAAGAATATTGTGCGTTGCTCATCAGCTCTAGCTTAGTTGTTTTGTCCAGTCGCCAGGTCATTGGTCGAGCCCCGGAAATGTGCGGCTTGCCGCATTCCGGCCTGGCTGAGGTTGAGAACTTCATTGTCCTGTTCAAAATGGTTAAGCTTGAAACATCGTGTCCGCAATGAATGGAGTGACAATGTTCACCTCGCCAGAAGAAGTACTGTCTTATATCCGCAGTGAGGAGGTGGTTTTCGTTGACATCCGGTTCACCGATTTACTCGGCGGTCAGCACCACTTCAACGTGCCAGCGGAATCAGTAGATGAGGACTTCTTCACTACAGGACAACTCTTCGATGGTTCCTCAATCCCTGGGTTCGCAGGCATCGCAGACTCCGACCTGCAGCTGATCCCTGACGTGGGGACCACATTTATAGATCCGTTCCGTAAACACAAAACGCTATGCATGTCCTTTTCAATCATGTCCCCTCGCACCGGTGAGGCCTATGTGCGAGATCCACGGTCCGTGGCACAGCGTGCCGAAGACTATGTGGCAGCGACCGGCATAGCCGATACTGCAATTTTTGCTGCTGAAGCAGAGTTTTACATTTTCGATGACGTGCGCTTCGAGGCGCATCACCCGAACCGCAGCTTCGTCCGAATCGACTCTGATGAAGCCTACTGGAATGACGCCACCGAGATAGAAGGCGGCAACCTCGGACACCGCAACCGATCCATGCAGGGTTACTTCCCTATCCCGCCGGTCGACAAGCACGCTGATCTGCGCGATGACATTTCCCTATTACTTGGCGAAGTGGGGCTCGAGGTTGAACGCTCCCACCACGAGGTTGGGGCAGGAGGCCAGGGCGAGATCAATTACAAGTTCAACACCCTGGTGCGCGCCGCCGACGATGTCCAGCTATTCAAATACATTGTCAAAGGTGCAGCACAACAGGCCGGGAAGACCGCAACCTTCATGCCAAAACCTATCTTCGGCGACGGCGGATCCGGTATGCACTGCCACCAGTCACTATGGATGGACGGCGAGCCGCTATTTTATGACGAACGAGGCTACGCCAACTTGTCAGACACAGCGCGCTGGTACATTGGAGGACTCCTCAAACACGCTTCTGCCGTCCTGGCGTTCACTAACCCGACCGTGAACTCCTATAAACGTCTGGTCAAAGGCTACGAAGCTCCCATCAACATGTTGTACTCGCAAGGTAACCGTTCGGCTGCGGTGCGTATTCCGGTAACCGGGTCCAACCCGAAAGCCAAACGACTTGAATTCCGGGCACCCGACCCTTCCGGAAACCCCTATCTCGGGTTTGCAGCGCAGTTAATGGCCGGTCTAGACGGGATCCGAAACCGGATTGAACCGGCAGAGCCCATTGATAAAGATCTCTACGAGTTGCCGCCGGAAGAGGCTGCCAATATTCAGCAAGCACCCCGCACGCTAGCGCAAGCGATCGACGCCCTTGAGGAAGATCACGACTTCTTGCTAGCCGGCGACGTCTTCACCCAGGACATTATTGACACCTGGATTCAGCTGAAGCGCGAAACCGAAATCATACCGATGGAAGCTATGGTCTCGCCGAAAGAATTTGAGCTCTACTACAGCGTCTAGCCACGCTGCCTGAGTTAGTTGCATTCTGAGCTCCGCCCGCTGCGCTACCAGCGCTCAACCGGGCGGAGCTCGGGCATTTAAGTTCAATGGTGTGAAAGGCCGCTGGATCGCTCCCCCTCTAGGACACAGGGCTACGATAGACATAATGAGCAAACCTAATGAGCGCGCCCGAATCGTCCCCGCAGACTTTGACGACGGATGGGTTTTAGAAATCAATGGCGATGTGCAATCTCACGTCGATCCGGCCCATCCCGAGTTGCTCCGATTCGAATATCTTCGCCGCATCGGTCATGTCTTGGATTCGTGTTGGCCACCGACACAACCAATCCGCATCCTTCACCTAGGAGCCGGAGCCCTGACCTTGGCTCGATATGTGCAAGCCACGCGACCTGGTTCCGAGCAGACCGTCATCGAACTAGATCCTGAATTGATTACGCTGGTCACCTCCAAACTGCCGTTACCGGAAGGCACTGAGCTGCGAGTGCTCACCGGTGATGCTCGCATTGGACTTCAAGATCTAGGTGAGCAATGTTTCGATGCAATCATCGTGGATATTTTCACGGGCCATGACACCGCCACGCATCTCAGCGATGAAGCCTTCTATCTCGAAGTATGGCGACGATTGACCATGCAGGGGGTCCTGCTGGTGAATATTGGTGATGACGAGGGCTTAGAATTCTTCGGTCAACAAGCACGAGTCCTGCATAGCGTAGCCGTCGATGCTGGGCTGAATGGTGCATGGACACTAGCTGATTCACCCACACTGAACGAACGCCTGGCGGGAAACGCCGTGTTAGCTGCAGGACCCGGGCTCCCCTGTGACCCTGACAGTGCGACGGTCCTGCGCTCTCGATTATTGGCTTCGGGGCCGTACCCAGCGGCCGTGCTGAAACCGAGCGATACGGCCTCACTGATCGACAATCTCCGCGGATGACGAATTGATGACTTGAACACTCCCCATTGTGACGAACATTGTGTACAGTAGTCCATGTGTTCCGGGGTCGGTGAGAATCCGAACCGGCGGTGAAAGTCCGCGACCCCCGCGCCTGCGGGGCTGAACCAGTGCAATTCTGGTACCGACGGTGATAAGCGTGAGCTTTAGTCCGGATGAGAGGAACGCGCTGCCAGAAAATGGCAGTATTTTCCCGGCGCACTTGTACTTCTAGGAGTTCGACGCCGGATGTTATCCCACACTCAGCTAGCCTCGGCGATGCAGCGAGCTATAACGCTTGCATACCGCGGTCCTGCAGAGGATCCCAACCCGCAGGTAGGGTGTGTGATTCTTGATGCCTGTGGGGACATCGTTGCCGAAGGATTCCATAACGGAGCGGGCACCGATCACGCCGAAATCGTCGCCCTCACCGAATTAGATCCAGCCCTTGAGCCAGCAGAGCTGACCGCCGTCGTCACGCTAGAACCGTGTAATCACACGGGTAAAACCCCACCTTGTGCGCAAGCATTACTCAGTGCAGGTATCGGAACGATCGCCTACGGTCAACCCGATATCGGCCCGCAGTCCAGCGGTGGAGCTACCACGCTTTTCGCGCAGGGACGCCGAGTGATCGGCGGTATCGAATCGGCCGCCACCGCAAACCTTATTGCACCATGGCACGTCAGAACCGGCCAGACTCGTAGTCGGATCATCGCCAAATGGGCTCAATCGCTCGATGGTCGACTCGCGGCGGCCGATGGCACCAGCCAGTGGATCACCTCCGCAACTGCCCGCCGTCACGTTCACGTCCAACGTGCCCTGGCCGACATCATTGTCACGACGACGGCCACCGTGAGTGCAGACAATCCCACGCTGACAGCACGCGATGCTGCCGGACAGTTGTTAGTGCCCGCTATGGACCAACCGTTGCCGGTGATTTTCGGTTCCGAAACCGTCAGTGCCCACGCCAAGATTCATGCCCACCCAGCTCTCGCCCAACACGGTCTGGACCGGGTGCCGCAATTTTCCGGCACGAATCTCGGCGAAGATTTTGCTGCCCTCGCCGATGTGGTGGGCCGTCCCCCACGCGTTTTTTTGGAAGCGGGCCCCCGATTTCTGACTGCCGTGCTCGCCGAGCAGCTGGTCGACAAATTGCTGATCTACACGGCACCGACGCTCCTGGGCGGACCACATCACGCAGTCGGCGATATCGGGATTGCCACGCTCGAAGAGCGACTGAACTTTACATTCCATGGCGTCCATCAATTGGATACCGACCTCGTCACGACCCTGCGGAAGGACCACTAGTGTTTACCGGCATCATACAAACCCGAGGCACCATCACGGATATCACCCAAACCTCGGAGGACACGCTGGCCATGACGGTCCAGGCCCCCAGCGTTTTGACTGATGTGTCGCGTGGCGACTCGATCGCCATCGACGGGGTGTGCCTGACCGTCACCGATTTCTCTGAACAAACCTTCACCGCCGATGTGATGGTCCAGACGCTGAGCCTGACCTCACTGGGCAAGAAATCAACCGGTGATGAGGTCAACGTAGAACCCGCCATGGCGGTTACGGATCGTTTCGGCGGGCATATCGTCCAAGGCCACGTCGAAGCCACCGGCACCATTCTTGCCATCGAACCGGACGACAAGTGGACGCGCATGCGCATCGGCTTGCCAGACCACTTAGCGCCCTATTTGATTGACCAAGGTTCGATTACCGTCAACGGGATCTCGCTGACGGTGGCCACGGTCTCGGCACCCGACGCGGCCGAACATTATTTTGATATCTTCCTGATTCCAGAAACCCTAGAAGCAACCACGCTGGGCACCGCCGTCGTGGGCACCGTCGTCAACCTTGAAACCGACCTGCTCGCACGCCACATCGCCCGGATGATCCAATTCAAAACCAATGAGGAAAAATGAAACTCGACACCATTGATGCCGCTATTCAGGCCATCGCAGCAGGACAGCCCGTCATCGTAGCTGATGACGAAGACCGCGAAAACGAGGGCGACTTGATCCTCTCCGCCCAGCTGGCCACAACCGAGACGATCGCCTTCATGGTCGAACATTCTTCGGGGTTATTGTGTGCTCCGATGTCGGATGAAATCGCCGATCGGTTGGAATTGCCCATGATGGTCGCACAAAACCAAGACGTCCGCCAGACTGCTTACACCGTGACCGTGGACGCCGCCGAAGGTGTCACCACCGGGATTTCAGCAGCAGACCGCGCCCACACGGTGAACCTGCTAGCCGGAGAGCACACGGCACCCAGCGACCTGAACCGCCCCGGGCATATCTTGCCACTGCGTGCAGTTTCCGGTGGGGTCCGGCAGCGCGCCGGCCACACCGAGGCCGCCGTTGAGCTCATGAAACTTGCTGGGTTGGCTCCGGTGGGTGTGATCGCTGAAATTGTGGCAGAAGACGGTGACATGATGCGCCTCCCCGGGCTCATCGAGATGGGTGCACAACAAAACATTCCGGTCATCACGATTGAGGCACTGATCGATTACCTCAACGACCACCACCCGCACACCGCGCCCGAAAACATCATGCACCGTCACGTGTCCCAGCGCGCTGAAGCCCTAGTCCCCACCGCATTTGGACCGCTGACCATGAAGGTCTACCGGGACCGAAAAGCCGGGGTCGAACACCTCGCCCTGATCGGACCAAATACCACCCTGGGTACCGATGAACCAACCGTGGTTCGGGTACACTCAGAATGCCTTACCGGTGAAGCTTTTAGTTCTCAAAAATGTGAATGCGGCGCCCAGCTCGATGCTTCGCTGGAACACATCGGGAGTCACGGCGGGATTGTGATCTACCTGCGTGGTCATGAAGGCCGCGGCATTGGTCTGGGAAATAAGATTCGCGCCTACCAACTGCAGTCCACCGGTTTAGACACGATCGAAGCCAACGAGCACCTCGGGTTACCCATCGACAGCCGGAGCTACGCGGCTGCCGCCGAAATCCTCGACAGCCTTGGGATCCACAACGTCAAACTGCTGACCAATAACCCTGACAAGGTCACCCAGTTGGAGGCCAATGGCATCACCGTGATCGAACGTCTCGGACTCATCGTCGGCCAACACCCCGAAAACCTGAACTACCTGACGACTAAAGCCACCAGACTCGACCACGCAATCCCTACCGAAAACTTCTAAGGAGCAGTCCACCATGGCCAAACATGGCGCACCACACCTACAAGTCAAAGCCACCGGGCTCAACGTCGCCATCATCGCAGGATCCTGGCACACCACTGTGATGAACGGTCTCATCGATGGCGCAACCGCCACCCTTCAGGCCGCCGACGCCACCCACAAACTCATCACCGTTGCCGGATCTTTCGAGATCCCGCTGGCAGCACAAGCAGCGCTAGCCAACGGTTACGATGCCGCAGTGTGCCTGGGTGTCATCATTCGTGGCGACACACCGCACTTTGATTTCGTGGCCGACGCCGTGACCTCCGGCCTGACGCGTGTCCAGCTCGATGCAGGCAAGCCAGTGGGCTTCGGTATCCTCACCGTCGACGACGACGCCCAGGCGCTGGATCGCGCCGGTCTGGACGATTCCAGTGAGTCCAAGGGTCAAGAGGCAGCCGAAGCGGCCCTGCACCTGGCAGTGACTGTGAAACAACTCGCGGAATAATTCACGGTTGACCTGGTGCTGTAGGTTCTAGACAACATTATTATGCTGGAGGTTCCTTGACTGCGCCCTATCCCGTGTCCATTCTTGATCTGGCCACCGTCCGACATGGTCAATCTATAGCCGAATCGCTCAAAGAGTCCACGGACTTGGCCGTTATGGCCGATGAGCTTGGCTTCCACCGGTTGTGGTTTGCAGAGCACCACAACATGGAAACCATCGCCTCATCGGCCACCTCGGTTCTCTTGGCACACATGGGCGCACACACCAAAAACATTCGGCTCGGTGCTGGCGGGATTATGCTCCCAAACCACGCTCCCCTGGTCATTGCCGAGCAATTCGGCATGCTCAACGAGCTCTACGGTGACCGGATCGATCTAGGACTGGGGCGAGCGCCGGGTACCGACCAGAAAACGCTGATGGCCCTACGGCGGAGTAACCAGTCATCCGAGCGGTTCCCATCAGATGTTCTCGAACTGCAGGGCTACCTCAAAGGCGAGTCGCGCATCCCAGGTATCAACGCGTATCCCGGCTCGGGCACCGATGTGCCGCTGACCATTTTGGGGTCGTCACACTTCGGTGCACAACTGGCGGCCCAACTGGGCCTAACCTATAGTTTTGCCTCGCATTTCGCGC
>CAZAAP010000055.1:0-11494 GCA_964482935.1 uncultured Enteractinococcus sp.
TGATTCTGGTCATCGATCCAGCATGACGCTAGATGTGAACCAGTAAGTCATTACCGGATTCGGAACCATTACACTGATGGTCATGAGCATCGAACAATACGATCTGGCCATCATCGGTTCCGGATCCGGTAATTCCGTTATCACCCCGTATTGGGATAATAAAAAAGTCGCCATAATCGACTCGGGCGTATTTGGTGGTACTTGTCTGAACGTGGGGTGCATCCCCACCAAAATGTTCGCCTACCCGGCCCAACTGACCGCAACGGCACGTGAGGCCGGACGGCTCGGTGTCAACCTGGATGTCGACTCTATTGACTGGCCCGCGATACGCGACCGGGTTTTTAACCGTATCGATGCTATTTCCGAGGCAGGCAAGCACTATCGCGATGTCCAACTTGACCACACGACGTTAATCACCGAAGAGGTCCACTTCACTGGACCAAAACAACTCACGACGAGCACCGGCCGAGTGCTTGAAGCAAACCACGTCGTTATCGCAGCGGGCTCTCGCCCGAGCCTGCCGAATGTTCCCGGAGTAAACCTTCCCGGCGTGCACACCTCCGACACCGTCATGCGCCTGAAAGCCCTGCCCAAACGCATCATCATCGTCGGTGGCAAATACATCGGATCGGAATTCGCAGCAGTCTTTGCTGGGCTTGGCTCTGAAGTCATACACATTAACCGATCTGGCCAGTTGCTCTCGGATCACGACAACACCATTTCTGATGAGTTCACCCGCATCGCGAAAGAATCCTGGCAGGTCGCGCTCAACCGCACTTTGCACTCAATTGAGCGCCATGATGGCAGACTGCGCGTCAATCTTAGTGCGACCGGCCACGAGCAGGACGAGGTGGTGGATTATTTTATTGGCGACGTCGTCTTGCTGGCCACGGGGCGAGTTCCCAATACAGACCGGCTGAACCTCTCGGCAGCAGGAATCGACGTTGAAGACGGGTTTATCGCTCGGGATGAGTATTTACGTGTGCTATCGGGCGGTCAGGCCCTGGATGGAGTGTGGGCCATGGGGGATATTGCCAATCCCCAAATGCTCAAACACGTGGCCAATCATGAACAGCGCACGGTCTCACACAATATAGAAAACCCGGACCGGATGAAGCCAGACACCCTGGCACCAATTCCGGCGGGGGTCTTCACTCGACCACAAATCGCCAGCGCTGGACTGACGGAAGCCCAGGCGCGCAGCCATTATGGCCCAGAGGGCATTACTGTCAAGGTGCAATCTTACGGTGACACCGCGTATGGGTGGGCAATGGAGGACACCGATGGCCTGGTAAAGATCGTTGCGGAAAAGGCTACCGGTTACATCCTAGGTGCCCACATTATGGGTCAAGAGGCGACAAACTTAATTCAGCCCCTTTTGACGGCGATGTCATTCGAGATACCAGCCCATCAACTAGCTCGAGGTCAGTACTGGATTCACCCAGCCATGGCCGAAGTTGTAGAAAACGCCCTGCTGGGTCTGGACGTACCAGATTCTGGACACCTCTAAGCCCCCTATTCGTGACAATACGCTGCGCCTTCCGAGCCAGAGCGGTTCGGAAGGCGCAGCGTTGCATTTGTGTCGACTTTATTTAGCGGCAGTCTGATAGATGTCATCGACGAGATCCTGGTAATCCCGAAGAATTGTCTCACGTCGTATCTTCATTGAGGGGGTCATCTGGCCTGCCTCGATGGTGAAGTCACGATCGGCAATCCGGAATTCTCGGATAGACTCTGCGCGGGAAACCGATTCGTTCGCTTTGTCAATCAATTTCTGGATGTGTTGCCGCACGGTTGGATGCGTGGCCATGTCAGGTATCGGCATGTTCGGATCCAAACCTCGTTGCTTGAGCCAAGCAGGGGCTGTCTCTTCATCTAACGTGACTAGAGCGGCAACGAAATTCTGATTGTCACCGATCACCATCACCTGAGAGACCAGCCCGTCGGCTCGTATCTGATCTTCTAACTGAGCAGGAGCGACGTTCTTGCCGCTGGCGGTCACGAGGATTTCTTTCTTACGCCCGGTAATTGTCAGGTACCCATCGTTATCCAAGTGCCCGATATCGCCGGTGTGGAACCAGCCGTCGACGAGTTCTTCCGCGGTTTTGTCTGGTAGGTTGTGGTATCCCTTGAAAACGCATACACCGCTGGCCAAGATCTCGCCGTCGTCGGCAATCCGGATGCCGCACCCTGGTGCTGGTAGGCCGACCGTGCCGACCCGAGTTTTGCCGGGGCGGTTCACGGTAACCGGTGCGGTCGTTTCGGTTAGGCCATAACCTTCTTTAATGTTGACCCCTACGCCGCGGAAGAAGTGGCTCAGATACGCGCCAAGTGGGCCACCGCCCGAAATGGCATCTTTGACGTTGCCACCCATGGCGGCTCGAATCTTTGCATACAGCAACTTGTCAAAGACCCAGTGCTTCAGACGCAGTCCGGTGCCGATCTTGCCGGCTTCCTTGGCTTTTGAATACGCGACAGCTACCTCGGCCCCCCGCTCAAAGATTTTGCCTTTACCACCTTCTTGAGCACTAAGTAACGCCGAGTTATACACCTTCTCAAATACTCTCGGGACCGCTAGGAGAAAATCGGGTTGGAATGATTTCAAATCTGGAACCAACTGTTTCACGTCCGGAGTATGCCCAACTTTTGACCCCGAGGCCAGTGTTTGGAAAGAAATGAACCGCGCGAAGATGTGGGCCAATGGAATAAACAAAATAGTCGAACTATCCCGGGTCAACACCTCACGCATCTCCGAATGTAAAACATTCAACGACAGATTCACGAGGTTGCCGTGAGTGATCATGCACCCCTTCGGGCGACCTGTGGTGCCAGAGGTGTAGACAATTGTGGCGACATCGTCCAGTGTTGCCACGGTACGACGACGTTCCATCTCATCGCTATCAGGTCCGCTATTGGCTAGTGCTCGCAGGTCATCGAGCCCATCTTCCATAATCCAAATGCCGTTGAGCTCGGGCAGCGCCTCGCGCTGAAGCGCGGTTCTCACGGTCCGGGCGTGTTCCGGTTTTTCAGCGACGATGGCTTTGACATTGGCGTCTTCGACAATCCAGGCGATCTGCGAGGGCGATGAGGTTTCGTAAATAGGTACCGTGACGGCGCCTGCGTACATTATCGCTAGGTCGATCAGCGTCCATTCATAACGAGTAGGACTCATGATCGCGACCGAATCACCGGGTTCGATTCCGACGGAAGCTAATGCACGAGCAATGATCTTGACGTCTTCACGGAATTCCCGGGCCGAGATATCGGTCCATTGGCCTGGCTGCAATTGGCGTGCAAAAAGTGCGTGATTTGGATCTTGGTGGTATTGATTTTCGATAAGATCTGTTGCATTGGAATCAGGCGGGGCTTCCGCAACCGGGGGTGTGATGATCTCTTTCAAGGTGATCCTCCTCGTGGGCAAGGATGTGCGATGTGAATCACATTCTACTGCCCAGTAATCCAAATGACGAGACACTATGCATCACAAAATCGGGCCGCGATGTGGAGCTATAGTTTGGCGCCATCACCATAATCGTCATCATCGTCTGGGTCGTGGTGCGTCCGGGTGCGGGGAAGCAAAAAGAACAAACTGACCGCGCCGGCAAGAAAAGCCACAACAGTTGCCGTAGTCAGCCACCAGGGCAAGGGGAAACTCACGAAAGCGGCAAACAACCAGATCATCACCGCGCCGATGACGCCGGTCCACGATAACACCGTCCGGGGATGGCCGGTGGTTATCGGTTTGGGATCGGGTGGCTGGAAATCCTCGACGATTTCCTCGGCCACGGCATAATCCCTGGGGCCGGCATCTGTCCAGTAGTCCGGTGGCTGAGGGGTGTGCGCTGGTTCGGCCACCGGTTCCGAATTTGCCTGATCCGAGCTGCCACCGAGTCGACGAACGATGTCTTCCCACTGCTCGTCAGGGTTATTATTCGAGCTCATTGCCACCTCCAGACAGCTTTAACAGTGTCGTTATACTGTCCTGGTGGATCAATGGTGCATCGAAGTCCAAGGTGGCCACATGATAGCTGTGATCTAACATCACGGTCCGCAGCTGTCTGGGCTCGATCTTGCGCCGCAGGATCGTAGCGGAGGACGCCGGCACGATGTGATCTACAGCTGACTGATACAAGGTGATGGGAGCAGCAATGGATCTCACATGACCCCGGACGGTGCGAAACAATTTTGCGAGTTCTTCAACTGCGGGCACGGGGGTCCGAGTGTAGGCGGTTTCGACAACGCCGGGTTTTTTAAGATCACCGGCAAGCGGTCCGACAGTGGGGATGATGCGTTGCATGAGCGGAGACAAGGCCACCCCGAGACGGTCCAGTGGCTTGAAGCTCAATCCTGGGTTCACGACAAAGACCGCATCAATGACCCGATGTGCGGCGGCATCGAGAGCCAACGCTCCGCCCAGAGATAACCCACCAATGGCAATCCGGTCATAACGCTGTGCAAGCATCTGATCCAGCTTCTGCTGGACATGATGCCGCCACTGTCCGGCACTGGTTTGAGCAAGATCCTCGAAGGTCGTGCCGTGGCCCGGCAGCAAGGGAACCATGACGGTCGCACCGGCTGTTGACAGTGCCTGACCCCACGGTAAGACAGAGCTGGGACCGGCGGTAAACCCGTGCAGCAGCATGACACCCCAGCGGATGCCGGACTGAGCCAGTGCTCCGGAGGGGTTGGGGGCCAAAAATTCAGGTGCCTGCATCGTGCTCATCCTCTCCAGCATAATGCCGCGCGCCGAAGGATGAATAGCACAGGATTCTGGCACGAACATTCAGCATGAGTGCAACAGGATTTGGGCTATTAGCGTCATGAACTACCCGCGCGTGTCGTAGCGCCGTATGCTGGTTTGCATGATGTTTGACACTGCGGAAAAGAACCAGGCTGTAGAGCCCTTCGGCACGAACCTTTCACAGGGTGCCGCCGATTATCCTGGCCTGGATGAATGGCGGAACCTGGATGTGCGACAAGCCCCGCAGTGGTATGATCAGCAAGTTTTAGAAGAAAGCCTCACCGAACTTTCTAACGTACCCCCGTTGGTTTTTGCCGGCGAGGTTGATGTGCTTCGCTCTCGTTTGGCAGATGCCGCAGCCGGTAAAGCATTCGTCCTTCAAGGTGGCGACTGCGCCGAAACGTTTGCCGGTGCGACAGCGAATAAGATTTCCTCTCGGATTCGTACCATTCTACAAATGGCTGCGGTCCTGACCTACGGTGCGTCCATGCCCGTGGTCAAGATGGGACGGATGGCCGGCCAGTTTGCCAAGCCCCGTTCGTCGAATATGGAGGTCCGTGATGGCGTAGAGCTGCCATCATTCCGTGGGGAGATCGTCAACGGCTTCGACTTTACTGAAGAGTCTCGCAGACACGACCCACGTCGTATGGTGCAGGCGTACCACACCTCCGCCTCCACGCTGAACCTCATTCGTGCTTTCACGACCGGCGGTTTCGCAGACCTGCGAACCGTGCACTCGTGGAATAAAGGCTTCATGTCGAATCCGGCGTATGCGCGTTTTGATGAACTTGCTGCCGAGATTGACCGTGCCGTGCGCTTCATGGCAGCTGCCGGCGCCGACTTTGATGCTCTGCGCACCGTCGAGTTCTTCTCCGCCCATGAAGCGCTGCTCCTGGATTACGAACGCGCCCTGACTCGGCTGGATTCCCGGACAGGTCTGCCATACATTACCTCCTCACACTTCGTGTGGATTGGCGAACGCACTCGTCAGGTTGACGGTGCGCATGTGGATTACTTGTCGCGGATTCGCAACCCGATCGGTGTGAAACTTGGACCTACCACGACCGTCGATCAGGCCATGGATCTTATTGACAAGCTTGATCCGAATCGTGAACCTGGTCGACTAACGTTCATCGTGCGCATGGGTGCCGGTAAGATTCGTGAGCACCTTCCCGTCATTATGGAAGGGGTCAAGGCCGAGGGTGCAACACCGCTTTGGATTACTGACCCAATGCATGGCAACACGATCACCGCTGCGAATGGATACAAGACACGCCGTTTGGAAGACATCATGAACGAAGTTCGAGGCTTCTTCGAGGTAGCAAATGCTACTGGAAACCACCCGGGTGGTCTCCATATTGAACTTACCGGCGATGACGTTGCAGAGTGCTTGGGCGGGTCCGTCGAGATCGATGAATCTGCATTCGATGAGCGTTACGAAACGCTCGTGGATCCGCGCCTAAACCACCAACAGTCTCTTGAACTGGCGTTCTTAGTTGCTGAATCATTAGCTAGAGATAGCGTCCAGTAACATTAGACTTCGCATTTCAACTATGCTGCAGCCGCAGGGATACCCCCTGCGGCTGCAGCATTTTTCAGAGTCATGTACAAAATCCTGCGTCGATATCCCCAGGGGCGGGGCGGCTTCAGGCAGGGCGCAATGCAACTGATCGCAATCTAGAGCGTGCTAGCCAAAGAGCCAGCTCATCAACGCAGCCGCGGCCCAGTTACCAAGGAGTATGGTGGCAGCCGCGGCCATAATAATGAGCAACGTATTGATCGCAGCCCGTGAGGCTTTGATCGGCGCGAACTCACGGATCGGTTCATTTTGTTTTTTGTTGCCGAAATCTCGGACCTGGGGTGTTACTGCTGATTGGTGGTCAGCCGGTGGGCGATGATAGTGCTCCATCCCGTCCGCCGGGGACGCCTCAGCAGTTACTGACGGCGGAAGTACGGTGACATTTGGTTGTGGCGGTGGGGGAGGTGCGGCGTCATCAGCGCGCTCTTCTGCACCGAAGGTCCTGGTAGCTGCTTCGTCGAAGACTTGCGTCGCGTCGTCTGAATTAACTGGCCCGGCAAGCTTTTCGGCTGATTCGGGATTATCCAAGAGGTGCTGGATCAATATCAACACTTCGGTAGCATCTGCTGGCCGGTTTTCTGGTGAAGGTTCCGTCATGTGCAATACGAGGTCATCGACTGCGGCACTGATACCTGGCACGAAAGTCGAAGGAGCCGCCACCCGGGAGTTGGTGTGCTGCACTGCAATTGCGACAGCCGACTCGCCGCTGAAGGGCCGCTGTCCCGTGAGCATTTCGAATATCACAATCCCCAGCGCGTAGACATCGGAGCGCGCATCGGCTTGTTCTCCGGTGACGAGCTCAGGTGACATATAAGACACCGTGCCCATAAGTGCCATGCCGGTACCTGTGTGATTGGAAGCGGCTCGCGCGAGCCCGAAATCGGCAACCTTAATATCACCGTCGTGAGAGACCAGCACGTTTTCCGGTTTGATATCGCGGTGTATCAGGCCAACCTGGTGTGCCGCTGCCACTCCACGAACGATTGGTATGGCTATGTTCCAAGTCTCTTCGACCGTCATCTGACCCGCAGCACGCATGACTTCTCTTAAGGTGTGGCCTTCAATGAATTCCATCGCCAAGAAAGCTACGGTGCCATTTCCTACGGTCCCAACGCCCTGGTCATACACATTGACCACGTGGGGATGATTGATCTTGGCGGTGTTCTTGGCTTCTGCCTTAAATTTTTCGATGACGGCTGGGTCATCAGCCATATTTGGACGCAGGATTTTGAGTGCAACTTCGCGGTCAAGTCGGGTATCGATGGCGCGGTATACGGTGGCCATGCCGCCGTGTGCCAACCGTTGAGTTATCTCATATCGGTTGTCGACGGTGAGGCCAACGAGCGAGGGTCCTGCTGGGGTATTCACATCACATAGGATACCCGGCCAGCGAAGCTGACCGGGTATCCGTTTCCTATCGGTGGAGTTTCTTAGAATCTGTTCATTGCGGCTTTCACCTTGGCGACGTAATCTTTGGTATCTGAATACATCCCGTTCTTGCGTACGCCGGCTTCGCCTTGGTAGTAGCCGGCAATGCCGATGTCACCGGGGTTATTACGTTGGAGGTGTCGGATGATGGCTACGCCAGCGGTAATATTGTCCTGCGGATCCAGTAGGTTCAGTTTCCGCCCAACGAGTTGGGAAGCCCAGTCGCCGGACGACGGTATCACCTGCATGGTCCCTATCGCATTGGCGGGGGACACCGCAGTGGGATCGAAGGCTGATTCAATTTGGGCATGTGCCAGCGCCAGGCGCGGATCCACGCCCATTGAGGTGGCTGTGTTGCGCACCATCTGCCGCACCTCACTGCGTGATGGCATGGGAGCAGCAAGTAGGGCCCGCTTATTCTCGTTGGCGTTGGCCACTACGTGATCCGGATACGTGTAATGCAAGAACGTATTGCCGATGAGTTGGTCGTTATTATCCGACGCGGTCGATACTGAGCCGGAGCTTGCTGTACCGCTGAGCTTCAGTTTCTGGCCCGGATAAATAATCGACGAGGTCTTCAGACCATTCGCACGTAGGAGCGTCTGGAGGCTCACCCCGTTGCGGCTTGCTATACCTGACAGGGTGTCTCCCGATTTCACGGTATAGGTCGAACTGCTAGCGCTGTTAGAAGACGAGTTACCCGAGCTGCTGGAACCAGAAGAGCTAGACGACGTCGAGCCGGACAGTTTGATCTTCTGACCAGGGTAGATAACAGAACTCGCGCTGAGTCCATTGGCTCTCAGAATGGTCGACAGGCTGACCCCGTTGCGAGCTGCGATAGCGGATAACGTGTCACCTGCTCTGACGGTATACGACGACGTCGGGGATCCAGAGGACTGCGTAGCAGAAGCGGACGATGAGCCGGATGAAGACTTGGAGCTCGCGCTGCCCGACAACTTGATCTTCTGACCAGGGAAAATTGTCGAGGACAACGACAAGCCGTTAGCCTTCAGGAGGGCCGACAGGCTGACTCCATTGCTCGCAGCAATACCAGATAGCGTGTCACCCGACTTGACCGTGTAGGTCGAAGTCGATGAGGACGCCTTCGACGACGAGCTGCTGCTTGAGCCCGAGGTGGCCGAAGATGACCCTGCACCACTGCCTGCTAGCTTCAGCTGCTGACCTGGATAAATGACCGAAGACCGTGACAGATCGTTTGCTTTCAACAGCGTCGAGAGACTGATCTTGTGCTTGGCCGCAATGCCAGACAGTGTGTCTCCTGATTGCACTTTGTAGGTGCGGCCATTCGTCGACGAAGACGAGTTGGAGCTTGTCGACGAGGAAGAAGACGTCGCTGCAGAGCCTGAGAGCTTGAGTGTCTGACCTGGATAGATGATCGATGACATCGACAATCCATTAGCTTTCAACAGTGTTGACAAGCTAATTCCGTTTCGGGCGGCGATGGCCGAGAGTGTATCGCCAGCTTTGACTTTATAGGTGCCGCTGCTCGAAGAGGACGAGGTCGAACGAGCACTACCTGAAGTTGCACTGCTTGAGCTTGAGGGGCCAAGATTCAGCATGTCACCGGGATAGATGGTTGACGATGCTTTGAGTTTGTTCCACTTCAGCAGGTGCGATAGTGACACGTTCTGCTTCAGTGCGATGTGCCCCAGGGTGTCACCCGATTTTACCTTATAGGTCTCTGGGGCAGTTCTTGCTGCTTGGAAGTGTTCCTGGGTGAAGCGTGCAGGAAGGGCCACAGCAACCTGATCTGCTGGGACCAGTGCTGTTTCGAGGTGCTGTTGTGCTGTTGTTAGGTTTGCCGCTGTTGCAGGCCTAGGACTCAGTGCCGTACTGGGTGCATCGGCTACCGCCGCGGGGGCAGCAGTGGCGGAGCCGAGGGCAAGTAACGGCAAGGCCGACGTCGCAACAGCTGATTTGTAAAACCGGGAAGCCCCGGAAGTACGGTCTGTCATGAAAAACGTATCCTCTTTGCGTCAGGCACCCGAGCCAGGGGAAGTTCTTGTGCACTGTGTGACAAAAATAGCGTCGAGGTGTACGTGATGAAAATGTTACATGAGTGAATATACATGACAGATGGGACAAATGTTAATAGGAAGAGTGTGATTGTCGGTATGTGACCAGTTTCCTATACTTCCGATACGTCAGTCCTCGCGAAGCCGCAGAAAACTGGGATATTGTAGAGGCGTGAAGGAAACTCAAGATCTAGAAGCACTCGTCGACGAGTGGCTGACCCTGCCCGACGTAGCAGAACGCCTTGATGTAATTGTGACGCGAGTTCACAAATTGATTAAGGAAAAGCATCTCATTGATGTTCGTCGCGGTGAGAATAACGTCCGCTACGTTCCTGCCGCGTTTCTGACGGACACCGGTGTACTTAAGCCATTGCGCGGCACCATCACAGTACTGGCAGACGCTGGGTTCGATGATGTGCAAATCATCCGATGGCTGTTTACCGAAGATGATTCACTGCCGGGCCGTCCCATTGATGCGCTCCACGCTGGTCGGAAGACAGAGATCCGCCGTAGAGCGCAGGCTTTAGCGTGGTAACTAATGCTGGCGGTGCAGCAGCCCCGCTACCAACTCTTCGAGCCCCGAATGAACCTCGCGTGTAGTGGGGAGTTCTTCAAGAGCCTGGTACGTCTGCTGCCCTAAGCGTTGGATCTCAGCTTCCACGATAGAGCGCGCCCCCGAGGACTCGATAAGGTCTTGCATCTCCTCAACCGTGTGTGAGCTAGCGGTCGGATCCATAAGAAAATTGTTGAGCATTTGAGCTTTTTGTGACTCAAGATTCTTCAACGCGTGGGCGACGAGTTCTGTTCGTTTGCCTTCGATAAGATCGTCGCCTGCCGGTTTGCCGGTCAGGTCTGGGTCGCCAAAGACCCCCAACAAGTCATCACCGAGTTGAAAAGCCATCCCGAGTGGGGTCGAGAAATCCCGATACGTTTTCAGTGTGGTCTCGTCGGCGCCGGCAAGAATCCCACCAAGCTCGAATGGCCACACAGCAGAATAATGCGCCGATTTATACTGCAGAACAGTGCGCGCCTGTTCCAGAGCGACTGCAGGCTCCGAGGGGATGTTGGCTTCGGCCAGAATATCGAGGTACTGCCCCGACATCACTTCAAAGCGCATGGCATTAAAGGCTTCACGGGCCGGTGAGGCAAACGCTGTAGCGTCAGCCGTAATCGAAAAGACTTCTTCGCTTAGCCCGAGTGCTAGGTCTCCGGCCAAGATGGCCGCTGAGATTCCGAAATGCGCACCGTCTTGTACCCACTGCTCGTCGTGGTGAAGCTTTTCGAAACCTTTATGGACAGAAAGCTGGCCCCTGCGGGTGTCTGAACGATCCAGAATGTCGTCGTGAATCAAAGCGGCGGCTTGGAAAAGCTCCAGGGCGACTCCCGCATCGATGACGCGAGGATCGTCGCCGTCACCGCCAGCTCCCTGCCAGCCCCACCACGCTAAGAGGGCTCTGAGCCGTTTACCGCCTTCGACTAACTGGGCGATGGAAGCCACCAGGGGTTCTGCAGAGGTTGCTATTTGACTAGCGCGCTGTCGGTAGTCGGCGAGTAATTCCTGCATTCGATCTTGGACATTCGTCCTGAACCACGCAGCGTCCAGTGTCGTCACGGTGTTGAGTCTCCTGTCTGCTGAAGTCTCAGCAAAAAACTTATCCCACTCAACCTTACCGGCAGCAGCGCGTACACTAGGGATATGGTCACAGCGGG
>CAZAAP010000056.1:0-11321 GCA_964482935.1 uncultured Enteractinococcus sp.
CTTGGAAAATCAGCGACAAATCGTCTAAAGATGCTTACACTAATGAACACATCGTGCAGAAAGTACCGGATCTATTAGCAAAGTGGAGAAGCTCGTGACGACACCTGATGAGCGGTCACAACAGCCTGCCGTTCTCGAGGCGATCGACCGCAAAATTATCTCGGTCTTAGCCCAAGATGGTCGCATTTCGATGACCGCTCTTGCGGAACAAGTGCACATTTCACGAGCCCACTGCCATGCTCGGCTTCAACACCTGCAAAACACCGGGGTCATCACCGGTTTTACCATCACAGTGGACCCCTCGAAGCTGGGATTTGGGGCCTCCGCGCACGTTATTCTGAAACTGCGACAACACAACTGGCGTGCCCTACGGCAACAACTGCTCGACATTCCGGAAGTGTGGCACGTGACCCTTACCGGGGGACCGATGGATGTTATTTTATTGGTACGCGCGAAAGATACCGCAGATCTACGCCGGGTCGTCTTTGATGAGATTCAACCCTTACCCAGTGTGGTGGATACGCAAACGTTTATGATTTTTGACGATCAGGTGTCTCGCAGCGCCCTGCACTGATCAACGCATGGGATTATTTATTGGCACGCAAGTCTGCCATGAGGCTGAGCAAGTCATAGCATACGTGGGACGCAGCGATTCCGGTCAATTCCGCGTGATCGTAGCTGGGCAGCACTTCAACAACGTCGGCGCCTATGAGGTTGAGCCCGCGGAGTCCACGAATCATTTCTAAGAGCTCGCGACTCGTGAGTCCCCCTGCTTCGGGCGTTCCGGTTCCTGGGGCATGGGCGGGATCGAGGACATCAATGTCGACCGAAACATACACGGGCCTCTCCCCGATACGTTTTCTGAGTTTCGTGATCACTTCTGCGATGCCCTGGTAGTAAAGATCTGCACTGGTGATAATGCCGAAACCGAACCGGGCGTCATCGTCTAGATCTGTTTTGCTATAGAGCGGACCGCGAGTGCCAACGTGACATAACGCAGCGGACTCTAAGAGCCCTTCTTCGACAGCCCGACGAAACGGTGTTCCGTGAGTGTAATCGGCACCAAAGTACGTATTCCAGGTGTCCAGGTGGGCGTCAAAGTGCAGAAGCGCGACTGGTTGGCCAGCACGTTGGGCGGCGGCACGAAGAAGTGGCAAAGCTATCGTGTGGTCTCCGCCTATCGTCAAGAGTGACGCTCCGTCGGCGGTGAGTTCCAACGCGTCTTGTTCTACGGTTGCGATGGCTTCTTCGATATTGAACGGATTCAGAGCCATATCGCCGGCATCGGCAACTTGCACTTGGGCGAACGGTGACGTGTCTGTTGCTGGGTTGTACGGGCGGAGTAGTCGCGATGCTTGACGAACGTGGGTGGGACCAAACCGTGCACCGGGTCTGTAGGAAACCCCGGTATCAAATGGTGCGCCAATAATTTTGATTTCGGCGTTGTGTCCTTCAGTCTCTAAGTCGCGCAACCGAGGCAGCAGTGCGAAGGTTGATTCGCCGCTGTACCGCGGAACCTGGGTCGAATTGACCGGACCGATATTGCCGTTCTCAATAACCCTTGGGATCTCACGCATGCAGGCTGCCCTTTCAGCTCGAGTTGCTCTACGATTCATCTGGTGCTGCGGAGTGGCGTTCACCCGTGAGCATCGTCAATAACAATACGTTGCGTTCCGGTGCGCTGTCAGGGGCCGCGACCTCGTGGACCACCATCGCACGCAGATGCATCACCGTGCCGGGGAGTAGCTCGACTTCGTCGGTTTCTGTCGTGACCTTGAGCTCGCCGTGCAACGCTTGCAGCGTGATCGGGTGGGAGGATGTGTGCGAGCGCAGGACCTGCCCCGGTGTGAAGGTCATAAACACAAGGTTCGCGCCGTCACCTTCGAGTTTGCGGGTGATAGCTGGCGGGGTGCCAGTACGAGGTTGTGGGGCATCGGCAGCGTGAAACACGGTGACGTCCGCATTTGGGTCGCCTTCCGCAGGGCCGAAAGCCTTTGGTGGCATATTGAATGCTTTTCTAGTCATGTTGTCGGTCCCTTTAACTCATCACTTTGGCGCGATTGCGTTGGCCCCAGCTTAGCGAATACCTCGGGGCCGGGCTGGGCTTATCGCCAGAACCTGTTGCGCCGAGGACGGCGATCGGGATCAAGGTACGGTGCTGGAATGAACCAGGCAATACCGGCTCGCATCTCCACGGTCCACATGCCGGCGTGGACCGCATGGTGATGGTGTGAACACAGCAGAACGGCATTCGTTATCGCTGTGGTTCCACCGTCTTTCCACTGTTCGACATGGTGCGCATCGCACCAGGGGGCCGGAATCTTACAGTTCGGTGCGGCACATCCTCGGTCACGTGCGATGAGTGCTCGCCGTTGGTCTGGAGTGAATAAACGTGCTGCACGTCCCAAATCCAAAAGCGCACCATGAGACCCGAGGACCGCCGGGATGAGGTCGGCTTCGCACGACAGGGGTCGGATGGAGGAGGGTGAGATTGGCCCGGTAAAGAGTGCTTGGGAAATAAAGTTCGTAGCACTTGCCTGTGACGCACCGGTGACAGTGCAGTCGTGGTTCAGATGGTCATAAAGCGTTTGATAGTCCATGATCACGCTCAATTGTGGTGGCAACCCGCCCACCACAGGGAAAGTCGTAGACGCGAGTGACATCCCTGTGTCGATAACGGCGGTGATGCCATCAAGGAGCTTTTGTTCGCGCGTTCGCTCATCAGCAGCTGCGATCGGGTGCCCGACTTCGTCCTCACTAAACAATTCTTGCTGCCCATCATCGGCAGGCTTTTTCCGGATGACCGGGGCGGTGAAGTTCTGTAGGGAGGTCCCGAACAGTTTTTCAAGGAGTGACTTCAACGGGTCAAAGCTCGTATGGGGGTTATTGACCACGGAAGCCAGCACACGGAGACGCTCATGGAACAGGTCATCTACGCGCAGGACCCAGTTATGCAGACCTTGTACGTGCCCACGATAAAAGGCCCCTCGTTTGCGGTCTAAGACCTCGTCGTTCAGGACACCGTCCTGGTTGAACCAATACGTTGTGTGTTGCGACCAACGCTTGGCAACCTGCCGCAGACCGTCTGGGTCTAGTTGTGCGGCCTGTTCGGTAAGATGCCGTTGGCCAGCTGTGAGGCGGTCCTGGACCTCAGGCGTCAGCATTTTAGCTTGCGCGGCTTCACGCTCAATCTGATGAACCGTATCCACCACGATTTCTGCGGCCGCGCCGTCAATGTCGGCATCGAAGAAGCGCCGGGCCACTTCAGGGTAGCGAGATTCTGGCAGGTGTCCGCCATCAAGGCTGGGTGCCGGGGCAAGTTCTGCAGACAGCTTCACCCGGACTTTGGCCTGCCGAAGCGGGATGCCTAACGTATCACGGAGGTACTCTGCGATATTGCGAAAGGCGGCCTTACCGGCGGGCATACCGAAGACCTCGACTCGCTCAATATCGGAGTAATACGCCTGGGATGCGAAACCCGCCATGATCGTCTGCAGCGCGGCGACTTTGCGCGATAGGTGTTCGATATTGCGTATCAACACCGGAAACGGGATATCCGGTGGCCGTGCAGAACCCATGGGTTGCGGAGCGTCCGTGCCCCACACGGTGCCCCAATCGATCGACGCTTGCTCAACCGTGAAACGCGCTAGCTTTGCATAAGCATCAGGCTGGCGATACCGCACAAGCGCTTCGGATAAGAGCTGCCGGGCTTGGTCAATTAGTGCCGCAGGGTTCGTTTCGGTTTCAAGATGTTGTGTCATACCCAAAACTCCACCACTGAGGCTGTATCAATGGTGGAGTCAGGATGAGAATGTGGATAACTAGTCCTGAGACTTGGAGCTGTGGAAAGTGTTTATTTTATGAGTTCGTCGGCGGGCGGATCTTTCCATGGATGCGTGGCAGGCTCCCAGGAGGCCAGGGCTGCAAGCAGTGCTTTCGGGTCGCTTTCGACGATGAGGCTTTCGGTGAATTCTCGACGCATGAAGCCCTGGGCTGCCATGTGGTCGATCATGGCAAGCAGCGGATCCCAGAACCCTCCCACGTTTAACAGTGCAACCGGTTTCGTGTGGATACCCAGCTGCTGCCAGGTCCAAGCTTCGAAGAGTTCTTCAAGTGTGCCGGCTCCGCCCGGTAGAGCAACGAAGGCATCACCGAGGTCTGCCATGCGTTCCTTGCGGACGTGCATGTTAGGCACAATTTCGAGCTGCGTGAGCTTCGAGTGCGGAATCTCAGCGACGGTTAGCGACTGGGGCATGATGCCGATGACTTCACCGCCGCAGCTCAGGGCCGTATCAGCAAGCACACCCATCAGTCCTACGTCGCCGCCACCAAAAACGACGCCATAGCCCTTATCAGCCAGTGCTTGGGCGAAGGCTTCAACTGCCTCGACGTAGGTATCACTATTGCCGTGGCGCGAGCCGGTGAAAACGGTGATGCGGCGAAGCTGTTTTGAACTAGTCATTGACGTCCTTGGCATAGCGGTCTTGCAGTTGCTGAAGTGTTGCACGGATATCGCGTGCGTTTTGGTCGAAAATGCCCACTTTCTTCCACAGTCGCAGCATCAGTGGGCTGACCTGACGGTAATCAAAGGTTTCGGTGACCCACGTTCCGCCGGCGTCGGCAGGCTCAAAGACCCAGTGCCACACGTGCTTTGAGGGGTGCTGCCAAGCGATCTGGTGGTGCGGTTCCGAGATGAGGACGTGCATTTTCACGGTGTAGGGCACCCCGAGCCGGCGCATCCAGATATTGAACGTGTCGCCTTCGGTCAGAATTTCGGGGCCACGGACATTGCTCGAGAGCGAATCACTGCCGTCCAGCTCGTGGTGCCGGTACGGGTTCACTGCCAGCGACCATAGCTGTTCAACCGGGGCATTGACGTGCGCCCGGTAGCTGATAGTGAAAGACCCAGTGTCAACTTCCCGGACTTCATCGGTAGAATACTCATGTTCACGCATCTTCTCAGACTACGCTGCAACGCGCGTTTCTGACCACAATCACTCAGCTAGACAGAGGTGTTCTATGTCCGCGGCGACGGTCACTCCCGCCCTCCGCCAGTCCGTTCGAGAAACATTCAAACGCCCCGCATGGATGCGCACAGAAATTCTCGCAGGCCTGGTCGTTTCGCTGGCATTGATCCCAGAAGCGATCGCTTTTGCTCTGATTGCTGACGTCGATCCCAAGGTCGGGCTCTATGCAGCCGGCATCATGGCGATCTCCATTGCGTTTTTGGGTGGTCGTCCCGCAATGATCTCGGCGGCAACCGCAGCGACGGCTCTTGTCGTTGCGCCAATTGTCGCCTCGCACGGCGTCCAATATTTATTCGCCACGGTGATTCTGGCGGGTATCTTGCAGATCGTTCTTGGGGTCATCGGCGTTGCCAAGCTCATGAAGTTCATTCCGCAATCGGTCATGACGGGCTTCGTCAATGCGCTGGCCATTTTGATTTTCATCGCCCAGCTGCCTGATCTGATCGACGTCCCGTGGGCCGTCTACCCGTTGTTTGGTCTAGGCCTGGCGATCATTTTCTTGTGGCCCAAAGTCACCGAGGTCATTCCTTCGGCACTGGTTGCAATCGTGGTCGTCACCCTGATCGTGGTGATCTTCACTATCAACGTCCCGACCGTGGAGGATAAGGGCGAGCTGCCAGATGAGCTTCCGTTCTTTTTCATCCCCGACATCCCTTTCTCGCTGGAAACGCTTGAGATCATTTTCCCAGCTGCCCTGGCCATGGCCGTGGTCGGGTTGTTGGAATCGCTCATGACTGCTCAACTGGTCGATAACATCACCGACACCGGGTCAAGTAAAACCCGCGAGTCGGTCGGCCAGGGTGCCTCGAATATGCTGGCCGGATTCTTCGGGGGCATGGGCGGCTGCGCGATGATCGGCCAAACCATGATCAACGTCCGCGCCTCCGGGGCTCGCACCCGCATCTCGACTTTCGTAGCCGGAGTCTTCCTGCTGATCCTGGCCATCGGGCTGGGCGACATCGTCGGGATGATGCCGATGGCCGTACTGGTTGCCGTCATGGTCTACGTTGCCTATGCGACCTTCGAATGGCACTCCATTGCCCCGCGCACGCTAAAGAACATGCCAAAATCTGAAACCCTGGTCATGCTCATCACCGTCATCCCGACTGTCGTCACCGGCAACCTCGCGATCGGCGTGGGCCTTGGTGTCTTGGCCGCGATGATCGCCTTCGTCCGCCGCGTCTCCCACTTTGCTACGGTGTCTCGCACGCTTGATGACGCCGAGACCAAAGCGACCTATCTGGTCACCGGGCAGCTCTTTTTCGCTTCCTCTCACGATCTGGCTAACCAATTCGAATACGCCCTGGATCCCGACTACGTGGTTATCGACCTGCGCCAAGCCACCATCTGGGATCACTCGACCGCCTCCACACTGGATGCGATCAACGAGCGGTACACCGAACGCGGCAAAACCGTCGAATTCCTCGGCCTGCGTAGGCCGTTCCCGCTGGGTCGCCAGGCTGAAGGAGCCACCTCCAGCGCTGATACCGGTACGCAAGAATCGTAGGCTGGTATGAGGTTGGCTGTCAGAACCCGACAACCATGATGCGGTAGATAATGCAGGCCACGGCGCTGATCCCAGCGATCGTAATGAACACATTCGAGGCCTGGCCGCGGTACTGTTTGAGGGCATCAAACCGATGGATCGCATACATCGGCATCAGGTACAGTACAACTGCGATGATCGGGCCAGCCAGGGTTTCGATGATGTCGAGGATGCCGACATCGAGGATCGCGACCACCCAGGTCGACAGAAAAATAAATACTGCCACGCCAAAACTAATGGCCTTTTCCGACGGTTTCTTGCCGGTTGCTTGCGCCACAGAGCGGACGATGCCGGCCGCTCCTTCAGCGGCACCAAGATAGTGGCCGAAAAACGACGAACCAATGGCCGCAATGGCAACCGCCGGGCCAAGGTAGCCAATCAGCGGGTTATCTAAGACCTGTGCCAAATAAGACAATACCGGCAGGTTTGCCTCTCGAGCCTCTTGGAGGCCATCGGCCCCCAGCGCCAAGACCGTCGACCAGACGAATCCCATGGTGAAAATGACCAGCAGTATGGTTGCTCGGCGCAGCACAACGTTGCCGCGAGCATCGGCCTGGTCCCCGTGGCGTCGTTGCATAGCTAAGGTGTACTGGGAAACCGCCGGCGAGAAGTTGAACGCGAAGATCAGCACCGGGATAACCAGCAGCAGTGCCTGGGCCATCTCACCCACAGATTGGCTGCTCTCCGTGATAAAACTAATATCCCATTGCGGGATCAAGAACAGCGAGATGCCAAGTAAAGCCGCAATGAGCGGGTACACCAACCACTGCATGGCGACTAACATCAGCCGCTGCCCACGGATCATGACGAGCATCATGAGCGCAATCAACACCCCGGACAGCAACCAGCGCGGTGGAGAACCCCAATTCAATTGCTGAACCAGCAGGTCATCAACCGTATTGGTAATAGCGATCCCGTAGATCAACACAATCGGGAAGATCGCCAAGAAATAGAGAACGGTGACCACCTGTCCAGCAGCCTCGCCGAACAGTCCGCGTGCCACGACGGTAATATCGGCACCGGGATTCGGGGAAGCAGCAACGAAACGCGACAGGCCGCGATGTGCCAGAAATGTCATCGGCCCGATGAGCAGTGTGGCGATGATGAGCGGCCAGACCCCTCCGGCACCTGCGTTCATCGGAAGAAACAGGATGCCGGCACCGACAGCGGTCCCAAATAACGAAATCGCCCAGCTATTGTCGAAACGACCACGCTTCTGCATGCCGCGGGCCTCGCCAGCGGTCGTGGGGTCAGTGACGTTCGGCTGAGACCCGGGATCAGCAGGTTCTTGTGACATATATGCGCTCCACTTTCTTCGGGTCATGACATAGCAACTGCCCACGGTGGGTAGGTTCCTTGAATACAATACTGCCCAACGAGACGGAACAGGGATAGGGCGGCGCTGCACTCTTACTGGTCGTTTTCTGTGTATCTGCGCAGAATTTGGCTCGATCCCTTGCGAACAACCCCCAGTGTCTGCAGACAATGGAAGGACAAGACACGACATCGTTTTGAACAAAGAACGAAGCGGTGTGTGCTGCCGGCAGCCGCCAGGCAGGAATATTGCAGAAGCATTCCGAAAGGAGTCCACTATGCAAATGACAGAGATAATTGATGTAGTCCAACAACGAGCTGACATTGATTCCACGCAGGCAGCCAACGATGTGTTGCTGGCAGTCGCTGAGACACTCGCCGAACGGGATCTGGACGACGCACAGTCCAACTTCGCAGCCCAGCTCCCGCAAGAGCTGGGAGCCGTCCTCAATATGGGTGCGGATAAGAATCAAGAGAAGTTCGACGCCGAGGAATTCGTCACCAGAGTCGGCCAGAAGCTGGACCTCAGCGAGGCCCAAAGCCGCAAACAAACGCACGCCGCCCTGTCAGCGATGCTCGAAGGTGTTTCGGACGGTGAACGAGTCGATGTACTCAACACTCTGCCGGATGATTTCACCCCGTATGCCACGTGGAACGGCTCGTAGCCTCTAAATACCCCTAGAAACAAAAAGCCTTGGTGACCGATGAGCCACCAAGGCTTTTTCTAGAGTGCTGAGTCTAGACAGCGCGGAGGATCATGGCGCTCCCTTGGTTGGGATCAACGGTGATGAGACCTGTTCCGATGCGCACGCCAGCGTTAGTCTGCTAGCAACCGTTTATGATCAAGGAAACGCATGAGTCTTCACACTGCAGTTATCCAATACGCTCCGACGACTGATAAGTCCGAAAATCTTCGACTCATCGCTCAGCTGCTGGGTCAAGCCGCGGCCCAAGGTGTCGAACTTGCGGTGCTACCCGAGTATGCTACCTTCAGCAAACCGGGGGTCGATGAGTCGTTCGTTGACAGTGCAGAAGCACTAGAAGGCCCAACCGTCAGCGCTTTACGAGAGCTCAGTGTGAAACACGATATGGCCATCATCGCGGGAGTCAACGAGCCCGATGGCCACGGACGGATCTATAACACCCTGGTCGGTATCCACGACGGCGCCATCAAAGCCACCTATCGCAAACTGCATCTCTTTGACGCCTTTGGACACCGGGAATCCCAGTGGGTCACCCCGGGACAGATCCTGGACCCACAATTGCTGGAGCTCAACGGGTATAAGGTCGGCATCCAGACCTGCTACGACCTGCGCTTCCCTGAAGTCTCACGAATGCTCGTGGATGCCGGCGCCGATGTTCTGGTGCTACCTGCCGCCTGGGTCCCCGGACCGCTCAAGGAATTTCATTGGACCACCCTGCTGAGCGCACGCGCCATTGAAAACACGGTCTATGTCGTCGCAGCGGGACAGGCCGCGCCCACCGGCGTGGGCCACAGCAGCATCATCGACCCCATGGGCAGCACAATCGCCATGATCGGCGACGGGGTCGGCATCGCCCGTGCAGAGCTTTCTGCTGAGCGGATCGCTCAGGTGAGATCCACAAACCCGGCCCTGACCTTGCGACGATTTGCCATCGCCCCGAAGCAGGATGCCGCTGAAAGCCAGAACAACTAATCTGCTGGCTGTTGCCAATTAGGCGCATTCTTATGTGATCGCAGCGGGATCAGCCCGACAACTGTTGCAATTGACCCCTGTTGTCTGGACACAATGGACAATATGCGGACACGCAGCATAAGACGCCTATGGAGCAACACCACCACTGACCGGCGGACATCCCAACGCTAGGGCCTGGTCAACGTGGATCGTTCGACGGAGATTTTCAAGGAGAACCCCATGCCAACCCGACAGATTATTGACGGTATCCAGCAACGCACCGGACTCGAGGCACCACAGAAGGCCCATGATCTTGCCACCGCTGTGTTGGCAAGCTTGAGTCGACTCGACCTTGGCGGCCACGAATACGGATTCGCAGCTGAACTGCCGCAAGAATTCAGCGAAGTGTTGTTGGCAGGTCCAGACCAGAAGGAAAACCTCGACGCTAACACGTTTGTGCGTCGCGTCGCCGATCACATCGACACCTCTCCAGAGCAAAGCGAAACCTGGACGCGTGCCACCCTGTCATTATTGGTCGAAAGTGTCCCAACAACACAACGCGAAAAAGTACGGGCGGTCTTACCCGAAGACCTCTACCAATTCACCATCTGGGACGTATAAGCCCCCGATTGACCCTGCTTACTGTTAGATGAGAATCTTCTCATCGTCTTCTTCCTTTCATTTCATAAACACTTCCTAGAGTGAACAGGAAATGAAAAACACATGAAAGGAAGACATCAGCATGATGGCATTATGGATTGGCCTGCTGGCCAATATCGTCGGGATGGCAGTACTGGTTTATCTTGTCTATTTTCGTCGGCATTTCCGTCGGGATTTGGCCTTGGCATATGTCGCGCTGAGCATGGGCATCTTTGCCGTCACCCTGCTGTTATCTGAATCAGAAGCCGGGCTTGGCTTGGGGCTAGGGTTATTCGGCATTTTGTCGATCATTCGGCTCCGTTCGGATACCCTCACCCAAGAAGAAGTCGCCTACTACTTCATCTCGCTAGCTATCGGACTCATCAACGGGTTACACCCCGACCCGGCCTGGGTGTCACCGTTGATGACAGCGTTTCTTGTGGGCGTGATGTTCATTGCCGACCACCACTGGGTTGGAGCCAAAACACAACGTCAGACGGTCACCCTCGATCGTGCCTACCCCACCGAGCAAGCCAGGATCACCGCGCTGGAAGAACTACTTGATGCCACGATCCTACGCACCGTGGTGCTGGAGTTAGATATGGTCCGTGACCTGACGATCGTCGACGTCCGCTACCGCACCACTGAGCCTGCCACTACCTTGCCCGGCAACAAGATCATCGAACGCTTCAAAGCTCGAAAAGAGCCCCTGGAGCAACACCAGACCATCACCCTGAAAGAACCGATCGCCGTACACCGCACCCAACAGGGGTTTGCACACCGTCTGGTCAACGCGATCACAGGGCAGCGGTAAACCATGCACAATATTCAACACGAACAGCGCCAGGCACGGATCGCGCTGGAGCGCGCGGTGGCAGATCGGTCGGGCATTTCGTTGTCCGAGGTAGTCGAAAATGCAGCCTTGCAGACCCGAGTGGATAAAAAATTTCTCCTGACACCCGAGCAGTACACGGCCTTCACGAACCGATTGGGCGCTGAGTTCTCGGTCATGGAGATTGCCGGACTTCGCGCGTTCCAATACCGGTCGACCTATTTCGATACCCCAAACTTCGAACAGTACGTTGCACACCGGCAGGGGCGTCGTCGTCGGTATAAAGTGCGCTCGCGGACGTATGTGGA
>CAZAAP010000057.1:0-11317 GCA_964482935.1 uncultured Enteractinococcus sp.
TAGGACCGCGGCCTAACCGCGCTTATACCAGGGCCCGCGCACGCGACGGATCCGACCGAATGCGATGATCATGGAGATCAGCGCCAAGCCGGCGAACACGAGCAGCGTCGTGCTGTATTCCATGACCGGCAGTAGCGCGGCAATCACTGTGGGGAAGAGGAATCCCACGTAGGTCAGGGCGTAGAAGATGCCGGTCAGGCCGGCGAGATCGCGTGGTGGAGCAATCATCTGAACGCGAGTCAGGCCAGTGACTAACACCGTGCCGTATCCCAGGCCTAAAACCATGGCCGCAATCAGCCCGGTGATCGGTCCAGATTGATGCGCTGCCAATGAGGCAAGACTAAGACCGATGACCACGGTGGCTAGCCCGAGGGGCAGGCCCCGGCCTTTGAGTCTGCGGTCAAGTTGCTGGGCGAACGGTTGGATAAACGCCCCGACGCCCAAGGTCAGTACAGCCAGGGTGGTGGCGTAGATCGTGGTGAATCCCCCGGTGGCCCCGGCCATGATTTGGGGCATGAGGCCGTAGGCGATACCACCGGCACCAAAGACCCAGGGGGCAGCAGTAGCGACTTTGATCAGAAAATCCGGGTGCGCAGCACTGGGCGTGCGTAGTTGGCCGACCCAAGAGTGTTGTGGTGGCAGCTGCGGTGCGTTGGGGCCCACGGTCTCGGGTGCCAAGGCTGTTGGAATGATGGTCAGCACCAGCAGGGCCACGGTCAGTACGAACGGTACGACCGTAGGATTTGGAGCCCACTGTGCTAGCGACCCGGTCACGGCGGCACCCATCCCAAAACCCAGCGTCATCGTCAAAGACGGGCGGCGAGCGCCCGCACCCGTGGTGGCGTTGGGGTCCCAGTCACGGGTTGAAAGCTCTTTGATCCAGGAGGTGCCCACCGACATGCCAATGCCCACGGCTAGGCCGGCGAAGAATCGGCCGGTATAGAGCATGGCCAAAGAGATCGGACCCAGCAGGATGAGCAGGTTGCCCAGTGCTGAGAAGACCAGTCCGGTCAGGGTGATGGGTTTGCGTCCGTAGACATCTGACAGTGCGGCTGCAACGAGGAGGCCGGGGATCAGTCCGAAGACGTAGGTACCCAGCAGCATGTTGGTCTGCCACGGGATGAGGTTGGCGACGTCGTCGTAGAGCGGCAGCAACGGGGTGAAGTGATTGCCACCCCAGGCGATGAAGAATAAGGAAGGCACGGCCAGCAACCAGGGGGTGATGTTGCGCATGGGCTCCTTCCGTTCGGGCTGTTTTTAGTGTAGCCACAACCGGGCGGCATTGAAGCGAGTGTGGCAACAATCAGACGATGAAGTTCACTAATGCCACGTAGGTCACAGTCCCCAGGCCGATCGATAGCAAGGTTCGGCGTCCGAAGACCAGGTGGGAGGCAATCGTGACCGCGACGGCGATGAGCAGTTTCCAGACGTTGGTGTCGGGGTCGGCGGCGGTCGAATAGAAAATGACGATGGCCAGCAGGCCGAGGATCCCGGCGGGCATCCACAGGGCCATGATGTTGACGAATTTCGAGTCGCGCAGTTTGGCCAGGATCGCAAAGGGAAGGGCACGCAGTGTGAAGGTCACCACGAACATGATGGCCACCACGGCGATGATGTACCACGTGGCGGGTGTGGTCGCCGGGTTAGTTGCCAGCAGGATCATAGAGCCCACCTTTGCGTTTGGCGGTGTAGTACCGGATGGTTAGCAGCGCCATGAAAATAATCATGCCGGCAAAAATAATCTGCTCCGGAGTGATCAGAAGTGCCGCGAAGAAGGCGATGGTTGCGATGAGTAATGAGGGGAGTTGTTCACGGGTGCGCACGGCATCCAGTGTCAGGGTAATGAACAGGGCCAACAGCGCGAAGTCGAGACCTTCGATCGTGCCGGGGATGGTCCAAGCGACGGCCACGCCCACGAGTCCACCGCCGACCCAATAAGCTTGCATCGAGATTTGCATAGCGAGCAGCCGCGGCGCCGTCCAGCCCGTCGGATTGGCAGCGGTGACCGCGTAGGCCTCGTCAATGAGTGCGTGCATCGAATAGATTCTTGCGAGCGGATTCTTTACAACGTGCAGCGGGAATGAGAACGCGTAGAACACGTGGCGGAAGTTTACAAAAAACGTGGTGATGGCGATCGTTAGTAGTCCGGTGCCCGTCATGAGCAGGTCGATCATCAAAAATTCCAGCGACCCGGCATAACCGAAAGTCGACAGGGCTGGCACAGCCCAGCCGGGCAGACCTGACTGGATCGCTAACAATCCCAGTGCCACACCCATCGGGAACAGCCCGAGCCCGGGACCGAGGCCAAGTTTTAGCCCGGTCAGGATTTCGTGGCGGCGATCCGTGGGCGGTTGTTGAGCCGTGGACTCGGTGTGCATAGCTCCATATTCCCAGGTAGCGGGGGCCAGGCGGGTTGTGTTGCGCAATAGCTAGGTTTTCCCCGGAACTTAAGCTAATCTTTGGCCTAGGTCAAATAATGGCCTAGGCCAAATCGAAAGGGCGTTATGAGCATGCAATACACCGTCAAAACAGGACTGACCGATCAATTCCACGGCGGAGTGATCATGGATGTGGTCACCGCTGAGCAGGCGAAAATCGCCGAAGACGCCGGGGCAACCGCCGTCATGGCACTGGAACGCGTACCGGCAGATATCCGCGCTATGGGTGGCATTGCTCGCAGCTCGGCCCCAGAGTTGATCGAATCGATCATTGATGCCGTCGATATTCCGGTCATGGCCAAGGTGCGGATCGGGCACTTCGTCGAAGCACAAATCCTCGAAACGCTCGGCGTGGATTTCGTCGACGAATCCGAAGTCCTGTCACCGGCGGATTATGTGCACCACGTCAATAAGTGGGATTTTGCTACCCCGTTCGTCTGTGGTGCAACAAATCTGGGGGAGGCACTGCGCCGTATCACCGAGGGTGCGGCCATGATTCGCTCCAAGGGTGAAGCCGGCACCGGCGATGTTTCTGAAGCAGTCAAGCACATTCGCACCCTGAAATCTGAGATCGCGGCACTGAGCTCCATGGACCGCAACGAATTATTCGTCGCGGCCAAAGAACTCCAAGCGCCCTATGAGCTGGTGAAACAGATTGCCACAGACGGTAAGCTGCCAGTAGGACTGTTCACTGCCGGTGGTATCGCGACCCCGGCCGATGCGGCCATGATGATGCAGATGGGTGCCGATGGTGTGTTCGTCGGTTCCGGTATTTTCCACTCCGATAACCCAACTGCCCGTGCGCAAGCTATTGTCAGCGCCGTCCACAATTACAATGACCCCCAGGCGGTTGCCGATGCCTCACGCGGTATTGGACTGGCCATGGTGGGGTTGAGCGTAGCCGACATTCCGGCGCCCCACCGTCTGGCAGAACGCGGGTGGTAAGACGCCGCTAACTGCCAAGGAGGAACACGTTGGTGGATCGCACCCGCGGGATATCGATTACCGGTGTGGTCTTGGTGGTCGCCGCGACCCTGGCGCTTCCGCTCGGAGCCGCTGTGGCCACCCAATTGTTCCCCATTGGCGGGGCGTGGGGTGTTTCGGCTGTGCGCCTCATCCTGGCTTCACTGTTCTTGGTGTTGCTGGCCCGGCCCACACCCTGGCGTTGGAGCCGTACCGTCTGGCGCGACGTGGTGTTCTTCGGTGTCAGTCTGGCCGGGATGAATGGGTTTTTCTATGCGGCGCTGGAGTACATTCCGCTCGGCGTGGCCGTGGCCATTCAGTTCGTTGGCCCATTAGCGCTGGCGGTGATTTTGTCCACGAGTCGCCGGGATCTCCTCTGGATCGCCATGGCAGGGTTTGGGCTGGTGGCACTGGGCATCGAGTCCCTCACCGGGGATGAGACCTTTGACCTGCTGGGGCTGGTCTTTGCCGCACTGGCCGGAGTGTCCTGGGCGTTCTATATCCTGTTCAGTGCCAGGGTCGGCCGCCAGCTCCCCGGGCTTGAAGGGCTGCCGGTCGCTACCCTGGTCGCGGCTGCGGTGTTACTGCCCGTCGGGTTCACAGGCATGGTCGAATTAGTTATGGCTCCCGAGATTTATTGGATCGCGCTGGCGATGGCAGTGCTTTCCACGGTCATGCCGGTCTCGTTCGAGATGGCCGCTTTGCGTCGTCTGCCGCGAAATACGTTCTCGATTCTGCTCAGCCTCGAGCCCGTGTTTGCAGTGCTTGTGGGGTGGGTACTCCTGGACCAAACCTTTGGGGTGCTTCGTACCGTGGCGATTGCCCTGATCATTGGGGCGACCCTCGGCATAACGGTCAGTGCCGCTCGGCTCAGTAGTGAAGTCGTCAAACAGCATGAAGCCCGGGTGGCCGGCAGACGTGACACGAGCAGCCCACAAGAATAACCCCCGGTCAGCGCCGAAGTTGCGCGAATGTCATCCTCAAATATTGCTTTGTTCAACGAAGCCGGCGCACGGCTCGAGTTGCGGCCCGTTCGGGACCATTGTCGGTTGCGCATCGCGTACTCATGCCTGAGAAGTCGACCAAAGGTGCGTGTGATGCATATCACCAAGAACTCCCAAGTCAGAGGTGAGATTCTTGGCGGAAAATGTGTGCTACTGGTGGGTAGGGTCACAAAATGATCACAGTCTGGTCAAGAATGCATAGCAGTGATATTGATAATACCTAGCAGTAACCGAGTGGATCGGCATGGCCATGCGGTTGTATGAAAGTTTCAGTAAAACCGGTAAGTTTCGCGGATCTAACCTCAACTTTTTCCGGCCTCCCATCGGGTCTAAGCTAGCCGTTATGCACAATTCCCGCTCTGTTTTTCGAGTGCAAAAAACAGCGCTCATCGCGGTTGCGACCGGATGTCTCGCGCTGGGTTTCGCGTCTCCAATTCAAGCTGCGGAAACTGCCGACGGTGTCACCGAGTCCGATCTAGGCTACTGTCCGCGCCCCGAGCCTGACGTGGTAGCCGACGGCGTCGACGACATCGAAGCAGAAGGCACTGCTGCGGCCACTGCACCAGTCGGAGAGGTTTTGTCCGCCGACTCAGTGCCCCTCCTAGAAGAACCTGCGACCGAGGCGCTGCGCGTGGCGACCTTCAATGCCGGGCTCAGCCGCGATGCTTCCGGTGCACTGCTGGAAGAACTGTCCGCCCCCGGTGCCGAAGATGCCTCTGAGGTGGCTCGCGTGATTCAGACGGTTCGACCAGACGTTCTGGTGCTGACCGGGATTGATACTGACTCGGGGGACCAAATTGCAGATGCGTTCAATACGAACTACCTCGCTGTTGGTGGCGAGGACCTGGAAGGCATCTCATACTCCTACAGCTACACCGCTGAAACGAATGCCGGCGTCGACTCGGGAGCCGACCTGGACCGAGACGGCATGATCGGTGGGCCCGCCGACGCACTTGGCTACGGCGACTTCCCCGGCCAGTCGGCCATGATCGTGTACTCCAAGCACCCCATCGAAACTGGTCAGCTGCGGGACTTCTCCTCGCTGCCGTGGAAGAGCATGCCTGACAACAGCATTCCAGACGACTTCACCGATCTGGAACGCAATATTCTGCCACTGTCCTCCGTGGCGCATTGGGATATCCCCATTGAGGTACATGGCGAGGTCCTCCACGTGCTGGCTTCAGCTGCCGCCGAGGCAACTCAAGCGCCGTACGGCCAGGCCCGCAATGACGACCAGATTCGATTCTGGCAGGACTATCTCGAAGCCGACACCGACTACATCCTGGACCATCGCGGCGACCGCGGCCCACTGGCAGAAGACGCCGCTTTTGTCATCGCCGGCTCCCTGAAGGCCGACCCAGAAGGCCACGGACCAGCTCAACCAGATGCCATCAGCCAGCTGCTGGCCTCCGAAAATATTGTGGATCCCCAACAAGAACACACCCTGCCGCCACACGCGATGGGCCCCGGGGTGCTGCCTAATAAACCGGAAGCCGAATACCACACCGCACCCGACCCCACCGACAGCAGCCTAACCTACCGGGCCGATTACGTCCTGCCCGGCTCCAACCTGACGGTCACCAACTCCGGAATATTAGAAACCGGCACCGGCCGCAATGACGTCTACCGCGGGTATTTTGATATCCAATCCAACACCACCACCAGCCACATGGTTTGGGCAGACCTCGTCGTCGACGAGTAACCTGACACTGTGGAAGTCATTGTCACTGTCATCGCAGCCCTGCTGATGCTCGTCGCCCTGGCCGGCATCATTTTTCCTATCGTGCCCGGCTCACCGGTGGCCATCATCACCATGATCGCCTGGGCCTGGATCATCGGATCCACCGCCTCCTGGGCAACCGGCGTCATCGCCGCCGCCCTCGCCCTCGTCGGCTGGAGCGCCTCCCTGATCCTGACCGGTCGCACCATGCGCCGCGAACGTATCCCCAACACCCCCATCCTCATCGCCACCGCCGCAGCCATCGTGGGGCTGTTTGTGATCCCCTTCTTTGGCATCTTCATCGGCTTTGCCCTGGGACTGTTCGGTGCCGAATACTACCGACGCCGCGACCCAGCAGCAGCCTTCCGCTCCTCCCTGGAAGCCCTGAAATCCATGGGCATTGGCATGCTCGTTGAACTCGGGTGCATCATCATGGCCATCGCCATCTTTGGTGTGGGTGTGCTCATCCACTTTTTGACCGCAGCATGATTAGAGTAAGGGCATGTACCCTGAAACACTTGCTACCGGCCACCGAGCCATCTGGTCGGCCCCCGAACACCTGCGCACCACCAACCTCGTGTTGATCTTCCACGACGCCGGCTCCACACCCGAAACCGTCGCCGAACACTACTTCGGTTACCTGCCCGACGGTGCCACGGGCCTAGCCCTGCAGGCCGACTTTGACGCTACTTTTGGGCACAACTGGTTCACCAGCCAAGACCACCACAATGAAAACTTCCCAGAAGTACTCTCCGCAGCCCACCGCGTTTTCGATGTCATCGACGACGATGAATACGGCACGACGTCCTACACCAGCATCCAGGCCATCGGCATCGGCCAGGGCGCGGCATTAGCAACCACAATGCTGCGCGTGCGTCCCGAAGCGTTCAGCGGGATCGTGGGGCTGAACGGTTATGTCATCGACAACCCGATGCTCGCGGCGCTGGATACCCCGGGAGAGAACACCGATTCGAAACGCGTCTTATGGATCACGATGGGCGAGCAATCCAGCTACTCTTCGGCGGAATTCGCGAAAGAATGGTTGACAACGAACACTCGGGTCATTGAAGCTGAAACTATCTCGGCCATCACACCGTTTCTTACCCAGAATGTGAGCTGATTTTGCCGAAAAATAACGAAACGCCAAAACCTAAAGACCTCAAAGCAAAACGCGCCCGCCGCGACAAAGCCGCCCGGAATGCGCAACGACTCCTGGGCAGAGCAGTCGATGCGAAAGGCCGACCAACCCCGACCTTTCAACGCGTCGTTTTGCGGGCAATGAATGTGCAACGTCCACTGGTCATGGCCGAACTGCGGCGAATGACCAGAAAATATCCGGACGACACTCCAGGTGAGCTGGCCGAACGACTCTCGCGACGCTACATCGCCTCCCTGACCACCACAGGTGCTGCCGCCGGCGGCCTCGGCGCCGTCCCAGGTATCGGGACCGCGACGAGTCTAGGTGCCTCTTTTGGTGCCACCCTGGGCTTTTTGGAACTGACCGCACTCTATGCGCAGTCGGTGGCTGAACTTGCGGGACTGAACACCAAGGACTCGAAAGAATCCCAAGCCCTGGTCATGACCATCCTGTTGGGAGAAGAAGGCCGCGAGCTGCTCAAACAGGCCGCAAACGCCCAACCCGGTACCCGGTTCGGGACGCTGGGACCGACCGCTTGGGTTGCATCAGGTGTCACCGGTATTACCGAACGAGCCTTCCGTTCCTTGGCGAATCGGTTCATGCGCCGTCTGATCCGCGGCGAAGCCATCCGTTTCCTTGGCCGGGTTGTGCCATTCGGGATTGGTGCTGGCATCGGTGGCGTGGCCAACCGCGCGCTGGCACGCCAGGTTGTTGTCCAAACGCAAGAGACCTTCGGACAACTTCCGCAGTGGCATGAACTGCCCGACTTATTTACTGAACTCAATGCCAAACGTGACCGGAAACCTCGAGACCTCAAAGCCGGGGAAGAGCCACCCGCCCTTGAGCCCGCCGACGGCACAGACGCTGCGAAGAAGACGACGGAGGACTAGACCGTGACGTCCTCGGGGTCGATGTCTTCGCGCAGCCCACGCCACACGGGGTGACGGAGTCGACCGGCTTCGGTGATGCCGCCGTATTCCACATCACCGACCAGCTCTGGGGTCACCCAATGGGCATCCCGGCGCTGATCAGCCGGCACTTCAGCCGGTGGGGTCTTGCGCGTGATCCGATCGAGCTTCTCGCGCAGCATCTCGAGCTGGTAGTGGTCAAATCCGGTGCCCACACGCCCCATATACACCAGACCGTCGGGTCCGTGCGCGCCAACGAGCAGCGAGCCCAGCGTGTTGGCCCGACTACCCTTGCCGGTCCGCCAGCCAATAATCAACACCTCACGACTCGCAGCGTGTTTGAGCTTCAACCACGTCTTGGTGCGTTTGCCAGGTAAATACACACTGGATTTCTTTTTGGCCAGCACCCCTTCGAGTTTCAAGTGCTGACTGGATTCCATCGCATGGTCAAGAGATCCATCAAAAGCTTCGGGAACGTAAATGTGTTCGCCTTCAGACACGACCTCGAATAACCGTTCGCGGCGGTGCTCATAGTCTTCACGCAGCATGGATTGACCATCGACCTCAAGCACATCAAACACCATGAGATACACCGGTGTTGTGGCGCGTTCTGCTTCCACATCGCGTGGTTTCTTCAGCCCCATGCGTTGCTGGAGCCGACCAAACTCCGGCCGTCCCGACGGCCCGAGTGCGACAATCTCACCGTCCAGCACACAGTCTTCGGTGACCAGGTCGGCAAGCTCTGCCAGCTCTGGGTAGGTTTCGGTCATGACGATGTCATTGCGACTCAACAGCGCAACCGAACCGGGAGCGTCATCGGTCGAGGCACGAACCGTAGCGATGGCGCGAATGCCGTCCCACTTCATCTCAAACGCCCAGTCCTGCTCATCATGCTCAACCGAGGAGAGCTCACCAATCGTTGCCAGCATGGGCTTATATTTCGCCGGTTGCACGTCCTCTGAGACAGGGGATTCCGACTCAGCCGCTGTTTTCTTGGCCGACTGTTGTGTAGAGCGTTTGGTTTCCCGCTGCGGTTTGGCATCGTCGGCGGAGTCTTCTTTGAGATGGATCATCCAGTTTCTGGCCGGGTCATCATTCGGCCCGTGACTGCCGGTATTGAACAGTGCGAACTCCTTGGTGCCACCCAGTCCACCGTCGGGCTGGCCGTGCAGGACCGCGGTGACTTCTTTGCCGTCGCGCCATTTCTTCAACTCATAGGTCCCGGAATCCCAGATGGTCACCTCGCCGCCACCGTATTCACCCTTGGGGATCGTGCCCTCAAAGTTGGCGTATTCCATGGGGTGATCTTCAGTTTGGATGGCCAGGTGGTTGCGTTCTGGGTCAGTTGGCGGACCCTTCGGGATGGCCCAGGAGACTAACACGCCGTCGTGTTCCAGCCGGAAATCCCAGTGCAATCGCCGGGCGTGGTGTTCCTGGATGACAAAGGTCAGCTCGTCCCCGCTGGCACCGTGGCTCTCGGGTACCGGTTCGGGCGTTTTGTTCGGATCACGCATCGACCGGTAGGTCGTCAGTCGATCCTGCGGCACGTCTTCGGGATCTGCCTCTTGCACGGCGCCGGCATCCTTCGCACCGGCGCTTTCGGCCAGCGGTTCCAAGAGGTCGCCGAGGTCATCGATGCGCTCGAGTACCTCTTCGAACCGTAGGTGTTCAACAGTCGCGGGGTCAGCCAGCTCGTCCCAGGTGCGCGGCGCTGCGACCGTTGGTAAAAATCGCCCGCGCAGTGAATAGGGGGCGACCGTGGTCTTGGAAGCCGAATTCTGCGACCAGTCGATAAAGACCTTATTCTTGCGCAACGTCTTCTTCATCTTCGACACGATCAGCTCTGGATGATCGGCTGCCAGACTGCGCGCGAGTTCTTTGGCCACATCGGAGACCTGCTGGCTGGTGGCCGAACCGTCCAGTGGAGCGTACATGTGGATGCCCTTGGAACCACTGGTCAGCGGGTAGGCATCCAGTCCCATGCCATTGAGTAGCTCGCGCACCATGTGGGCGACCTCGATACAGTCGGCTAGTTCGCGCCCTTCGCCGGGGTCGAGGTCAAAGACCATCCGGTCTGGGTATCGGGTGTCGGAGGTAATGGTGCCGGGATCCCCCTTCGGCAGCACGCGCCACTGGGGGATATGGATCTCGAGTGACGCGAGTTGCGCGAGGTAGGTCAGTGTTGCCTGGTCTTGGACCAGGGGGTAGCGCTTGGTGCCGGTGCTGTGTTCAATTTCGTGCGAGGGCAGCCAGGACGGCGCATGTTCGGGTAGGTCTTTTTCGAAGAACATTTTGCCCGGCTGATCGGGGGTGCCCACGCCGTCGACCCAGCGTTTGCGGGTGGCCAACCGATCTTTGGCATGCCGAATAAAAATCGGCGCGATCCGGGCGTAGTAGTCCAGCACTTCGCCCTTGGTCGTGCCGCTTTCCGGGTAGTAGACCTTCTCGAGGTTTGTCAGGGTCAATCGATGGCCGTCAATCGAGACTTTCTGTTCATCGCGGGACATGCAGAAACCTCCTGTTGCGTGCATGCTACCGGAGCCACCCCGGCTGCGCCTAGGCCAAGACGATTGCGATTTTCACCCCTAGCCAGGGCCGGAGAGGTACGTTTTAATGGGCACCATGAGAGCAATCTGGTCTGGTTCCATCGCGTTTGGACTCGTCAACGTGCCCGTGAAGTTGTATTCGGCAACCGAGAGCCACGACGTCGACATGCATCAGGTGCATGAAAAAGACGGCGGCCGCATCCGGTATCAGCGTCGGTGCGAGGAGTGTGGTGAGATCGTTGAGTACTCCGACATTGAAAAGGCCTATGACGACGGCGACCACCGGGTGCTCATCACCAAAGACGATATTGAAGCACTGCCGGCCGAAGATGACGACGACATCGAGGTCCTGCAGTTCGTTCCGTCGGACCAGATCGATTCGATCATGTTAGAGAAGTCCTACTTCTTGGAGCCCACCTCGAAAACCCCGAAGGCCTATCTCTTGCTCCGGCAGACGTTAGACAAAACCGACCGGACGGCGATCGTGAAAATCACGCTGCGCACCCGAACCCGGTTGGCCATTTTGCGCACGTGCGGCAAGATGCTCATGATCCAGACCCTGCGCTGGGCCGATGAGATTCGTGACGTGGATTTCAAAGG
>CAZAAP010000058.1:0-11118 GCA_964482935.1 uncultured Enteractinococcus sp.
AGGGAACTACCGTGAGTTTCGGACAAGGATTCGGCGGCATTTTTGGTCGCCCGGACGATCCCTCCGGTGGCTCTGACGATTCCGGCGGGGCAAACCGCGGATATGGTTTTTCGTCAGGCAGCGGAGGCTCAGGAGACGACGACAGGACACGTCCGGAGGGTGCGGGTTCGCGCCGTCCTGGTGCATTGTTGCTTACACTGATTATTCTCGGTGTGCTGGTGGCATTATTTGTGCTGTTTACCATGGTGTACACCGAAGTGTTGTGGTTCAATCAGTTGGGTTACCAGCAGGTCTTCTGGACTGAACACCTCACCAAGGGCATATTATTTGTCGTTGCCGGCGTCCTTATGGCTGTCGTCACCTGGTTAGCGCTACACCTGGCCTATAAGCATCGGCCTAGAAACCTGGCCGGTCAGCTGCGCCAGAACGTGGAACAGTATCAGAAGCAGCTCGAACCGATCCGCCGCCTGGTGTTCATCGGTGCTCCGATTCTCATTGGTTTCTTCGCCGGCACCGCTGCGATGAACGGTTGGGAACAGGTGCTACTGTTCTTCAACCAGGTGCCCTACGGCATGGAAGACCCTGAGTTCGGTCTAGATCTGACCTTCTTTATGGCGACCCTGCCGATGCTGTCGACCATCATCTCGTTTCTGACTTCCATCGTGCTGGTGGCCGGTATCGCCGGGGTCATCGTGCACTATCTCTATGGCGGCATCCGCATTGAAGACGGTGCCGGCATTACCGTCGAGCGTGCCGCACGCTTACACATTTTGATCTTTGCTTCCGTATACATGCTGCTACAGGCAGGCCGCTACTGGCTCAATCGCTACGAAACTCTGCAGGATCAGTCCGGGAATTGGGCCGGTGCGCTCTATACAGATGTCAACGCCGTCATTCCGACGTCAACCATCCTGGCTATTGCCGCCATTTTGGTCATTGGACTGTTCGTAGCCACGATGATCAATGGCCGTTGGCGTCTATCGATCATCGGTGTGGCCGGATTCCTGGTCGCAGCCCTGATCGCCGGATCGATCTACCCGTTTTTGATCCAGCAATACCGGGTCGAGCCAACCGAGCAGACCATGGAAGCCCCCTACATCGAACGCAACATTGAATTTACCCGTGAGGGCTACGATGTTTCCGACGTGGAATACACCCCATACGCCGGTGAAACCGAAACCGAACGGGGCGCACTCAGTGGCGACTCTGCCACTACGGCCAACGTTCGTCTGATGGACCCCAACCTGCTGAGCCAGACCTTCGGGCAGCTACAGCAGTTCCGTCCGTATTATTCGTTCCCGGAAATTTTGCACGTCGACCGCTATGAAATCGACGGCGAAGTCCGCGACACGATTCTTGCCGCTCGTGAGGTCAACCCTCCCGGCGATGACTCCTGGGTTAACCAACACGTGATCTACACCCACGGGTACGGCATTGTGGCAGCCGACGCTTCCGAGGTCGGTGGCGGTGGTCGACCAGCGTTCCTGCTGTCCGGTATTCCAACCTCCGGCCCATTGGCTAGTGAAGAAGAATACGAACCTCGTATTTACTTCGGCCGAAACTCACCGGATTACTCGGTGGTCGGTAAAGAAGAAGGTCAACCAGACCGCGAACGTGACCGCCCACAAGAAACCGGCTCTGAACAGGACACCGCCTACACCTTCTCGGAAGAGGGCGGCCCTTCGATCGGTGGCATATTCAATCGTCTGGCTTATGCGATCAAATTCGGTTCCACCGAACTGCTGCTGTCCCAGGACGTGAACTCACAATCGCAGATCTTATTTGATCGTGACCCGGTCGATCGTATTGAAAAAGTCGCACCGTACCTGTCGGTCGATACCAATACTTACCCGGCAATTGTTGATGGTCGCGTCAAATGGATCGTAGACGGCTACACGACCTCCGATGCGTTCCCATATTCGGATCAGTCCCAACTGGAATCGGCTACGACCGATGCGCTCAATGTTGATCCGAACTTGGTGCTCACCGGTCAGATTAACTACATTCGCAACTCGGTTAAAGCCACCGTGGACGCTTACAGCGGTGAAGTCGAACTTTACGCCTGGGAACCTGAAGATCCGCTCCTGCAAGCGTGGATGAACGTCTATGACAACACTGTGAAACCATATTCCGAAATGTCGGCTGAACTCATGGATCACGTCCGCTACCCACAGGATATGTTCAAGGTACAGCGTGAACAGCTGGCGACCTATCACGTGGAAGATCCGGGTGACTTCTACGAAGCCAACGATGCTTGGTCGATCCCAGACGAACCAACCTCGGGCTCTGAGGCCGGTGTGAAAATCCCGCCGTACTATATGACCATGCAAATGCCAGGTCAAGAGGAACCAGCATTCCAGTTGACCACCCCCTACATTCCACAGGAACGCGAGGGGGCAGCCACGCGTAACGTGCTCTACGGCTTCCTGGGCGCAAACGGTGACGCAGGAACCGGCGAGGACGGCGTGAAGGCCGAAACCTATGGTCAACTACAGATGTTAGAACTGCCGCGTCAGACCACCACTCCGGGTCCTGGACAGGCGCAAAACAACTTCAACTCCGACGACACCGTCTCACGTGAGCTGAACCTGTTGCGTCAGGGTGCTTCCGATGTGATCAACGGCAACATGATCACCCTGCCGGTGGCCAACGGTATCCTCTACGTCCAGCCGGTCTATGTCCGCTCGACCGGGGAAACCTCCTATCCGGTCCTGAGGAAAGTGCTGGTGGCATTTGGTGACCAGGTTGGCTTCGCTGACACCCTGGCTGAAGCCCTGGACCAGGTCTTCGAAGGTGAATCCGGTGCTGAAACACCTGAGGAACAACAGGCCGAAGGCGCGCCAGAAGATACACCAGAAGGCGACGACCAAGCCGAACCACCGATGGCGACCTCCCCGACGGAACAGCTAACCGAGGCGCTCAACGACGCCCGCGACGCAATGGAACGTTCGGACGCCGCCATGGCTGAGGGCGACTGGTCGGCTTACGGTCAAGCGCAGGCTGATCTCCAGGACGCGCTAGAGCGTGCCCTGGCCCTGGAAGAAGGCGACGCACCTGCTGAACCAGAAGGTGATGCTGCTAACAATGAGGGCGGAGATCAAGCTGACTAGGAGTTATAGGAACCGATGAGTTAGTCCTCCGATTTGCATTCCACTTCCGCGGTGTGTACAGTAGAGAAAGACGCCGCGGGGTGGAGCAGTTCGGTAGCTCGTCGGGCTCATAACCCGAAGGCCGCAGGTTCAAATCCTGCCCCCGCAACGAGATAGACAAAAACCCCCGAGATTTTCTCGGGGGTTTTTGCATTCCCAAAATCCGCTCAAGCCCAAGCCCAGTAGCGTTTTTTCGGTTGTGGCACTCATGTGGCTGGTTCTCTTCGGGCGAGACCATGTTGATGCTCAGCCTAGCCATGACAGCACATGCGAAGTTGCGGCAGTCCGTCAGGAAGTGTCAGGAACATATCCTGGAAACACCCAGAAACCTGTACCAAAATGGTGCTGACAGGAAAGGATGGAGAATGCACGAGACTTGGCCGCAACAACCGGAGCAGAACAGCTCCTCAAATACCTACGGCGCCTCATCCGCGCCGGCGGGGCACCATGCTCCACCGCCGCCCCCTCCCTCCGAATCCCGCTCTGAGTTCCAAGATGAGTCGTCGAGGGGCTCCGAGCCCGCCACACGCCGCGTGGGACTACCCGCGCTGCTTACCGCGATTGTGCTCGCCGCACTGCTTGGTGGGGGAGCCGGGGGACTGGCTGTGCAATATCTCAATGATGACTCCCCGGCCGCATCCAGTCAGGTAGAAGACTCACCGCAGATGAATCGCACTGACGACGTCACCCCGACGACCGAAGCGGCTGCTGTGGCCTCCCCGTCGGTGGTCACCTTGTCAGTGGGTGGCGGCCAAGCTGAAGGTGCCGGTTCCGGTGTCATTCTTGACGAGCAGGGCCATATCCTCACGAACTCTCATGTCGTCACGCTCGGTGGTCAAACGGCTGCAGCCGACGTCCTAGTCCAAACACACGACGGCACCGTGCATCAAGCAGAAGTGATCGGACTGGATCCGCTGTCCGATTTGGCCGTCATCAAAATTGACGCTGAAGACCTTCAGCCCATCGAAATGGGCAGCGCCGAGGAACTCAACGTCGGGGACCAGGCCGTTGCCATCGGTGCTCCACTAGGTTTGTCGGGGACCGTGACTGAAGGCATCATTTCAAACCTTGACCGCACCATCTCGGTTGCCTCTTCTGCGGTACCAGAAGAACAAGAAATCCCACAGGAAGAAAGCCCCTTTGAATTCAGGCTGCCCGAAAACACTGAGCCACCCGCAGCCCAGGGGCAGATTAACCTTAATGTCATCCAATCGGATGCCGCAATCAACCCGGGTAACTCGGGTGGTGCACTCGTGGATCATGCCGGACGTCTGATCGGCATTAACGTGGCGATCGCGACTCGGACCGAGGGCAGCGTGGGACTTGGTTTTGCGATCCCGGTGGAATACGCGCAACGGATTGCTCAAGAACTCATCGAAAACGGCGAAGCGTCCCACGGCATCCTCGGAGTTACGATTGTGCCGGCAGGTGACCAGCACATCTCCTCGGGCGCGCGCATCGTCGAGGTTGTAGAAGATGGACCGGCTGCTGACACCCAGTTGCAATCCGAGGACGTCATTGTGGCGGTTGACGGCGAAACTGTGACCGATCCGGGCTCCCTGTCGGCCACGGTGCGCGAATATCCTGGCGGTTCCGAAGTTGAACTGACCGTACTGCGCGATGGCGAGGAATTTACCGAAACGGTGACGCTGGGCTCGACGAACTAGGGTTACACTGTAAGGCGTGCTCAAACAACCTGTATTTGCCGCTGACCTCGTCAAGACCTCCAATATCACCCGTGCGCTAGCGATTGCAGCCCACCCGGATGACATTGATTTCGGTGGGGCCGCCACGATCGCGGCGCTAACCGATGCAGGAGTAGACGTCACGTATTGCCTCGTGACGTCAGGGGATGCGGGCGGATTTGAGCTTGACCACTCGCGCGAAGCCATGATCGCCCGGCGGGAGCGCGAACAACGCGCCGCAGCCGCCGTCGTGGGCGTCTCCGATGTCCGGTATCTCAAACACCTCGACGGTTACGTCGAGCCCACGCATACGCTGATGTCGCAGCTGGTGGAAGTCATGCGCGAAGTCCAGCCCGACGTCGTCATTACCCAGCACCCACAGCGCAACTGGGATCGACTCCAAGCGTCGCACCCCGACCATCTGGCAGTAGGCGAGGCGACAGTCCGGGCGATCTACCCCGCCGTAGAAAATCCGTTTGCCTATCCCGAGCTATCCCACCTGCCGGCGTTTCGCGTCGGTCAGTTGTGGATGATGGCGGCACCTGCCGATTTGGCGAATCTGGCGGTTGACGTGACGGAGTATGTGGAACGGAAGCTCGAAGCACTCCATGAGCACTCCTCCCAGCATCCGGACCCACACTTCATGGATCACCGGGTGCGTACCGCACTACAAGAATGCCACCCGACACCAGGGCGTGCTGCCGAAGTCTTTCACGTCGTGGCCGTCAACGACGACAGCACGTTCGCCGGATTCTAGCCCGCCGGCGACGGCATGCCTACCGAGCTCTGCTGGCCGCCTAGTCCTGCAGCGACATCTCGACCAGGGCGGTACCCGAGGGGGTTTCCGAGCCTGTCTCGGGTTCAACGGTGATCCACAACAGCTCGTAGTTCGTCACACCGCGGAACTGGACCTCGCCGTCTTCTAACTCTTCTGCAGTATAGGTGCCCACCGAGACGACCGAACCGCCGGGTTCTTCAAACAGCCACACCTGGTAGCGCTCGTCCTCTTCGAGCTCGGCGACGTCACTAAAGGACAGATATGCGACGTCTTCTTCATTCGAGAAGTGTCCGGTGACCGAAGCACCATCCATCGTGGCTGCCACTGAGGTTTGATCGTCGGCATTATCTACGGCACTGCGAATACGCTGATCTCCGGTATTCAAAAAGATCACGGCGACGAGGACCGCCAGGATCAATACAGCACCGACGACGATGAACATCGTCCGGCTGCGTCGCTGGTGGTCCGGGTTTTCTTCCACTTCGTATTCATCGACTGTTTCAATGAACCCGATGCCCACGTTCTGCTCGGGTAACTGGTCCAGCACCGAATCCAGTAGGTGTGCTGGCGGATGGGCGGCGACCCGGCGGAAAGCCCAGGTCAACATACGCTGAAAGAGTGCGGCGCGCGCCCGTAACTGGGCAGCAACCTCGCGATCCTGCCGGTTAATCCAGGCCTCCACGGCCACCGCGTCGTCATCATTGAGCGCTTGGAGCGCCTTGAGCGTGGCCAGCTCAGTGCCCAGGCCGACGTGCAAATCGGTATCGACGTCGTCGGAAAACGCGGCGGTCTGCCCGCTCGACGTCGACAGCGAACCGGTCACGCGTGTTTTCAACAATGGATCAGACTCGGCACTGGTATTGCCGGTGATCGCCTTCAGATAGTGCCGGGTCAAACGAACCGCGGCATCACGGAGCCGAGATTTCAGGGTCGGCAGGGCGACGTCGAGTTCGGCGGCGGCTTCTTCAACGGTCCGGCCACCGACCCACACGGTTGTCAGGGCCACCGCTTGGGCCTCGGTCAATGGTTCAAGTTCCTCCAGGCGGGCGGCGATGGATCGCATCCGGTCCACATCGCCCACGGAGCTGGCCTCGGTGCGGTGATAACGCCCGGTTTGCTGGGCGATCGAATTGATCCAGGCCACCACGGTACGGTCCCGCGCCCGCTCGTCGGCGAGTTCAACGTTGAAATCGAAGGTAAAGTGTGGGGCCTGGCGCCACAGGGTGATGTAGGCATCGGTGGTGGCTTGCAGTGCGTCGTCTTCGGACGGGAACAGGGCAGTATGCATGCCGAAGACCTGCGGCGAGGTGAGATCATACAGCGCCGCGAAGGCGGCCGTGTCGTTGTCGCCGGATTGGAACAGAAGTTGCGCTGGGCCAGGTGTGTGTGTTTCCATCACGCCTTAGCTTAGTAACTGGGCCCCAGATGTGCTGTCTCGGCGCGCCCTAACGTGGCGAACTGCCAGCAAAGTCATATTGCCGCCACGCCTCATATAAGGCAATCGATGCTGAATTTGCCAGATTCAACGACCGACGTCCGGCTTGCATCGGCAAATACACGGTCTGAGTGATCCTGGGATCGCGGAGCACGGTTTCGGGTAGACCCGTCGATTCTTGCCCGAATAACAAAACATCGGCGGGCTGATAGGCCACCTCGTCGTAGCGCACGGTGCCTGTGCCGGTAAACGCGTAGAGCCGTTTGGGTTGGAGTGCCTCAAGAGCGGCGTCGAGGTTTTTGTGTACGGTCATCACTGCTAGGTCGTGATAATCGAGCCCGGCGCGTCGCAGATGGGCGTCATCGAAATTAAAGCCCAACGGTTCAACTAGGTGCAATTCGGCCCCGGTGATGGCGGCCAGGCGGATGGCATTGCCCGTGTTCCCGGGAATTTCAGGCGTATGGAAGAGCAGCCGAAACTTCGGATTGGCTTCATGGACGGCTCGGGGTGCGGTGTCGTGTGGGTTCATAATTTTGCGATCAGCTGTCCCATCGCGGCCCGGTCGACCACATTGTGGTTGCCGGTGCCGATAAACAGTTTAATATCACGTACGGCATCCATCATCGACGCCGGGGCGTCAGTGAGCCCCAGTGTATTGAGCGCGTCCGGGGCCTGGATGGTCGGGGCATGGGGGTTCGAGGAAAAGACGACGGCGAAACCGCCGACCTCAAAATCTGGTAGGAGCTGCTGCAGCCCTAGCACGGCTTCGGTGAGATCCGGCAGCTCAATACGTTTGCGACCCACCAGGTGGGTGCCATTGAACTGATACACATCGGGCGGTGCGTGTTGGACCCCGAAAACGGCGACCTTGGAACCACCCAGTACGACCGTATCAAGAACATGCCGGCGGGAGAGTTTCACGCCGTGGAAAATGCGAATCGCCGGCAGTGCCGCGTAGACCCGAGACTGCAGTACCTCTGATAGCCGGGCGTGCAGAGTGCGCTGTCTGCGACCCAGTAAACCGCCCGGAATTGTGCCATGTACGACCTGTTGGGCCACAAGCGAATCAACGGACACGGGTGGATTTGTGGCGGTGCGCAGCGGGCCGTCGGCAAGCGGGGGAATGAAGCGCACCGGATCCGGGCTGGATTTTGCACTCGGTTTGGCACGGGGTTGTGTCCGAGGGGTTGGAGCCTCTTGGGGCGCAGAAATGGGGGCGGAATCAAGTTCAGACAGTTGTTTCCACGCTTTCGTGACTTCGTCAAAACGCGCCGCGTCGCCCCCGCGATCTGGGTGGTGCTGTTTTGCCAACGCCAAATACGCTCGGCGGATCTGTCGCTTGGACGCCGAGCGGCTGACACCCAGTACGTTGTAGGGGTCGAATTGGTTACTGCGATTGTCTGGCACGGGCCATATTCTACCCGCGCTGTTCTAAACTAGAGGACATGTCCCGGATTTATCTTGACCACGCTGCCACCACCCCGGTGCGCGCTGCTGCGCTCGAGGCATTCGTCGCCCAGGCCCAGCGCATCGGGAATGCTTCCGCACTGCACTCGGCTGGACGCACGGTCAAACTCCACGTCGCCGACGCGCGCGATCGCCTGGCCGCCACACTCGGAGCCGATCCCAGCGAAATCATTTTCACCTCGGGAGGGACCGAGGCCGATAACTTAGCGCTCAAGGGACTCTACCTGGCCAACCGCGCGGCCGATCCAGCCAAAAACGTTGTCATCGCCACCGGTATTGAACATCCTGCGGTCACCGATTCGTTGGAATGGTTGGAAACCCACGAGGGCGCCGAGCTCGTGATCGTTGAGGTCGACGCCGAAGGTTTTGTCGACGTCGAGGCCTGGCGTGCCGCTCTGGAAGCGCATCGTGGGCGAATCGCGCTGGCCACCTTAATGTGGGCCAATAATGAGATCGGTACCATTCAGCCCATCGAAGAGATCGCTGCGCTGTGTGCAAGCTACGACATCGATTTTCATGTCGACGCCGTCCAAGCTTTCGGCACGCTGCCCATCACGTTTGCCGAAGGTATAACGACCATGGCGATCTCGGGCCATAAGATCGGGGCACCGGTTGGCATCGGCGCGTTGCTTGTTCGGCGCGACGCCAAACCCACACCTGTGCTCCACGGCGGGGGGCAGGAACGTGATATTCGTTCGGGCACCACGGCCGACGCTTTGATCGTGGCGTTTGCGGCAGCCGCGCAAGAGGCCACCGCCTACCTGGCCGAAGAATCTGCGCGTCTGGCCGGGCTGCGCGACCAGCTGATTGCCGCGATCCAACAGGCCATTCCCGAGGCCAAACTCCAGGGTCCGGCTGACGGAAATTATCGGCTGCCAACGAACGTGCACTTTTCCTTTGCGGGGGCCGAGGGTGACTCGTTATTATTTGGGTTAGACATGGCCGGAATTGAATCCTCGACGGGTTCGGCCTGTAACGCAGGAGTCTCCCGGCCATCACAGGTCATTTTGGCCACCGGCCAAGACGAGGCCGCAGCCCGTTCCACCCAGCGGTTCTCCTTAGGCCACACGACGACGCAAGCAGATATTGACGCGGTGATTGCCGCACTGCCTGGAATTTACCAGGCGGCCGCGAAAGCCGGGATGACGGCAACAACATCCTCGATTCGCACAGCAAACTCCCACCGCTAAACGGAAGAGAAATTGTTATGAAAAAGTTGAAGGTTCTGGCAGCAATGTCGGGCGGTGTCGACTCGGCGGTCGCCGCAGCGCGCGCCGTCGACGCCGGCCACGACGTCGTCGGTGTCCACCTCGCTCTGTCCCGGATGCCCGGCACCCTGCGCACCGGTTCGCGCGGGTGCTGCACGATCGAAGACGCCTCCGACGCCTGGCGTGCTTGCGAAAAGCTCGGCATCCCGTACTACACCTGGGACTTCTCCGAACGCTTTCAGGAAGAAGTCGTCGAAGACTTCATTGACGAATACGCCGCCGGTCGCACCCCCAATCCGTGTATGCGCTGTAACGAACGCATCAAATTCGCCGCCCTGCTCGAACGCGCCCTGGCCCTGGGCTTCGACGCCGTCGTGACCGGGCATTACGCTAAAGTCATTGAAGACGACAACGGCGAGCTGGAGCTCCACCGCGCCGCCGACGACGCCAAAGACCAGTCCTATGTGTTGGGCGTGCTGACCGCCGAACAACTCAAACACTCCATGTTCCCGCTAGGCGACACCCCGTCGAAAGAAATGGTGCGTGCCGAAGCCGCTGAACGTGGTCTGTCTGTTGCCCAGAAACCTGACTCGCATGACATCTGTTTCATTCCCGACGGCGACACCCGCGGCTGGCTGGAAGAAAAGATCGACATGACTCAAGGCTCGATCCTGGACACTGACGGTCAAGAAGTCGGCACCCACCCGGGAGCCCAGGCCTTTACCATCGGTCAACGCCGCGGTCTTGCCATCGGTAAGCCCGCCGAAGACGGCAAACCACGCTTCGTATTGGAAATCCGTCCGAAAGAAAACACCGTTGTCGTAGGTTCTCGCGACCTGCTGGCTGTAGACCGTATCACCGGCATTCGCCCATCCTGGGCTGGCACGCCACTGGCCGAAGAAGCCACCGGCGCTTGGTTTGACTGCCATGTACAAGTCCGCGCCCACGCCGAACCTGTACCCGGCCGCGCGCGCGTGACCACTGGCGACGTCGACGGCGAAGCTGGTGTCGTATGGGAAATCGAACTCGATGAAACCATCCAGGGTGTTGCCCCCGGTCAGACCGCCGTCCTATACCAAGGTACCCGCGTGCTCGGTCAGGTCACGATCCACAAGTCGATCAACGCCCAGCGGTTGGCGCACGTCTAAACTAGGGACCATGACTTACGATTCCACGGCGTCCTCGCTGACGGGCAACACCGATCCGGCCATCCTGGATGAGCTGCTAGCCATCCGCTCCAGCATCGACAATATTGATGCCACACTGGTGTATTTGCTCGCTGAACGCTTCAAATGCACGCAAAAAGTTGGTCAACTCAAAGCCCGGTATAACCTGCCCCCGTCTGATCCTGAACGCGAAAAAGCCCAAATCAAACGGCTACACTCGCTGAGTCAAG